>DATISY010000066.1:0-51917 GCA_035468285.1 Acidimicrobiia bacterium | reverse complement strand
GGACCGCAGCGTCAGATGCGCGCCGAGCCGGGCGCCGGGGACGACGCTGACGCAGAGCGGCAGCGCGAAGAGCCAGTCGATGTGTCCCAACGCGGCGTGGGTGATCATCCCCGGGATGGCCAGCACGCCGACGCACGCGAGCGACGTCGCCAGCGCCTCCTTGATCGACAGCCGAACCCAGCTGGTGAACAACGGGACCATCAGCACCCCGCCACCGATGCCGAGCAGGCCGCTCAACCCGCCCGCCGCGGTCCCGATGACCAGCAGCCGCCACGCCTCGTCGCGCCGGGAGCCTTCGTGGGACCGCGCCGTGCCCGGCCCGGCGTCGGTGGCTCCTTCCAACGGAACGATCTGCTCCGGTTCGGGGATCTCGACCGGCCGGCTGAGCCGGTAGGCGCTGAACCCGACCATCGCCGCGGTCAGGATCATGAGGGGATGCCCGTTGCCGGGGACGACCGAGGTCAGGAGCGCGCCCCCGACGGCGGCGATCACGCCCGCGGCGGACGTCCAGACGACGATGCGCCAGTGGATGAGCCCGGCGCGGCGGTAGCGGATCGTCCCGGTCACCGCCGAGGGAAGGACGGAGGGGATCGTCGACCCGACCGCGGCGAGCGGCGTCGCGCCGAGCACCCGGATCGCCGGTGTGGAGACCACGGCCCCCCCGATGCCGAACATCCCCGAGAGCACACCGGTGCCGAAGCCGACGACGACGGTCAACAGAATTCGCCAGAGGTCGGACATGCCCGCGGAGGCTACCCTTCGCTTTGTGGCCAACGACGTGTCGTTACGCGGCGTCTACGTCCCGCTCATCACCCCGTTCTCGTCGGACGGCCGCGTCGCGCTCGACGCGCTCGAGCGTCTCGCGCACACCTATCTCGACGCTGGCGTCGCGGGGCTGGTCCCGCTCGGCACGACGGGGGAGACGCCGCTCCTCGACCACGACGAGCAGGCCGCGGTCGTGGAGGCCTGCGCCCGCGTCTGCCGCGAGCGCGACGCGCCGATGATCGTCGGGGTCGGGACGAACAACACCCACGCGACGATCGCCTCGACGCAGGCGCTCGCCGCGGTGCCCGAAGCCCGCGCCGCGCTCTGCGTCGTCCCGTATTACCTCCGGCCCGGTCAAGCCGGCATCGTCGCCCACTTCGAGGCGATCGCCGCCGCGAGCCCCGTGCCCGTCGTCCTCTACAACATCCCGAGCCGCACCGGCCGGCTCCTCGAGCCCGACGGGCTGCTCCGGCTCGCCCGCACCCCGAACATCATCGGGGTCAAGCAAGCCGTCGGCGCCATCGACGACGGGTCGTTGCAGCTCCTCGCCGAGTCCCCAGCCGGGTTCGCGGTCCTCGGCGGGGACGACCCCTTCATGTTCCCGTTGGTGCTGCTGGGCGGGGCCGGGGCGATCTCCGCCGCGGCGCACGTTTGCACCCGCCGGTTCGTGGAGATGACCGAGTGTGGTCTGGCCGGCAAGGTCGACGAGGGTCGAGCCCACCACGAAGCGCTCCTCGGGGTCACGCGGGCCTGCTTCGCCGAGCCCAACCCCGCCGTGTTCAAGGGGGTGCTCCACGCCCAGGGTCTCATCCCGACCCCCGACGTGCGGCTCCCGCTCACGAACGCGTCCGAGGGCGCGGTCCAGCGGGCCCTCGAGGCCATCGACGCCGCCGGCGGCTGACGACCCGGCCGTGGGCCGGTGACGTCCGTCACATTGTCGCTCCCGACCGACGGTCGTAGGGTGCCGGGAAACGGAACGCCCCCGTTCCGAAACGATCGTGTTGCGCTGCTGGAACCCCCGCCGGTGGAACCGAGGACCGCATGACGCTCTCAGACCGAGTCCAGGCGAAGGCCCACGAGCGACGGTGGCTGATCCTCGTCGTGTTGTGCTTCAGCCTCATCGTGATCGTGCTCGACAACTCGATCCTGAACGTGGCGTTGCCGACGATCGTCGACACCCTGCACGCGTCGAACAGTCAGCTGCAGTGGATGGTCGACTCGTACACGCTCGTGTTCGCCGGGCTGCTCCTCACGATGGGCAGCGTCGGTGACAAGTACGGGCGCCGCCCCGCGCTGCAGGCCGGGTTCCTCGTGTTCGGCGCCGGGTCGCTGCTGTCCGCGCTCGCCGGGTCCGCCGACCAGCTCATCGCCAGCCGCGCGTTCATGGGCATCGGGGGCGCGCTGATCATGCCGGCGACGTTGTCGATCATCACCAACGTGTTCCCCGCGGACGAGCGACCGAAGGCCATCGGCGTGTGGGCCGCGACCGCGGGAGTCGGCGTCGCGCTCGGGCCCCTCACCGGCGGGTTCCTCCTTGAGCACTTCTACTGGGGTTCGATCTTCCTCGTGAACCTGCCCATCGTGGCGTTCGGGATCGTCGCCGGGATCTACCTGATCCCCAACTCGAAGGACCCCGGCGCGCCCCGCCTCGACCTCGTCGGCGCCGCACTGTCGATCATCGGGCTGAGCGCCCTGCTCTACGCGGTCATCGAGGCCCCCACGAAGGGGTGGACCGCGACGTCGACGCTCGTCTTCTTCGCTATCGGCGGGGTCGTCATGGCGACCTTCTTCCTCTGGGAACGCCGAGTCGATCACCCCATGCTCGACATCGGCTTCTGGAAGAACCCTCGGTTCAGCGGCGCCAGCGGCGCCATCGCGATCACGTTCTTCGCGATGTTCGGCTCTATCTTCCTCCTGACCCAGTACCTGCAGTTCGTGCTCGGCTACACACCGTTGCAGACCGGGATCCGGCTCCTGGCGTTCGCGATCCCGATGATGGTCATCGCGCCGTTGAGCCCCAAGCTCGTGGACCGGATCGGCACGAAGCTCACCGTCGCGCTCGGTCTGCTCTGCGTCTCGGCCGGCCTGCTGCTGCTCGGTGGCGTCGGTGCCACCACGCCGTACCTCGACATCGCGTGGCGCATGGCGCTCGCCGCCACCGGGATGGCCCTCACCATGAGTCCCGCCACCGAATCGATCATGGGCTCGCTCCCGCTCTCCCGGGCGGGTGTCGGCTCCGCGGTGAACGACACGACCCGCCAGGTCGGTGGCGCCGTCGGTGTCGCGGTCATCGGCAGCGTGTTCTCGTCGATCTACGGGTCCCAGATCGTCTCCGCGCTCCGAGGCAAGCCGGTGCCGGCGAACGCGGTGGCGCTGGCCAAGTCGTCGCTCGGCGCCGCGTTGCAGGCCGCGCAGCATCTCCCCGCGGCCGCGGGGCAGCCCTTCGTCGCGCTCGCCAAGACCGCGTTCATCGACGGGTTCCACAACGGGCTCTACGTCGGGGCCGCGGCCTCGGCGGTCGGGATCATCGCGGTACTGATCTGGTTGCCGGCGCGCGCCGACGCCGGCGACGTCGAACGTCAAGCCGCCGACTTCGACGCTCACCGCCACCCGGCGGCGCCGCCGACCTCGGCGCCCGCCGCGACCGGCGCCGGCCGGGACGGCAACGGCGCGGGACGGGACCAGGCGGAGCGTGTCCCGTCGGCGCCCGCCCGCACACCGTGACGGAGCCGGCTCGTCCGGGTCGGCCCCGCAGCGTCGAAGCCGACCAGGCGATCGTGGACGCCGCGTTGGCCGTCTTCGCCGAGGACGGTTTCGACGGTCTCACCATGGAGGCCGTCGCGGCGCGTGCCGGGGTGGGGAAGGCCACCGTGTACCGCCGTTACCCGGGCAAACCGGAGCTGGTGATGCGTGCCGTGTCGTGCCTCAGCAGCACCGCGGCCCCGGAGGCGGACACCGGCTCACTGCGCGGTGATCTGCAGGCCATCGGGCGGAACCTCGTCCACCTCCTCACTGGGACGGTCGCGGGCCGGTGCGTTCCCGAGCTGGTGGCCGCGCTGCCCCGCTGCGCGCAGCTCGCCGATGAGCATCGCCGCTTCATCGCGGCGCGCCGTGAGCACACCGTCCGAGCCGTGGCGCGGGCCGTGGCACGCGGGGAGCTGACCGACGACACCGACGGGCATATGGTCGCCGATCTGCTCGCGGGACCGATCTTCTACCGGCAGCTCGTGGTCCGGGGCCGCCTCGACGAGCGGTACGCGGACGGGGTCGTGGACGCGGTCCTCGGATGGCTGCGCGCCGACGCGGGGGCGTCCGTTCGGACGGTCTGAACCGACCGGTGTCAGACGCCGCCGACCGCGGCGTCGACGACGGCCTGTTGCTCCCGCTCGTGGACCTTCGGGCTCCCGGTGGCGGGGCTCGCGCTGGCGTGCCGGGCGATGTGGGCCCAGTGGCGGGTGTCGCCGAGCGAGCGGCGCAAGGCGCCGTCGACGAACGACCAGGCCCCCATGTTCGCCGGCTCCTCCTGCACCCACCACAATTGCGCCGTGCTCGGGTAGCGGCCGAGTGTGGCGAGCAGCTCGGGTTCGGGCCACGGGTAGAGCTGCTCGAGGCGGATCACCGCGACGGGGCTGTGGGCCTTGTCGCGGGCGTCCATCAGCTCGTGGGCGAGCTTGCCGGTGCAGAGCAGCACCCGCCGGACCGTGGCCGGGTCCAGGTCGGTGTTGCGGTCGTCGAGCACCCGATGGAAGGTGTCGTTGGTGAGCTGCTCGACGGTCGAACGGGTCTGGGCCATCCGCAGGTACCGCTTGGGGGTGAAGCACACGAGCGGCACCCGCCGTCCGGCCCGGACCTGACGGCGCAACGCGTGGAAGTACTGCGCCGCGGTGGACGGGTACACCACCCGGAGGTTGTCGTCGGCGCACTGGGCCAGGAACCGCTCGATGCGGGCGCTCGAGTGGTCGGGGCCCTGGCCTTCGAAGCCGTGCGGCAGCAGGATGGTCAGGGCGGAACGCTGTCCCCTCTTGTCCTCGGCGGCGACGATGAACTGGTCGATCGTGACTTGCGCCGCGTTCATGAAGTCACCGAACTGGGCCTCCCATGCGGTGAACGACTCCGGCGCGGCGACCGAGTACCCGTACTCGAACCCGAGTGCGGCGTACTCGGACAGCACCGTGTCGTACAGGCGGAACGGGGCCTGACCCGGCGCGAGGTGACGGAGCGGGACGTATTCGACCTCGTTGACGACGTCGACGAGGACTCCGTGCCGCTGGCTGAACGTCCCCCGGCGGGTGTCCTGGCCCGCGACGCGCACCGGAGTCCCTTCGAGCACCAGCGACCCAAACGCCAACGATTCGGCCAGTGCCCACTCGACTGTCCCGCTGCGGTACGCGTCGCGCTGGGCGAGGAGGAGCCGCTCCAGCTTCGGGTGGACGTGGAAGGTGTCGGGCCAGGTGCTGAGCCCCTCGACGACCCGGTCGAGGACCGTGCGGTCCGCCGCGGTGGCGACGGGGGCGGCGGGCTCGGTGGGCTCGTTCACGTCGAGCAGCTCCGCGTCGGGGTCGATCCCGGTGTTGTGGGGCTCGTGGGTCTCCTCGAACGCCCGGTCGAGGCGGGCGCGGAAGTCAGCGGTTGTGGCCTCGGCCTCCTCCGCGGTCAGGTCCCCGCGGTTCACGAGCTGTTCGGTGTACCGCTGCCGGATCGACGGGTGTGTGCCGATGAGCGCGTACATGTGCGGCTGGGTGAAGGCCGGCTCGTCGGCCTCGTTGTGCCCGTACCGGCGGTAGCAGACCAGGTCGACGACGACGTCCTTGTGGAACGCCTGGCGGAACGCGTACGCGAGGCGGATGACGCGCACGCAGGCCTCGGGGTCGTCGCCGTTCACGTGGAAGATGGGTGCCTGCACCATCTTGGCCACGTCGGTCGCGTACACGCCGGAGCGCCCCGATTCCGGTGAGGTCGTGAACCCCAGCTGGTTGTTGACCACGACGTGGATGGTGCCGCCGACGTCGTAGCCCTCGACCTCGGAGAGGTTGAACGTCTCGGCCACGACGCCTTGGCCCGCGAAGGCGGCGTCGCCGTGCACCAGCACGGGCAGGACGGCGTCGACGGGATCGCCGAGCCGT
Source organism: Acidimicrobiia bacterium (assembly GCA_035468285.1). GTDB lineage: Bacteria > Actinomycetota > Acidimicrobiia > IMCC26256 > PALSA-555 > PALSA-555. Next base: position 46,029 of record DATISY010000066.1, on the reverse strand, counting down.
TCTGCCGAGGCTCGGGCCATGCCTTCGACGACCGGGTCGACGGCCTCGAGGTGGCTCGGGTTCGCCGCGAGGCGCAGCAGCACCTCGTGGCCCCTCGGTGACCGGTGCTTGCCGGTCTGGCCGACGTGGTACTTCACGTCCCCCGACCCTTGGGTGCTGGACGGGTCGAGCTCGCCTTCGAACTCGCGGAAGATCTGGGCGTACGACTTGCCCAAGACGTTGGCCAGCACGTTCAGCCGGCCGCGGTGCGCCATCCCCATGACCAGCTCGGTCATGCCGCCGTCGGCCGCTTCGCTGCACAGCGTGTCCAGCATCGGGATCAAGGTCTCGGCGCCCTCGAGGCTGAACCGCTTCTGCCCCAGGTACTTCGCGCCCAGGAACCGCTCGAACGCCTCGGCGGCGTTCAGCATCCGGACGATGCGGATCTTGTCGTCGGCCGTGCTCGGCTCCGAAGGGCCTTCCACGTGCTCCTGGATCCAGGACTTCTGGTCCGGCTCCTGGATGTGCATGTACTCGACACCAATGGTGCGCGCGTACGCGTCGCGGAGCACCCCGAGGATGTCACGCAACGGCATCGTTCCCTCCGGGCGGCGGCCTGCGCCGAGGGACCCGATCGGGAACTCGCGCTCGAGATCCCAGATCGACAGGCCGTAGTGGCCGATGTCGAGTTCGGGGTGGGTGCGGGGCTCCGTGCGGCCGAGCGGGTCGAGGTTCGCCATGAGGTGCCCGCGGACGCGGTACATGTTGATCAGCTGGTGGACGTGCACGATCTTGTCGGTGGTCGCCGCGGGGTCGCGCAGCATGCTCTGATCGGCGTGCCAGCGGGCCGGCTCGTAGGGCACCTCGAGGCTACGGAAGATCGCGTCGTAGTAGCCGTCGTCTCCGAGGAGGAGATGATGGATGCGGCGCAGGAACTCGCCGCTCTCGGCTCCGCCGATGATGCGGTGGTCATAGGTGTTGGTGAGCGTCGTCACCTTGCTGACGCCGATCTCGGCGAGCATCTGGGGATCGGCGCCTTCGTACTCGGCGGGGTAGCCGATCGAGCCGACCCCGACGATGAAGCCCTGTCCGGTCATGAGCCTCGGGACGGAGTGGATCGTGCCGATCATCCCGGGGTTCGTGATCGTGCCGGTGGTGCCGACGAAGTCGTCGGGGGTGACCTTCCCGGCGCGGATCTTGGCGATGAGGTCCTCATACCGGGACCAGAAATCGACGAAGTCCAGCTGTTCGGCGTCCTTGATGTTGGGGACGAGGAGCGTGCGGGCGCCGTCGCGTCGGGTCAGGTCGACCGCCAAACCGAGGTTCACGTGCGCGTGATGGGTGATCGTCGGTTTGCCGTCGAGCTGCTCGTACGTCGCGTTCAATCCGGGGAAGTCACGCAGGGCCTGGACGACGGCGAACGCGATGAGGTGCGTGAAGCTGACCTTGCCGCGGCCGTTGCGGCCGAGGTGGTTGTTCAGGATCTGCCGGTTGACCTCGAGCAGCTTCGCCGGGACGGTCCGCACCGACGTCGCGGTGGGGACCTCGAGGGATGCCTCCATGTTCTCGACCGTGCGGGCCGCCGCGCCGCGCAGCGGCTCGGCTTCGTCGGCGGAGGCGAACGTCGCCGCGTCCGGCGTCGGCGGCGCGGCGGGCGGCGCCGCTGGGGGAGTGGCGGCACTGCCGTCCGGGGGTGGTGGCGGCACGCGGGTGTCGGGCGCCTCGATCGAGGCCGCGGGCCCCGCGGGGGCGGGAGACGGCGGAGGCGAGGGAGGGGGTCGCGTGCCGTCTCCGTCTCCGCTCTTGGGTTCGAAGTAGCGGCGCCACCGCTCCGGAACCGAGGTCGGGTCGACGCGGTAGCGGGCGTACAGATCTTCGAGGAGCCCCTGGTTCATACCGCTATCGGGGACGCTCATGGCGCCATGGTCGCGCTGCACACCCCGGGTCGGATCATCCTGAGGACCGTCGGACGGGTGGTCCGTCAGCGTCGCAGCAGACCGGCGACGTTGAACGCCAGGTCGAGCGACTGGCGGGCGTTGAGGCGGGGGTCGCACACCGTCTCGTAGCGCTGCTCGAGGTGCTCGTCGAGGACCTCTTCGCTGCCGCCGAGGCACTCGGTCACGTTCTCGCCGGTCAGCTCGATGTGCACGCCGCCGGCGGCGACGTCGGCGGCTTCGCAGGCGGCGAAGAACCCGCGCAGCTCGCGGAGCACGTCGTCGAAGCGTCGGGTCTTGTAGCCGCTGCTGTGCACGAAGGTGTTCCCGTGCATCGGGTCGCACGCCCAGAGGACTGGGTGGCCGGTCTGGCGGACGGCCCGCAGCAGCGGCGGGAGCGCCTCCGCGACCTGGTCGGCGCCCATCCGCGAGAAGAGCACCAGCCGTCCCGGCTCTCGGCGTGGGTTGAGACGCTCGCAGAGGGAGATGACCTCGTCGGGGGTCGTGGTCGGGCCGAGCTTCACCCCGAGCGGGTTCTGCACGCCGGCGAGGAACTCGACGTGCGCGCCCGTGGGCTGGCGGGTCCGTTCGCCGACCCAGAGCAGATGGGCCGAGCAGTCGTACCAGTCTCCGCTGATGCTGTCGCGTCGGGTCAGCGCCTCTTCGTACTCGAGGAGGAGCGCCTCGTGCGCCGTCCAGATGTCGACCTGGTGGAGCGCGAGCTCCGCTTCGAGGTCGATGCCGCAGGCCCGCATGAACCGCAAGGCGCGCTCGATCTCGCCGGCGAGGATGTCGTAGCGGCGGCCCTCGGGGCTGGCAGCGACGAACTCCTGGTTCCAGGCGTGCACCCGGGCGAGATCGGCGAACCCGCCTTTGGCGAATGCCCGGACGAGGTTCAGCGTCGCGGCGGACTGGTGGTACGCGCGCACCAGACGGACCGGGTCCGGCCGGCGGGCGAACTCCTCGAAGGCGAAGTCGTTGATGGTGTCGCCCCGGAACGATGGCAGCTCGACGTCACCGCGGGCTTCCGTCGCCGAGGACCGTGGCTTGGTGAACTGCCCGGCGATCCGACCCACCTTGATGGTCGGGACCCCGGTCCCGTAGGTGAGAACCACCGACATCTGCAGGATCACGCGCAGCTTGTCGCGGATGGCATCCGCCGAGAACGCCTGGAACGACTCGGCGCAATCGCCCGCGACGAGCAGGAACGCGCGGCCGTCTTGCGCCGCGGCGAGCGACTCCTTCAGCGTGTCCGCCTCGCCGGCGAACACCAGCGGCGGGAGAGCCCGCAGCTCCTCCTCGACCTGCGCGACGGCGTCGGCGTCGGGCCAGTCGGGCTGCTGCTGCGCGGGCCGACGCCGCCACCCGTCGGGTGACCAGTCGTTCGCGAACAGCTCGGCGGTGGACATCGATCTAGAGGTAGCCGCTCGTCGGCGTCTCGGGTGGTCCGAACGCCTGCGCGGATTCCAGGGCCCGGCGGCGTCGCATCTCGTCGAGCTGGCCTTGCGCCGAGGCCTGCTGCGTGAAGAGGGTGGCCTGGATCCCGTGGAACAGTCCCTCGAGCCAGCCGACGAGCTGGGCCTGGGCGAGGCGCAGCTCGGACTCCGTCGGCGCATCGCTCGTGAGCGGGAGGACGACGTCGCTGAGCTCCTTCTGCAGCTCGGGGGACAGGACCCCTTGCAGCTCGGAGAGGGACTTCTCGTGGATCTCTCGAAGGCGTCGGCGGCCGGCGTCATCGAGGGGGGCGCGGCGCACCTCGTCGAGCATGGTGCGGACCATCGTCGCGATGCGGATCAACTTGGTCGGACTGGTGACCGTCTCACCGTTCTCGCTCGGGCCGGCGACGGGCACGGCCTCCGAATCCACGACCTCGGGCTGGACGGGCGCGCCATCCGCACCGTCGGGATCGGGGTTCGTCATGAGGCACTCCGGGGTCGTTCGGTGCCGGCCGGGACGGACCCAGGATACGGACCGGGCCTGAGGGAGACGTCATCGATTGGCTGGTCCGGGCCGGTGGACCCCTCAGCCGGTGGGGCGGCGCTCGAACACGCCCCCGCGATCGGCGACGCCGGGAGGTCTCCGGCCGGCGGCGCTCTCGGTGCGGGGCCCCGGGACGTCCCGGAAGCCGTAGCTGACGGGTTCCCGGCCCGGCTGGCACACCCAGCAGTGGCCGGTCTCGCCGCTCGTGACCGCGTGCACGACGGCATCGGCGATCTGGGTGGGTGGCATCAGCGGGAAGTCCGCAGCGGCGAACGCCGCCCGGACATCGTCGTTGAGGATGTTGGTGTTCGTCATCCCCGGGTTCACGCAGTTGGCGGTGATGCCCTTGGCCGCCAGGGTGGGGGCCAGGGAGCGGATGAACCCGACGACCGCGTGCTTGGTCAGGTCATAGACCGGGTCCGGAGGGAAGGGGATCAGGCCTGCCAGCGACGACGTCGCGACGATCGCGCCACCCGACCCGCGGGTCATCTCCCGCACCGCGGCGCGGGCGCCGTACACGACCCCGTCCACGTTCACGCCCATGATGCGGCGGTATTCGTCGTCGGGCAGCGTCTCGATGTCGGCGTGACCGATCGCGATTCCCGCGTTCAGGAACGCGACGTCGACACCACCGAGCTCCGAGACGCAGTGCGCGAACGCCGCGTCGGTCTGGGCCGGGTCGCCGACGTCGGCCACGTGAAAGGTCCCCCCGAGTGACTCGGCGACCTCGCGGCCGCCGTTGTCACCGAGGTCCACGATGCAGACCCGCATGCCTTCCTCGGCGAACCGCTCGGCGGTGGCCCGCCCGATTCCCGACGCGCCGCCCGTGACGAGCGCGGCCTTGCCGTTCAGCTCCATGGGCGCGGATCGTACGTGGCCGCACCGTGGGCTGCCCGCCGGTCCGGCCGGCGGACGGCGTCGGTGCCGGCGGTCACCCCGCGACCGTGACGGTGGCGGCCTTGGGAGACGACGGCCCGAACGGTCGATCGCCCTGCAACGTCACGCGATGCATGATGCGACGCGCCGTCCCGTAGTCGTGGACCCCGTAGTGCATCGTGGCCCGGTTGTCCCAGAACGCCACCGAGCCCGGCTTCCAGTGGTAACGGCAGATCAGCTCCGGCTGGGTGGCGTGCTTGTACAGGAGCCGGAGCAGGTCCTGGGACTGCGGGCCGTTGAAGCCCTTGAGGAGTGCCGTGAACCCGGGATTGACGAACAGGGCGCGCTGGCCGGTCTCGGGGTGCACCCGCACCACCGGGTGCTCGACGGGCACCATCTTCTTGACTGGCGCCCCCTCCCACTCCTTGCCGTCGCCGTTCTCGACCGCCTCGGCGTAGTCGGCCGCGTAGTGGTACGCGCTGAGCTCGTCACACAGGCGGCGCAACGGCTCGGCCAGCGTCTCGTAGGCGACGCGCATGTTGGCCCACATCGTGTCGCCACCCGCCGGGGGGAGCTGCACCGCGTAGAGCAACGACGCCATCGGGGGACGGGCCATGAACGTCACGTCCGTGTGCCAGAAGTCGGTCTGACCCGACGCGCTGTCCACCGGCAGCACCCGCGGGTGCCCCTCGAGCGCGGGTTCCACGGGGTGGGCGGCCGTCACCTCACCGAAGCGCGCCGCGAACGCCTGCTGGCGGTCGGGCGTCAGATCCTGGTCCGGGAAGAACAGCACCAGATGCTCGAGCCATAGGGCCCGGATGGTCGCGATGACCTCGTCGTCGAGCTCGCTGGCCAGGTCCACGCCCTGCACCTCGGCACCGATCGAGCCGCTCAGCGGGCGAATCTCGATATCCGTCGCGATCGCCATGCTCACCTCCGAGGCCCGGCCGCGCCGGACGGCCCCCAGGCTATTCGGCCATTGCCGGCGGCTCCCCGAGGCAGCGAGGCATCGCGGCGAGCGACACGTCGTGCCTCACGATGTTCCGAGCTCGTCGCGACGGCCCACGAGGACCACCCATGTGTGGCCGTGACCGCGCGCCCTCGGCAGGACTCGAACCTGCGCACACGGCTCCGGAGGCCGATGCTCTATCCGCTGAGCTACGAGGGCGAGGGATGGAGAATACCTGGGAGAAGACTCAGCAGCCGGGGGGCGTTCTTCAACGATCTCGGCGATGGGGAACCCGATTCTGGCGACGGAGCCCGGTCGCGGCGTTGGGGCGAGCCATCAGTCGGCGCGGCGCGCGCTGAAGCGAAGGGCTCTTCGAGGTGGGGGAAGCTATGCGGCGAGTTGGTGGGTGCGGTGTCGCCGGTGGCGGTGGACGGCGAGCCCGTTCACCATGAGGGCGTAGCCGAGGAGGTTGAGGTGCTGGCGGGCATGGCCGATGCTGTGGGCGCGTCCGATCCCAGAGGCTGTCTTCGATGTTGCGGTTGATTGATTCTGCGTCGTTGCGGCGGGGGCACAGCCGGGCGAAGTCAGGATCGGTGGGTGGGATGGGCTTGACGTCTTCAGTGCGATTGAGCTTGCGGCGGTGTCTTCGGGGTTGCCGTGCACCCTGACGGTGATGGTCTGGTCGCCGTAGCGGTGGGGGAGGTGGGGGAGTTGGTAGTCGTTGTACCAGCGGTACCCTTTTTCGGCCCGTGTACGACCCGTCGTCCGCGTACAGTGTCGAGGTTGCCGCATTGGCGAGATGCTGCTATCGAGCAAGAACGACCCTATGAACGATGCCTCTGCCATGACACCGGCTGACCGGGCAACCGTGATCTTCGAGGCCGAGCCCGACGCTGTGCTGCGTTGTTCTAACTGCGGTCATCTCGTGACGGATGCTGACGCGGAGTGCCCGACCTGCGAGTCCCCGATCGATTGGGGAGCCTCGAGCAGTGCGCTGCGGGCATGGGAGCAGAGCGGGGGTGGTGCTTGAGGACGGCCTCATCGTCTCGGATGCCTTTGGCCGCATGTCCTTGCTGCGGTTCCTGGAGACGCGCTTCGGGACCAAGGCGCCCAACCTCACCATGAATGGCGGCGATGACAGTCGGTGACCTGACTCGACGCGAACGCGCCAACCCCTCAGTCCCGCCGCTACTGGACGTTCTCAGCGCGTTGATGTGTGCGGAGGAACAGTGAGATGGTCAGCGCATCGTCGTCGAGCGCGAGCGCGCCGCAGGCCTCGGTGAGCGTCTCGCGCATCCAGCTAGCCCGTCGCGCGCTAGCAGATCGAGTCACGTGGTCCGGGCCAGCATCCGGTCCCGCCATTGCGACGCGGAAGTCGCCGACGGAGAGGTCGTGTTCATGAAGTCGATGAGGACCTTGCAGAAGCGATCGGGACGTTCGCAGTGCGGGAAGTGTCCGGTGCCTTCGAAGATCTCGAGCCGACTGCCCGGGATCGCTTCGTGGGTGGTGCGACCTTGGTCGACGGGGATGATGCTGTCGTGGTCGCCCCAGACAATCAGTGTTGGTAGTTCGCCGGCGAGGTAGAGCCGATCGGCCGCGCTCACGCGTTGGCCTGTGACGTCGACGACTGATCGCAGCGTGTGTACGAACGCGGTGCGCGTCTTGGCATCTGCCAGTGACCCATAGCTCTGCCATAGCTCCGTGACGTGTGGGCCGGTGTGGAGGCCGATGGTTGCGAGCCAACCCGCGACTCTCACGCCGGCATCATGGACCCAGTTGGTGCACGCCAGCGGAAGTACGAGCTCTGCGCCCGGCAACGCGAGCAAGCGCAACAGGATGCTGACCTCGTCGCCCAATCCACCGCTCGACACGAGCACTAGGCGTTCGCAGCGCTCTGGGAACTGATAAGCGAATTGCATCGCAACGCCGCCACCAAGTGATTGTCCGACCAAGGTTGCACGCTCATGTCCCAATGCCAACAGAAGATCGCGCACGCCACTCGCGAAGGCTCCCAGCGAGTAGTCGCCACGCGGCTTTTCGGATTCGCCGTGGCCGACGAGATCGGGGGCAATGACCGTGAAGTGTTCGGCAAGCACGGGCATGACGAATCGCCATGTCGCCGAGCTCCCGGCCATGCCATGGATGAGAACGATGACTGGCCCTGACCCACCGCTGCGATAGCCGACGCTATGGCCGTGGATCTCGATGTGCTGGAGTTCGGTGAGCGTCACAGGTTCTTATTGTACGGCTTGTTCCGAGTGCGCTCGCACCGGCGGTGGCGGACTGTTTGGTCCTCCGCTCCGTGGTGCGGACAGGCCGCGACATCGCGACGACCGCATGTGCCTCGACGCTGTCAGGAGCGAGACGCTCGTTGAAGTGCCCCCATACACACCCGAGTAGCGTGTCCACCCGAGTTCCGATCTCGGAGGCGGTGCGGTCATCGCTGAACCTGCCGACGGGCTCCTCTCGACGATGAAGACGGAGCCCGCACCGGGACGCTGAGTCCCAACGTAGGGACGCGTTCTGCGCTCAGGGTCAGTGAGGGCTTGGCTGTCGAGGGCTGGACGGGTCGTGGTGCCAGCGGGCATGGTGTCCACGCGCATGGTCAAGGGACGCGTGGTGATGGGGCTGCTCTTCTTCCCGCGTGGCGGCTCGGCGTACGTTGCGCGCTATCTGTCCGCGTCGCTCTCGGAAGCCGATTGGGCTGTGTCTCTCGTTTGCGGGTCCCTTGATCTCCCGGGGGCGGAGACCCATGCGGCGACGTTCTTCGCAGGCGCCGAGGTGCACGAGGTCGACTACACGGATGCGCTGAACGCCTTCCAAGCAGGCGGGAGTGCAATCGCGGCACCCTTGCCGATGCAGCCTTCTTACGAGGACCGGGTCGACACGGCTGACGTTGTGCTGTCGTCGGTCGAGCCGGGACTCGCCGACCACCTTTCGTCGGTTTGGGAGGCGCCATTTGCGGCTGCGGATGCCGAGGGGGCCGACGTCTTGCACCTCCACCATTTGACCCCGCAGCACGATGCGGTTGCTCGCGGCTGGCCGCGTGTCCCGGTGCTGGCGCATCTCCACGGGACCGAGCTCAGGCTCATCGAGGCGATCGAGGCACGAGCCGCGGTGGCTGCGGCGCTGGGCACCACGCTGGCCGACATGACCGAGGTGGTGCCCGACTGGCGCAGCGACCGCGCCAGGCTGAGTGACCCGCAGGCCGAGCTCGTTCGCACCACCCGGTGGGACCGATGGCGATACGGAGAGTTCTGGGCGTCGCACCTTCGGGCGCAGGCGGCTGCTGCGGACCAGTTGGTGGCGGTGTCTCCGCCGGTGCGGGCAACGGCGATCGAACTCCTCGGCGTTGAGCCCGACCGAATCTCGACGATCCCCAACGGGGTTGACATTGACCGCTTCCGACCCAGGGCGATCAGTCCTGCGGAGCGGCGAGCGAGCTTTCGGCGCTGGCTCGTCGAGGACCCTCACGGGTGGGATGAGCTCGGGGCACCCGGGACGGTTGCCTACCGTGAGGAGGACCTCGATCGTCTCCTCGGGCCGGACGGCGACGCGACGGTGCTGATCTTCGTCGGCCGGTTCGTGGCGTGGAAGCGGGTTCCCATGCTGATCCGCGCGTTTGCGCGGGCCCGCGCACGATTTGAACGGACGGGATCGCTGGTGGTGTGGGGTGGGAGTCCCGGCGAGTGGGAGGACGAGCACCCAGTCACGGTTGCCACGGAGGTCGGTGCGGACGGCGTCTTCTTCGCCGGCTGGCGAGGCCACGATGACCTGCCGCACGGGCTGGCGGCTTGCGACGCGCTCGTCATGGCCTCGGTCAACGATTCGTATCCCCAGGCGCCGCTCGAGGCGATGGCCGTCGGCCTCCCGGTGATCGCCACCCAAAGCGGCGGCTTTCCGTCGATGATCAACCTCGATCCTGCGCGCCCGACAGGTTGGCTCGTGGCGCCCGACGACGTCGACGCGCTCGCCGACGGGTTGACCGAGGCAGTCAATCGGCCGGCCGAGCTTGGTCGTCGCGGAGCGAACGCGCTCGCCCACGCGCGGGACAGCCTCTCCTGGGCCGGGCTGGTGCCCCAATTCGAAGATGCCTATGCCGCGGCTATCGAGCGGCACCGAACGGGCGGCCCACGCTAAGCGGAGCGCCGCGGCAGACCTCGCACTTCCGAGGTCCACGCATTGACGCGGCTTGGCTTCCGGTGACCAGGTGTCAGGCGAGGACAATCACGGACTCCACGCTACGAGCCGGAGCCGCGTTCCCGAATCCGACCAACCCGTTCCCGATGTCCGCCACAGTCGTCGTCGCGTGGGAAGCCTTCCACTCTGACGAGGGCAGGAGCCTGAGGATACTGGCCGGTTCTCCTGACCGGCTCGGAACGTCGAACGTCGAGCGGCGCGCTGCGAGGGTGCGAGTTTGGCGGGATCCGTGGAGGTCGTGCTCGGCGACCTCCACGCCGGCAACGCTTCGCCCGTCCGCCGCCCCGCGCGTCGCGGCTCAGCGCGTGAGGGCATCGGCGGTCGCGTGCACGGCTGCCTCAACCGGGTTCGGTCCCGTCCCGATGCCGTGGCGCATTCCCGGTGTCGCGGCGGGCGCCTCGATGGCCACCGCCACCACGAAGCGCCCGTCGGCCGAGGTCTCCACCGCCCGGGCCCATGTCACGCGTCGAGCCGGGGCCCCGGGCCGGGCGTGCCATGCGTCCAGCGTGGCCTCGGCCGCACCGACGAGGCCTCGGGTGAGCGACGCACGACCGATCGTGCGGACCTCCCGGGCGCGCAGGTGGACCTCGAGCTCGCCCGATTCCGGGGCGGTCCGGACCGCGACGACCTCCAACGCGGACGAGGCCGGGGACGCTTCGGGCGGCGCCGGGGCAGGCTTACCGCCGGCCCGGGTCAACTCCACCACGACCGTGCGGTCGAGATTGGCCCTCACCACACCGAGGGCGTCCGCGGCGACCCGAGCCGACGCCGACGCGCCGACCTGGATTCGGATCACGTCCCCTTCGACCGCGACGGCTTCGACGCCCTCGAGGCGCCGGAGGGCCAGCTCGGTGGAATCCACCGGGTTTGCTGGGACCTCGACGCGCAGCGCGGTGCGGCACAGCGCGACCGCGAGCTCGAGATCCGTTGACGGTTCCTCGATCGGCGGCTCGGCTGCCCACCCCACCCGATCATCGCCAGACGCCGGGAGCTCCCCGCGCGGCACCACCAACACCTGGTGGCCGAGGACGGGATCGACCACGACGACACTGAGACGGTGGAGACGGTGCTCGGAGCGGACCCGCTCGAGCGCGGCGTACGCGAGCGCCAATCCGTCGCCCGCTAGCGACTCCGGGGTCGGTGAGGTCACCGCGCGGAGATGGGGAGGTTCGGGGACCGCCGTCACAGTGAAAACAGTAGGCGAATGTTCTCAGAGTGCCCACGGGGGACAGCAGTACGATGCGGTACCCGGTGCGCCTGCGCCGGGCATCTGCCCGTGATTCGCGATCAGCTTCTGCACTCCGTGCGCACCGCGCTCGACGGCGCCGGCCTCCCCGAGCCGGCGGGGGGCATCGCGCTCGAGATGGGCACGCAGCGCGAGCACGGCGACTGGTCGACGAGCGTCGCCCTCCAAGTCGCCAAGGGCGCGGGACTGTCCCCCCCCGAGGTGGCGCGGCGGCTCGTCACCGCGCTCGAGGCGACCCCACCCCCCCACCTCGAGCGCATCGACGTCGCGGGCCCCGGGTTCATCAATCTCTTCCTGCACCCGGCCTGGCTGCACGACGTCCTGCGCGAGGTCGTGGCCCTCGACATCCGCTGGGGCCGGAGCGAAGCCCTCGCGGGGGAGCGGATCAACCTCGAGTTCGTGTCGGCGAACCCGACCGGCCCCTTGCACGCGGGTGGTGGCCGCTGGGTGGCGGTTGGTGACGCCCTCGCCAACATCCTCGCCGCGCAAGGCGCCGAGGTGCACCGCGAGTACTACCTCAACGACGCTGGGAGTCAGCTCGAGTCGTTCGGCGCGTCGCTCCTCGCCCGCTACGAAGGTCGGGAGCCACCCGAGGACGGCTACCAGGGCGAGTATCTCGCCGAGATGGCCGTCCGGATGCGAGGCGAGCTCGCCGACAGCGTCACTGAAGAGCAAGCCCGGGAGTGGGGATACCGCGACGTCGTCCGCCAGCTCCGCGAGGACCTCGCCCGCATCGGTGTCGAGTTCGACACCTGGTTCTCGGAGCGGACCCTCCACGAACGGGGCGACGTCGCCGCGGTCCTCGCCGATCTCACGAACGACGGCGCCACCTTCGAGCAGGACGGCGCCACCTGGCTGCGCGCCACGGACTTCGGTGACAGCCGCGACCGGGTCCTGGTCCGGTCGGACGGGACGACCACCTACCTGTGCAACGACCTCGCGTACCACCGAGACAAGCTCGCTCGAGGCTGGTCGCATCTCATCGACATCTGGGGCGCGGATCATCACGGGCAGGTCAAGTCCCTGCGGGCCGGGTTGGCCGCGCTCGGACATCCCGATTCTCTCGAAGTCCTCCTCGGTCAGCTCGTCAAGCTCATGCAGGGAGGCGAGCTGGTCCGCATGTCACGCCGGACCGGCAACATCGTCACCCTCGCCGACATCCTCGACGAGGTCGACCCGGACGTGGCTCGCCTCACGTTCCTATTGCAAAGCGTCGACTCGCCACAGACCTTCGACCTCGACATCGTCACCGCGCAGTCGATGGAGAACCCGATCTATTACGTCCAGTACGCGCACGCCCGGATCGCGTCGATCGGGCGGCGAGCGGCCGTCGAGCGTGTGACCCGAAACCCGATCCTCGAGATGGACCTCGCGCCCCTGGTCCACGACCGAGAGCTCGACCTGCTCCGCGCCCTGGCCGAATATCCCGATGTCGTCTCCGAAGCCGCCGCGCGGCGCGCCCCCCACCGCGTCACGACCTGGGTGCGAGACTTCGCGGCCCGATTCCACGGCTTCTACCGCGACTGCCGCGTCCTCACCGACGACGTCGCGCTGACCCAGTCCCGACTCTGGCTCGCGGAGGCATCGCGGATCGGGCTCGTCAACGCCCTCGGTCTCCTCGGGGTCGGCGCGCCCGACGAGATGCGCCGGAGTGCCGACGGGGACGACGAGTGATCAGCGACGCGCCGATCGACCGCTCGCTCGTGCCGCCCGCACTCCAGGACATCGACCACGCCGCGCTCGTCGCGGAGTTCGGGACCCCGCTGTTCGTCTACGACGAGGACGAGCTGCGTCGCCGCTGCCGCCAGTACCGGGACCTGCTCGGCACCAACGGCGCGATCTACGCCGCGAAGGCGTTCCTCTGCGCGGCCATGGCGCGACTCGTGGCGGAGGAGGGGTTGCACCTCGACGTCGCGACCGGCGGTGAGCTCCACGTCGCGCTCACCGCCGGTTTTCCGGCCGAGCGGATGGTCTTCCACGGCAACAACAAGTCGGAGACCGAGCTCCGAGCCGCGCTGACGTGCGGTGTCGGGCGCATCGTCGCCGACTCGTTCGACGAGCTCGACCATCTCGACGTGCTGGCCGGTGATCTCGACGCGCGCCCCGAGGTCCTCGTCCGGGTCACGCCGGGTGTCGAGGCCCACACCCATGAGTACATCGAGACGGGGACCGAAGACTCGAAGTTTGGCTTCACGGTCAGTGACGGAATCGCGCTGGCGGCCATCGACCGGGTCGCCGCGAGCTCCCAGCTGCGGTTCGCCGGGATGCACTGCCATATCGGGTCCCAGATCCAGCGGCTCGACCCGTGGGATGGCGCCGTCGCCGTGCTCGCCGATCTCGCCGGCCAGCTCCCCGCGGGCGTCGCCGTCCGCGAGCTGAACCTGGGCGGCGGCCTCGGCGCCCGGTACCTCGCGGACGACCCGCCGATGGACGTCGACGCCTACATCGGTGCGCTGCGCGCCGCGCTGGACCGCTGGTGGGGCGCGCGCGCTGGGCGGCCGGTCCCGGAGCTGCGTGTCGAGCCCGGCCGTTCGATCGCCGCGCCATGCGCGATCACCCTCTACCGGGTCGGGGTGATCAAGGAGATTCCCGAGTTCGGCACCTATGTCGCGGTCGACGGAGGCATGAGCGACAACCCCCGCCCGGTGCTGTACGGCGCGGGATACGAGGCCTACCTCCCCGCACGGATCGACGACGACCGCCCGCTGCGCTGTCGCGTCGTCGGCAAGCACTGCGAGCAGGGCGACGTCCTCGTCCCGAACGCCCAGCTGCCCGCCGGCGTGCAGCGCGGCGACCTGCTCGCCACCCCCACCACGGGTGCTTACGGGTACTCGATGGCGTCCAACTACAACAAGGTGCCCCGGCCCGCCGTTGTCTTCGTCCGGGACGGCCGGGCCCGGGTCGTCGTCCGGCGGGAAACGGACGACGATCTCCTCCGCCTCGACGCGGTGGGAGACTGATCACGATGTCGGACACCACCATCCATGTGGGACTGCTCGGATGCGGCAACGTCGGCGCGGCGCTGGCGCGCCTCGTCGACGAGCACGCCGACCTCATCACGAACCGGGCCGGAGTCCCGATCGAGATCACCCGGGTCGCGGTCCAGGACCCGACGCGCCGCCGCGACGTGAAGCTCGCCGCTGAGCGGTTCACCACCGATGCCGCGGCGATCGTCATCGACCCCGACATCGACGTCGTGGTCGAGGTCATCGGTGGCGTGGAGCCTGCGCGTTCGCTCATCACCGCGGCGCTCGGCGCGGGCAAGCCGGTCGTGACGGGCAACAAGGAGCTCATCGCCACGCACGGGCCCGAGCTGTTCGAAGCCGCCGCCGCCGCCGGCGTCGACCTCCTCTTCGAGGCGTCCGTCGCGGGTGGGATCCCCCTCATCCGCCCGCTGCGCGAGTCGCTCGCCGGGGACCGCATCAAGCGGGTCACGGGAATTGTCAACGGGACGACGAACTACATCCTCACCCGCATGACCGAGCAGGGAAGCTCGTTCGCTGAGGCGCTCGCCGACGCGCAGGCGCTCGGCTACGCCGAGGCAGACCCGACGGCAGACGTGGAAGGGCACGACGCCGCGGCGAAGGCGGCCATCATCGCCACCGTGGCGTTCGGGGCCCGGGTCCGTCTCGACGACGTGCACACCGAGGGGATCACGGGCATCTCCGACGACGACATCGCCTCGGCGCGCTTGCTCGGCTACGTCGTCAAGCTCCTCGCGGTCGCCGAAGAGGTCGACGACGCGGTGGCGGTGCGGGTCCACCCCGCGATGGTCCCCCTGCAGCATCCGCTCGCCGCAGTGCGCGATTCGTTCAATGCGGTGTTCATCGAGGGTGAGGCCGTCGGTGAGTTGATGCTCTACGGGCGAGGTGCCGGCGGTGGTCCCAGCGCATCGGCGGTGCTCGGCGACCTGGTCGACGCCGTTCGCAACCTTGGCGCCGGCGGCACGGGCGCCGCCCTCACCGGCCTCGTCGACCGGCCGATCCGGCCCATCGGGGACTCCGAATCGCAGTTCTACCTCTTTATGGAAGTGGCCGACCGACCGGGGGTGCTGGCCGCGATCGCGGGCGAGTTCGGGCGCCACGGCGTGTCCATCCAGTCGATGGAACAGCGGGGCCTGGGCGACGACGCCCGGCTCGTGTTCATCACCCACCGGGCCCGCGAGCAGGACCTCCGCGCGACGCTCGCCGCGCTCCGGGAAGTCGACCCGGTCCATCGCGTGGGATCCGTGTTGCGCGTCACCGGCGACGTCGGCTCGCGGCCATGACCCGACCCTGGCCGGGAGTCATCGAGGCGTTCCGCGACCGGCTCCCCGTCACCGACGCGACACCCGTCGTGACCCTCCTGGAGGGCAACACGCCCCTCATCGAAGCGCCCCGCCTGGCGTCACGGGCGGGCGTGGCGCAGGTGTTTCTCAAGATCGAGGGCGCGAACCCCACCGGGTCGTTCAAGGACCGTGGCATGACACTGGCCGTTTCGAAAGCCGCGGAACGAGGCGCCAAGGCGGTCATCTGCGCATCGACGGGGAACACCTCCGCGGCTGCCGCGGCGTACGCCGCCCGCGCTGGGCTCCTGTGCGCCGTCGTGCTCCCGGCGGGTCAGATCGCGCTCGGCAAGCTCGCCCAGGCGCTCATCCACGGTGCCCGCGTCGTACCCGTGCAAGGCACCTTCGACCAGGCGCTGACCGTGGTCCGCGAGCTCGGCGAACGTCCCGGCGTCGAGGTCGTGAACTCCATCAATCCGGTCCGCATCGAAGGGCAGAAGACCGCCGCGTTCGAGATCGTCGACGTCCTCGGCGACGCGCCCACCGTCCACTCCATCCCGGTCGGCAACGCGGGAAACATCACCGCCTACTGGCGCGGCTACTGCGAGGATGCCGACGCGGGGAAGGCGACCCGCCGGCCTCGCATGCTCGGCTGGCAGGCCGCCGGCGCGGCACCGATCGTGCTCGGCGAGCCGGTACCGCACCCCGAGACCATCGCGACCGCGATCCAGATCGGGAACCCGGCGTCCTGGTCGGGTGCACTCGAGGCCCGCGACGAATCGGGTGGCGCCATCGGCGCCCTCACCGACCGCGCCATCCTGGACGCGTACCGGCTGCTCGCCGCGACGGTCGGGGTCTTCGTCGAGCCCGCATCGGCCGCATCCGTCGCCGGGCTCCTCCAGGCCGCCGTGGACGGGACGGTGACCGCCTCCGACGTCGTGGTTTGCACCCTCACCGGCCACGGCTTGAAGGACCCGCAGCGGGCGGTCGCCGAGGTCCAGGTCGGTGAGCCCGTCGCGGCCGAGGCGGGCCCGGTGGCCGACGCCGTCGGCCTCTGACGACCCCGCCGGTGGTCGCCTCCGGCTCTTAGTCTCGAGCGCATGCACACTCCTGTCGCGCTGGTGACCGGCTCGTCCTCGGGGATCGGCCTGGCCTTCGCCCGCGCCCTCGCGGCGCGCCGATACGACGTGGTGCTCAGCGCCCGTCGCGAGGACCGGCTCCGGGGCATCGCCGCCGAGCTCGAACGCGGGTACGGCCGCACGACCGAGGTGCTCGTCGCCGACCTCGCCACCGCGGACGGCCTCGAGCAGGTCGCGGCGCGCCTCGGCGACGCGGACCGCCCGATCGACCTGCTGGTCAACAACGCGGGGTTCGGCACCGCCGGCGCCCTGTGGGAGCTCGAGCCCGACGCGGAGCAACGCGAGATCCACGTCAACGTCGTGGCCGTGGTCCGCCTGACCCAAGCGGCGCTCGCCGCGATGGTGTCCCGGGGACGCGGCGGGGTGATCAACGTGTCGTCCGTCGCGGGCTACCAACCCACACCGTGGGGCGCGACCTACGGGGCGACGAAGGCGTTCGTGTCGAGCTTCACCCACGCGGTGCACGAGGAGCTGCGCGGCACCGGTGTCCGGGCGATGGTCCTCGCCCCGGGATACACCCACACGGAGTTCCACGAGCAGGCCGGCCTGCCCGTCGACCACTCTCCCGAGCTCATCTGGCAAGACCCCGAGACCGTCGTCGCCGCCGCGTTGCGCGCGTACGACCGGGGACGTGTCGTGTGCACGCCAGGACCCCTCAACACGGTCGCGGCCGCGTTCTCCGCGATGCTGCCCGCGGGAATCACCCGCCGAGCCGCCGGGGTCGTGACCCGCCGCACCCACTGAACCGGCCCGCGGATCGACGGCTACCGTCCGCTCCGTGGCCACGCTCAGTGCGATCGTCGCAGCTCGCGCGTCGGAGACGCCCGACCGCGTCGCGTACGTCGGTGACCACGAGCGGGTCACCTGGCGGCAGCACCACGAGCGCGCCGACCGGATCGCGGGGCGGCTCCTCGACGCGGGGACCCGCCCGGGCGACCGGGTCGCGGTCCTGGTGCCCGACGGGCCGGCGGTGCACGCCTGCTACCTCGGCGACGAGCGGGTGGGTGCGGTCATCGTCGGGATCGGCCCGCGCGCCGGGCGCCGCGAGGTCGAGCACCTGCTCACCGTCACCCGAGCATCCGTCCTCCTCGCCTCGCCGGAGCTCCCTCCCGACGGGGCGCCCCCCGGCGTGCGTCGGCTCGCGGTCGCCGAGACCGAGCCCGCACCGCCCGACGCCATGTCGAGGGCCGACGAGGCGAGGGCCCTGGCGGCCGACGACCTTTGGCTCTTGAACTCGACCTCGGGCACGACCGGGCTGCCGAAGTGTGTGATGCACGACCAGCGCCGCTGGTTCGCGTTCCATGAGCACGCCGTCGCCGCCGCCGAGCTGTCGTCCGACGACGTCTTCCTCAGCGCGCTGCCCGCCCCGTTCGGGTTCGGCGTGTGGACGGCCCACGTCACACCGACGCTCCTCGGGGTGCCGTGTGTCGTGTCCACCCGCTTCGACCCCGAGGCGTGCCTCGGGCTCATCGCTCGAGAGCGAGTCTCGGTCCTGGCCGCCGTGTCGACCCAGTTCATCATGCTGCTGAACTCGCCCGACCTGGAGCACCACGACCTCTCCAGCCTGCGTGTCCTGTTCACGGGCGGCGAGATGGTCCCCGAGCAGCGCGCCGCCGAGTTCGAGGATCGCACCGGCTGCGCGGTGCTGCAGTTCTACGGGTCGAACGAGACTGGCGCGTTGAGTCGCACCACGCTGTCCGACAGCCGGGCGCGGCGTCTCCGAACCGCGGGCCGCGTGATCCCCGAGATGCACGTCCGGCTGTTCGCCGACGACGGGACCGACGTCACGGCCACCGGGGGACCGGGCATCGCGGCGTGTCGCGGCGACCTCACCTGCCTCGGCTACTACCGCGACGAGGACGCGAACGCCGCGCTGTACACCACGGATGGCTGGATGCTGACGGGCGACCGGTGCTCGATCGACACCGACGGCTACCTGACCGTCCGGGGACGCGCCTCGGACTTCATCATCCGGGGCGGCAAGAACATCAGTGCCGCCCAAGTCGAGGACGAGGTCGCCAGTCACCCCGACGTGGTCCTCGCCGCCGCGGTCGCGATGCCCGACCCGGTGTTCGGTGAGCGGGTCTGCGTCTATGTCGAGCTCCGGCCCGGCGCGAGCCTCGACCTCGACGCGGTGCGGGAGCATCTGGCCGGTCGAGGGGTGGGCAAGGAGCTCTGGCCCGAGCGCCTGGTGGTCGTGGGCACGTTGCCCCGCTCGTCCGGTGGGAAGGTGGCCAAGGGCGAGCTCCGGGAGGACGTACGTCGCCGAGTCGGCGCCGACGGGGTGGCGCGGTGACGCCGCCCCGGGTCGAGACGGTCAGCGGCACCCTCGAAGGAACGGTCCTGGACGCGTCTCCCCCGGGCATCCCGCTGGTCCGGTTCCTCGGTGTGCCGTACGCCGCGCCCCCCGTCGGCGCGCGGCGCTGGACTCGCCCCGCCCCGGCGGCACCGTGGGTCGGGGTCCGCGGGGCCGACACGTTCGGCCCCGCGGCGCCCCAGCGCGCCGGGCTCTCGTCGCCCCTGCCCTCCTTCACCCCGGGCGCCACCGCCGAGGACTGCCTCACGCTCAATGTCTGGACACCCGACCTCCGCGGCCACCGCCCCGTGATGGTGTGGATCCACGGCGGCGCGTTCACGACCGGCGGGTCCAGCCAGCCGGTGTATGACGG
Organism: Acidimicrobiia bacterium; assembly: GCA_035468285.1. Classification (GTDB taxonomy): domain Bacteria; phylum Actinomycetota; class Acidimicrobiia; order IMCC26256; family PALSA-555; genus PALSA-555. Next base: position 26,793 of record DATISY010000066.1, on the reverse strand, counting down.
CGCCCGCCTCGCCGCGGAGCACGACCTCGTCGTCGTCACCATCAACTACCGGATCGGCGCCCTCGGGTTCCTCCACCCGGTTGACGCCGGCCCCGACACCGACGTCGTTGCCAACGCCGGCCTGCACGACCAGCGCGCGGCCCTCTCCTGGGTGCACGCTCACGCCGCCGCGTTGGGCGGCGACCCCGCGACGATCACCGTGTTCGGCGAATCCGCCGGCGCGGGCTCGATCCTGCACCTCGTCTCGGCGGCCACGGCGCCGCCGGTTCGCCGCGCCATCGCCCAGAGCGGCGAGCCCCACACGCTCGACGCCGACGAGGCGCGCGCCACCGCGGTCGCGTTCGCCGCCGCCGTCGGCGTGGACCGCGCCGACACCGCCCTCCTCCAGAACCTGCCCGTCGACGCGCTGCTCGCCGCCCAAGACCGGGTCTTCGCCGAACGATTCGCGGCGACCGGCACGATGCCCTTCGCGCCCGGCGTCGACGGTCAGCTCCTCGACCAGGACGTCCAAGCGGCCTTCCGGGCGGGACGGGGCACCGCGATCGACCTGCTGCTCGGCACGACCCGCGACGAGCTGCGCCTCTTCCCCGATCCCACCGCGGCGACGCTGGACGACGCGCGTCTGCAACGCCGCGTCCGCCGCCTGGCGCCCGACGCCGACCCAGGCGCCCTCATTGCGGCCTACCGGACGGCGCTCGCCGCCGACGCGAGCTGCGGTGACGTCTGGGACGCGGTGCGGACCGACACGCGGATGCGGATCCCGAACCTCCAGGTCGCGGAAGCCCGCGCCGCAACCGGCGCCGCCGCGTTCGTGTACCGGTTCGACTGGGCCGCACCCGGCCTCGGCGCGGCCCACGCCGTCGACATCCCGTTCACCTTCGGCACCTTCGACCACGAAGGGTGGGGGGACGCCGTCGGCTACGACCGTGACGCCGAGACCCTCGGCGTCGGCCTCCGCGCCGCGTGGGCCGCCTTCGCGCGGCTTGGGACCGCGGACACCGACACGCTGGGCCCGTGGCCGCGCTACGAGGCGCCGCGCCGGGCGGTGATGCGGCTGGGCCGCGACTCGGGTGTGGTCGACGATCCCGACGGGCCCGTCCGAGCCCAGTACCGATAGCCCGCCCGGCGGCCCAGGATCACCGCGGGGGTGTGACGACCGGCCACGTACGATGACCCGATGAAGTACGTCGCGCTCGTCCCCGATGGCTGCGCCGACGAGCCCCTCGCGGAGCTCGGCGGGCGCACGCCCCTCGAGGCCGCGGCGATGCCGAACCTCGACCGGCTCGCGGCCCGCAGCGAGGTCGGCCGCGCGACCGTCATCCCCGACGGTCTGGCCCCGGGCAGCGACGTCGGCAACATGGCGATCCTCGGGTACGACCCCGCCGAGTACCACAGCGGCCGGGCGCCGATCGAGGCTGCGGCCATGGGGGTCCCTCTCGAATCCGACGAGGTCGCGTTCCGCTGCAACCTCGTCACCGTCGCCGACGACACCCTCGTGGACTTCGCCGGAGGCCACCCGACCGACGAGCAGAGCCACCCGATCGTTGCCGCGCTCGACGCCGCGCTCGGCGACGGCCGTGACGGCATCCGGTTCTTCCCCGGCGTCGAGTACCGCCATCTCTGCGTCGCGCCCCGGGACTGGGGCGACGCCCAGTGCACCCCGCCCCACGACCTGACGGGCAAGCCGGTGGTCCTGCCCACCGGCCCCGCCGCCGGCAAGCTGCGAGCGCTGATGGACGCGTCCGGGCCCGTGGTCCGTGCTGCGGCGACCCGCGTCGAGTGCCCCGCGACCCAGATCTGGCTGTGGGGCCAAGGGGTCCTGCCCGTCCTCCCCCCGTTCGCGGCGCGCTTCGGGGTCGAGGGCCGCCTCAGCTCGGCCGTCGATCTCGTGCGTGGCCTCGGCGTCCTTACCGGCCTCGATGTCCTCGACGTCGCCGGCGCGACCGCGGGATACGACAACGACTACGGGGCGCAAGCCGCCGCCTGCCTCGCGTCGCTCGTCGACCGCCCCTTCTTCCTCTTGCACGTCGAGGCGACCGACGAGGCCGGACATCAGGGCGACGCCACCGAGAAGGTCGCCGCGCTCGAACGGTGGGACGCCGAGATCATCGGCCCGCTCGTCGACGGGCTCGCCGGGGAACGGCACCGCATCTTGCTCCTCCCCGATCACGCCACCCCGTGCGCCCTGCGCACCCATACCTCCGACCCGGTGCCCTACCTCTTCTTCGACGACGCCGTCTCGGCCCCCGGAGGCGTCTACACCGAGGCCGCGGTCGCCGACCGTGCCCCCGTCCCCGCACCCACCTTGATGGCTCGCCTCACGCGCTAAGCGACGCGCACCGCTTGGTTGCTGGCGGTCCAACCGGCCGGTATATTGACGCCGTTCCGCCGCTCCCCTCGGTGCGGCAGCACCCCGGCTGTCGCCCGAGTCCCCCACGCGAGCGACCCTGGCCGGCGTGCGCCCCCCGACTCCCGCCGCGGTCCCCATTTTTGGTTTGCCTGACCGGCGCCGAGCCGGCGGCTCCATTGGCATCACCCCGGCGGTCGCCACCGCCCGGCTGCTTTCGCACTTGGTCCACGGGGACCGTCCCGACCTGATCCAACGGATCCCAGAAGGAGACGACGGCGACATGAGCACCCAGGAGCTCGACCGCTCGATGCTCGACGGCAAAGATCGCGAAGAGCTGCACGCGATCGCGGGCGCGATGGGCGAGAAGGCCCCCACCCGGATGCGCAAGTCCGAGCTGATCGACGCCATCCTCGACGCCGCCGAGGGTGGCGACGCCAGCGGCAACGGCGACCAGGCCGACCCCGCACCGTCCGCCGAGCCGAGCCGCGACGCCGCCGAGAACCGGCCGCGCACCATCCGGTCCGCCCGGGCCTCCCAGCTCGAGCGCGATCCCGTCGCCGCGCTCGTCGCTGAGGAGGAAGCCCTGCCCAGCGGCGACGACCCTGTCGACGAAGCCGCCGCCGCCCCCCGCCCGGCCCGCAGCGCCGCGGCGAGCGATGCCCACGAGTCCGACACCACGACCGAGACCAGCGCCCCCGACCGGAACGACGCCAACACCGATTCCACCCGCACCGAATCTGGGGCCCCGGGCGAGTTCGACGACGAGCGGGCCTCCTACGGCGACGGCAACGCCCGCCGGCGCCGCCGCCGCCGGGGCCGAGGTGGCCCCGAAGGCGAGCCGCGATCGTCGGAACCCGCCGGGGAACCCGTCGAGGTCAACGGCCTCCTCGAACTGCGCGACGAGGGCTACGGGTTCCTGCGAACCACCGGCTACCTCGCCGGTGCCCGCGACGTGTACGTGTCCGCATCCCAAGTCCGACGGTTCGCGTTGCGCAAAGGCGACTTCCTCCACGGGTTCTCGCGCCCACAGGCCTCGAACGAGAAGTACCCGGCGCTGCTGCGCGTCGACCACATCAACAACATGACGCCCGACGAGGCTCGCGAACGCCCCCGGTTCGAGGACCTCACGCCACTCTTCCCCGACGAGCGGCTCCGCCTCGAGCTGGCCGACAACCCGCTCGAGACCACAGGTCGAATCGTCGATCTCATCGCGCCGATCGGGAAGGGGCAGCGGGGCCTCATCGTCTCCCCGCCCAAAGCCGGCAAGACGACGATCCTCAAGCAGCTCGTGTACTCCATCGAGCGAAACAACCCGGAGGTGCACCTCATCGTCCTCCTGGTCGACGAACGCCCCGAGGAGGTGACCGACATGCGTCGCCACGTCACCCGCGGCGACGTCGTGTCCAGCACCTTCGACCGGCCCGCCGAGGAGCACACCATTGTCGCCGACCTGGCGATCGAGCGGGCCAAGCGCCTCACCGAGCTCGGCACCGACGTGGTCGTCGTCCTCGACGGGATCACCCGCCTCGCCCGCGCGTACAACCTCGCGGCGCCGGCGTCGGGGCGGATCCTGTCGGGCGGCGTGGACTCAACCGCCCTCTACCCGCCCAAGAAGTTCTTTGGTGCCGCCCGCAACATCGAAGAAGGCGGGTCGCTCACCATCATCGCCACTGCGCTCATCGAGACCGGCAGCCGGATGGACGAGGTCATCTTCGAGGAGTTCAAGGGCACCGGGAACATGGAGCTGCGCCTCGACCGGCGCCTCGCCGAACGACGGATCTACCCTGCGATCGAGGTCGAGCAGTCGAGCACCCGCCACGAGGAGCTCCTCTTCGAACGCAACCAGCTGAACCAGGTGTGGAAGCTGCGCCGGGTCCTCAACGCCCTGGACGGGGACAGCTCCAGCGGCAAGGGCCTCGAGCTCCTCCTCGACAAGCTCCGCACCACCAAGAGCAACGACGAGTTCCTCGCCGAGATCGCCAAAGCGCCCACGATCGCCGGGTGACCGGCGTCACCTCCCACCCCGACCAGCCCGGGAAACGCCCCGGTTGAGCGGCGGTAGATTGGCAGGATCATGAAGACCGACATCCACCCCGAATACGTCACCAGCACGGTCCACTGCTCCTGCGGCAACGAGTTCACGACCCGGTCGACGGTCCCGTCGTTGCGCGTCGAGCTGTGCTCCGAGTGTCACCCCTTCTACACGGGGAAGCAGAAGCTCGTGGACACCGGCGGACGCGTCGAGCGCTTCCAGCGGCGCGCGGCCAAAGCCACCAAGAAGCCCTAGCGCGCATGCCCGCGCCCCGATACCTGGGCGGCCAAGCCGTCATGGAGGGCGTGATGATGCGCGGCGCGCACAGCTGGGCGGTCGCGGTCCGCACCCCCGACGGCGACATCGAGCTCGCGGTGCACGACGCGCCGAGCTGGGCCGAGCGGTGGTCCCACGTCCCGGTCGTGCGCGGCGTCGCGTCCCTCGCCGAATCGCTCGCCCTCGGGTTCCGGGCCCTGTCGTGGTCCGCCGACCGTCAGCTCCCCGAAGAGGAGCGCATCTCCCAGCGCGCGATGGGCTGGACGATCGGCGCCGCGCTCGTGTTCTTCACCGCGGTGTTCATCGTGCTACCCACCCTCGTGAACCAGGGCATCGCCGACAGCCTCGGCGTGAACGGCGTCACGTACCACCTCGCCGAGGGTGCCATCCGGCTCATGATCTTCCTCGGGTACCTGACTCTCATCGGCTTCCTGCCTGACATCAAACGCGTGTTCCAGTACCACGGCGCCGAGCACAAGGCGATCGCGGCGTACGAGAACGGCACCGAGCTCAACCCCGAATCCGCGCAGGGCTACAGCACCGAGCACGTCCGCTGCGGGACGAACTTCCTGCTGACCGTCATGGTGGTGACGATCTTCGTGTACGCCTTCGTCGGCCGTCCGTCCCTGCCGTGGATGATCACCTCACGGGTGCTGCTCATCCCGGTCATCGCCGGCCTCGCCTACGAGCTCATCCGAGCCGCCGCGCCGCGCATGAACCGACGCTGGGTCCGAGTCCTCATGCGACCGGGCCTCACCTTGCAGCGCCTCACGACGCGCCCGCCCAGCCTGGACCAGCTCGAGGTCGCGATCACCTCACTGCGCGCCGTGATGACCGCCGAGCAGCTCGCCGAGGTCGACACCCGGACGCCGGTCCCCGCGGGATCGCTCCCGGCGTTCGACACCGCCTGACCGACCCTCGGGGCCGTACGCGCGGCACCTGCGATCGAGACGCCGGCGTCACCGTGGCTGCCGATCAGGCGGCGCGGCGCGGAACTCGTGTGCCATCGGATGCGTCCGGGTGGCGCCGTCCTCGTCGATCGGCCCGGGATCGCCGGCAACTAGCCTCCGGACGTGCGCTTCGGTCTGTTCTACGAGCATCAGCTGCCACGGCCGTGGAACGACGATTCGGAGTTCGAGCTCCTGCAGCACGCGCTCGAGCAGTGCGAGCTCGCCGACAGGTTGGGGATCGAGTACGTCTGGGAGGTCGAGCACCACTTCCTCGAGGAGTACTCACATTCGAGCGCGCCCGAGGTGTTCCTCGCAGCCGTGTCGCAACGCACCCGCAACCTGCGGCTCGGGCACGGCATCGTCCAGACACCGCCCCCCTTCAACCACCCAGCGAGGGTCGCGGAACGCGTCGCCATGCTCGACCTCGTCTCGGACGGCCGAGTCGAGTTCGGCACCGGCGAATCCTCCTCCGAAGCGGAGCTCGGCGGGTTCCTCATCGAGCCGGAAGAGAAGCGCGCCATGTGGGAAGAGGGTCTGCGCGTCGCGTTGCGGTGCCTGACCGAGGAACCGTTCACGGGGCACGCCGGACGGTACGTGACGATGCCTCCGCGCAACGTCGTCCCCAAACCCCGTCAGCGGCCCCACCCGCCAGTGTGGGTTGCGTGCAGCCGGCGCGACACCATCCATCTCGCGGCCCAACACGGGATCGGTGCGTTGACGTTCGCGTTCATCGACCCCGAAGAAGCCCAACACTGGATCGGGGACTACGAACGAACGTTGGCGGACGAGTGCGTCCCGATCGGCGACGCGGTCAACGCCAACGTGGCGTGCGTCTCACCGTTCATGTGCCACCGCGACGAGGACGAGGCCCTGGCCCGGGGCCTCGAGGGCGGCAACTTCTTCGGCTACTCCCTCGCCCACTACTACCTGTTCGGTCGGCACGAACCCGGTCGTACCGACGTCTGGGCGGAGTACCAGGCCCGACGAGCCGAGCACGGCTACGACCCCGAGGCGGTCGCCGCGGCGCGCACCAACGGGGAACGGCTGGGCGCGAAGGTCGTGCAGGCCGGCTCGTTCGGGATCCGGGGCGCGATCGGCACCCCCGACCAGCTGCGCGACTACCTGCGACGCTACGAAGAGAGCGGCGTGGACCAGCTGATCTTCTGCGCCCAGGTCGGCAAGAACCGCCACGAAGACATCATGGAGAGCCTCGAGCTGTTCGGCTCCGAGGTGCTCCCCGAGTTCCGTGACCGCGACGAGGCGCAGCGCCGCGCCAAGGCGCAGCGCCTCGAGCCGATCATCGACGCGGCCCTCGCCCGGAAGCCCGCATCGGACCACCCGCCGCTCCCGTCACCCGACTACGCGTTCCCGGCCATCCCGCGGGCACTGGCCGACCGCAGCGGCAGCGACGACTTCCACCGCTGGCTCGACGAGCTCGCCGAGAAGACCGCCACCGGCGAACAGCCCGAAGAGTTCCGCCAGCTGCTCACCTGAGACCCCGCAGCGACGGCCGGGGACCCGGTGGCCGCGGCGGGGGCTGACGGGGTCCTGAGCGTCGCTTCACACAAGCCTCACAGCGGTCGGCGATCCTGGTCCCATGTCAGCTGTCTCGGACCGGGAGCGCGTCGCCCACGTCCTGCGGCGCCTCTCCATGGGGTCTCACCCCGACCTCGTGGGACAGCTCCCCGACACCGACACGGCCATCGCGCGGGCGCTGGCGCTCCCCGGGTCGCCGTCGGTGCCACCCGCGATGGACGCCCCCGCGTCGCTGAAGGCGTCGCAGCCGGCCCAGATTGCCTCGCTCGTCTCCTGGTGGGTCGACCAGATGGAGTCCAGCACCCGGTTGATCGACGAGCGCCTCACCTGGTTCTGGAGCGACCACTTCGCCACCAGCCTCCGCAAGGTCCGGGCCCCCTACCTGATGCGCCAGCAGCACGCCACCATCCGGGCCCACGCCACCGGCAGCTTCGCGGACCTCCTCCACGCCGTCGCGAAGGACCCGGCGATGCTCATCTTCCTCGACGGGATCACCAACACCGCCGGCAAGGTCAACGAGAACTTCGGACGCGAGTGCCTCGAGCTCTTCACCATGGGCCGCGACGCCGGATACACCCAAGACGACGTCGTCGCGGCGTCTCGGTCGTTCACCGGTTGGGTCGTCAACGTGGCCGGCACCCCCGCATCGGCGCGCCTCACCGCCCTCGGGATCGCGCCGTGGGTCGCGGGGTTCCTCCCGGCTCGCCACGACCGAACGGTCAAGACGCTCCTCGGTCACACCGGCGCACTCGACCTCGACAGCGCCATCGACGTGATCCTGGAGCATCCCGCCACGGGGACGTTCATCGCCACGAAGCTGTACCGGACCCTCATCGGGCGGGACCCGAGCGCCCCGACGGCACGCCAGCTCGGCGCGGCGTTCGCGCGCGACTACCAGATCATGGGACTGGTCGAGGCGATCGTGCGCAGCCCCGACTTCACCGCCGACACCGCAGTCCGCACCCGGGTGCGCACCCCGGTCGAGAAGCTCGTCGGGATCCGCCAAGCCGTCGCCGCCGGCGCCCGCGCCGCCGCGGCGGCCCGTCGTCCCGGCGCGGTGACGAACGCGCTCCGCAGCGCGGACTACCTCCCGTTCCTCCCCCCCAACGTCGGTGGCTTCCCGAAGGGATCCCTGCTGCTCGGCCCCCATGACCTCGTCAGCACCTTCGGCCTCCTCGGGACGCTCGACCAGCCGCCCGTCGCGCCGATGAGCGTCGACGCGCTGCTTGCCCGATTCTCGATCTTCGACGTGTCGTCGACCACCCGTCACGTGCTCGTCACCGAACGCGACGCCGGCCGACGCTTCGCGCTGGCGGCTATGTCACCGGAGTTCGCGGTCACATGAGCGACGTCTCGCGCCGCGACTTTCTCCGCCGAGTCGGGCTCGGCACCGTCGCCGTCGCGTCGTCCGGATACGTCCTCAGCACCTGGGAGTGGGCCGGGCCGGCTGCCGCCGCCGTCCCACGGGTCGGCGACGTCGGGACCGCCAAGACGGGGCGGAGCCTCGTCGTGATCGAGCTCGCCGGCGGCAACGACGGGCTGAACACCGTCGTGCCCCACGCCGACCCCGCGTACCACGCGCTCCGGCCGACGCTCGGCGTCACCCAGCCGCTCGACCTCGACGGCCAGATCGGCCTGCACCCCAATCTCCCGAAGCTCGCGGCGCGCTACAAGGCCGGCCACGTCGCGATCGTCGAGGGCGTCGGCTACACGCCACCGAACCTCTCGCACTTCCAATCCCTCGCCGTGTGGTGGAACGCCGAACGGTCGACCGACGCCGTCGGCTGGCTCGGCAGCTACCTCGACGCCACCGTCGGGTACGACGATCCGCTCGCCGCCATCGCCGTCGGCAGCCAACCCGCACCCGCCCTCGTCGGGCGACGCTCGTTCGCGACGACCATCGCCGACGCCAGCGGCCTCCAACCCCGACTGCCGGTGTGGGCCGGCGCGCCGGACTCACTGCTGCAGTCGTGGGGTCATTTCGCGCCCGCGAAGGTCGACAGCCGCCAGCTGCTGGGTCAGGTGGAGCGCGCGGTCGGGCTCACGGTCAAGGCCCGCACCGACCTCGACCAGGTGCTCCACCCGGGCCCGACGACTCCCACCAACGCCGCGCCGAGCTCGCAGGCCCTCTACGGCGGCACCGTGAGCGAATCGCTGACCGTCGCGGCGCAGCTGATCCGCTCACCGCTCGCCCCCCGTGTCGTCTACATCACCGGCGTCGGGGACTTCGACTTCCACGAGGGGCAGGCGCAACGGCATCCCGCGCTGATGACAGAGCTCGACGCCGGCATCGACGGCTTCTTCACCGCGCTCGGCGACGCCGCCGACCGGGCACTGGTCATGACGACGTCCGAGTTCGGTCGCCGGCCCGCGGAGAACGGCAGCGGGACGGATCACGGCACCGCCAACAGCCACTTCCTGATCGGCCCGAACGTCAAGGGCGGCCGGTACGGTGCCCCCCCGTCACTCACCCAGCTCGACGCGACGAACAACCTCGTGCCGACCACAGACTTCCGCACCTTGTACGCGACCGGGCTGCACTGGCTCGGCGTGCAGGACACCCAACCAGTCCTCGGTCAGCACTTCGACCCGGTTCCCGTGCTCAGCTGAGCCGACACACGGTGTCGGTACCCTGGCATCGTGTTCGAACGCCTCGCTGATCTGGAGACCGAGCTGGAGAAGCTCGAGTCGCGCCTCCCGGAGATCTACGCCTCCGGAGATCAGCGCGCCGCGCGCGACGCCGGACGACGCCACGCCGAGCTGCGCCCCATCGTCGACGCGTACCGCGAGTACCGGGGCACCGAGACCGACGTCGCCGACGCCCAGGAGCTCCTGGCGGGGGAGCCCGACGGCGAGATGCGGGAGTACCTGCGGGGCGAGATCTCCGAGAAGGAGCAGCGCCAAGCGGCCCTCGAGGCGCGCCTCCGAGACCTGCTCGTTCCCACCGACCCCAACGACGGCCGCAACGTGATCCTCGAGATCCGCGGCGCGGAAGGAGGCGAGGAAGCCAACCTGTGGGCCGCGGAACTGGCCCGCATGTACGAGGCGCTCGCTCGCCGCCACGGCTGGAAAGTCGAGACGCTCTCCACGCAGGCGTCCGACATGGGCGGCGTGCGGGAGGTCACCCTCGTCGTGAAAGGCCCCGACGCGTGGGCGCGGCTCAAGCACGAGGCCGGCCCTCACCGGGTGCAGCGCGTGCCCGTCACCGAGAGCCAGGGGCGGGTCCACACGAGCGCGGCGACGGTCGCGGTGCTCCCCGAAGCCGAGGAGCTCGACGTCGACATCGACCCCAACGACCTCGAGATCGACGTCTACCGCTCCAGCGGTCCCGGCGGCCAGTCCGTCAACACCACCGACTCCGCCGTCCGCATGACTCACGTCCCGACCGGGGTCGTGGTGACCTGCCAGGACGAGAAGAGCCAGCTGCAGAACAAGGACAAGGCGCTCCGGATCCTGCGATCCCGCCTCCTGGCGCTCGAGCACGAGCGACACGACGCCGAGGTGTCCTCGACGCGGCGCAGCCAGGTCAAGGGCGGCGGCCGATCGGAGAAGGTCCGGACGTACAACTTCAAGGAGAACCGGGTGACCGACCATCGGGTCGGCGTCACGGTCCACGCCCTCGACCAGGTGCTCGCCGGCGGCGAGCAGCTCGACGAGATCACCGACGCCCTCGCCGCGGCCGAGCGCGCGGAGCAACTCGGCTCCGAGGCGTGACGACCTGGGCGTCGCTGTACTACGACGCCCGGCGGGCGCTCACCGCGGCGGGCGTGGCCACCCCGTCGGTCGACGCCCGCTGGATCGTCGAAGCGGTCGCCGACCGCGGCGACGGCGCGGCCGTCCTGACCTCGACCGACCCCGCACCGGCCCAGGCGACCCGCCGCGTCCGGGAGCTCGTGCGACGCCGCGCCGGCGGGGAGCCGCTCCAATACGTCGTCGGCTCGTGGGCGTTTCGTGACCTCGACCTCTTCGTCGACCCGCGGGTCCTGATCCCGCGGCCCGAGACGGAGCACACCGCCGAGGTCGCGCTCCGGGAGGCGGCCCGTCTCGGCCTGCGCCTCGGTCGCCGCGACGCCTGGTCCGGGACCGACACCAGCGCGCACGTCGCCGACCTCGGGACCGGGTCGGGCGCGATCGCCCTGACCCTCGCCACCCGCCTCCGGGAAGCCCAGGTGTGGGCCACCGATCGCAGTCCCGACGCGCTCGCCGTGGCGCGCGCCAACCTGGCTGGCATTGGGCACGCCGCCACCCGGGTCCGCCTCGCCGAAGGAGACTGGTTCGATGCGCTACCCGGCGAGCTGCGCGCCTCGTTCGCGCTCATCGTGAGCAACCCGCCGTACCTCGCCGAGCGGGAGCTCGTCGGCCTCGCCGTCGAGGTCGCGCACTACGAACCCGTGACCGCGCTCGTCAGCGGCCCGACCGGGCTCGAGGCCATCGAGCACCTCGTCGCCGGGAGCGCCGAGTACCTCAGCCCGGGACGGGGCACACTCGTGGTCGAGATCGCGCCCCACCAGGCGGCCGCGGCTCGCGCCCTCGCTGAGGGGGCCGGGTACGCGGACGTGCTCGTCGAGCGGGATCTCGCGGGACGAGAACGAGTGCTGGTCGCCCGAGGAGGCTGACGCCGGTGGCAGAAGACACGCTCGATGTCGACGCGATGCTGGAGCGGTTCCGCGCCCGCGCCGGCGCGGTGCGCGACCGGCCGCTCCCGCCCGTCGCCGGTCCGGACCGACAGCGCTTCGTCGAGCAGGCCCAGCTCGACTTCCAGGACTTCTCGATGCTCGGCGACGCCAGGTGGGACTACGACGACGGCGTGCTGACCCTCCGCATCGACCTGCGGCCGCCCGGCTGAGCGGGCCGCCTAGCGGCGGTTCAAACGCTCCAGCACGACCCGGTCGACAGCGACCCACAACGTCTTGGAGATGGGGTACCCGACGATGGGACCGAGGACGGTGATGGGCACGAGCGCCGCGAGCAGCGGCACGACCGGGATGTTCGGCGCGGTGACCGCCACCAGGGTGATGAACACCACCGCCCATGCCGTGCCGGTCAGCACGAAGTTCATGGCCATCGCGCCGGTCCAGTAGCCCTCCTCGCGCTCGAAACGCAGACCACAGCGGGGGCAGTGCTCCACCATCTGGAACCAGCGGTGAAAGAGGCGCCGCGACCCGCACCGCGGGCACCGGCCGGTGATCCCCCGTCCCAGCTCGCGCAGCGGTGCCGCCGGGCCCGTCGGGGGAGTCAGGGTCGAACCAGGTTCGTTGCGCCGTCGGTGACGACGGGCACGGTGCGGTGCTCCCAGGGCTCTTCGGTCATCGAGGTCATGACGTCAGCGTCGCGGACGTTCGCCAGAGCCCGCCGACCGTCGGGCGTGAGCCCGGCGACGATCCCGACAGCCGGCGTCCCGTCGCGCTCGAAGATGATCGAGGTGGCCTCGACCGTCATGGTGCCGTCGTAGGCGCCGCGGGCCTCGCGGCGCGGGAGCGCGTCCACCGTGCCTTGCACCACATCGGGATCGACACGCCCGAAGCCGTTCGCCGGTGGAGTGGTCGAGTAGCAGCCGATCGAGTGCTTCGTCGCGTACCAGCCCAGTGCGCTGACGTATCCGACGGAACCGGGATCGGCCCGGCACGCGTCGACCATCGTGGCGATGGCGTGGGTGGGGTAGTTGTTCGCCGGACCGCCGGCGAAACCGAGGCCGCCGGTCACGGTGAGCGCACGGTCGTCGGCGCCGCCCGAGACGGCCAACCCGAGCTCCTGGGCGCCGATCTGCACCGCGGACGGGAAGCACGAGTAGAGGTCGAACCGGGCGACGTCGTCGACCGTGATCCCGGCCGCGGCGAGCGCCCCTCGGCCGGCCGCGGCGATGGCGGGCGACGCGTCGAGCCGGGCCCGTTCCGACCAGAAGCGGTGGTCGTGAGCGTCGGCGCCCGAAAGGGGGAATACCAGCCGGTCGTCGGGGATCCCCGCCGCCCGCGCCGTCTCGTACGAGCAGACCAGCAGCGCTGCGGCCTGGTCGACGTCGATGTTGGCGCACATCCGCTTCGGGTACGGGAACGCGATCAGCCGGTTGTCCGGGGTCACCGTGCGGATCTCCTCCGCCGTCCACGCCTCACGTGACCACGCGTGCGGGTTCGTAGCGGCCACCGCGCTGAACCGAGACCACAACTCACTCGTCGCGACCTGATGCTCGGCGACGCTGCGCCCCGCAGCGGCGCGCAGCGCCGTCTCGAACAGCGGGTAGATCTGGGTCGGCGCCGCCGCGCCGTGCGCGAGCTCGTAGTCGCTGCTCGGCGCGTGCGTGTCACCGATCACCACCGGACACGGCGCGTCATCCGTCCTGGTCCACTCGAGCCACGCCTTCGGGTCCCGTCGCGCCCGCCACCGCGTGTACACGCACTCGCTGCCGCCGAGGAGCACGACGTCGGCGCGCCCGTCCTCGATCTGGGGAACGAGCGTGTTGACGAGCAGCTGAGGGCTGTTCCCACCGACGGTCGTGGTCACGCTGCGGCGCACCGAGTCGAGACCCAGATGGCGGGCGAGGAGCGCGCCCGGGTCGGGGTAGGGCCACGAAACGATGCTGACCACCGCGACGGTGTCCACCGAGGTCAGCAGCGTGGCCTTGGCGTCGGCCTCCGCGCTCCGGGCGGCAACCGCGAGCAGGTCGATGGGTTCGAGCGCGGCCGTCGGATCGTCGGGACGCTGCTCGGACTGTCCGACACCCACGATCACCGCGGTGCGCGGGTTCGTCACTCGCTGAACGTACCCGTCGCGGAGCTCGGGGTCAGACCTCGCCCCCCGACGGGATCGGCTGGGGCCACGACGGCTGGCCCGGAGCCGCGCTCTCATCACAGATCGACCGGTACCCGCAGTGGCCGCACACCCGAGCGTCGTTGACACCCACGAAGTCCCGTTCGGCCAGCATGGTGCCGACGACGCCGCTCAGCTGCTCCTCGACGGCCGCGAGGTCCTCGTCGGTCGGCTCCCACGGGTCCGGGTCCTCGAGGACCTCGGTGGCCAGGTGCTCGTACCGCAGCTGGAGGCGCAGACCCCGCCGCGCCGCCTGCGGCGCCGCGACCCACGCCTGCAGCTGCGCCTGTGGATCCTGCGCGATGGCGTGCTCCGCGACTCGGCCGCTCTTGTAGTCGCGCACGTCCAAGATGCCGTCGTGTGCCCACACCGCGTCGAAGCGCGCCGTCGCGAGGAAGACCGGCGGGCCCGGGAACGCGCGGGCCCACTCGACCTCATGGCCAACCGGCTCCGCGCCGAGCGGGCACCGCTGCGCGTGTCGGCGCACCTCGTCGACCGTGCGGGGGTCGGCCTGGTGCGCGCCGAGGACCTCGTCGACGTGAGCCGCGTCGTGACACGAGCCGGTCCGGTGCACGAGATGCAGCAAACGGTGTAGGAGGAGCCCGTGACTGGTGCCGTCCTGACGGTCGCTCTCGGGCAGGTTCAGCAGGGTGCGGTCCCGCCACTGGCGGGCGCACCGGTTCCAGGTCGAGAGGCTCGTCGGTGACAGCGACAGCAACCCCGGGACAAGCGCGTCGCGTCGGGTGAGCATCGAGGCGAGCACCGCATGGGCGGGACAGCGCGGCACGAACCGGCAGGTGGCACAGTCCCGTCCGGGGACAGCCGTAGCCGCGTCGGCTCGCCCACGCGCCACCTCGACCCGCTCGTCCAACCACTCGGCGAAGACCCCGAGGTCGTCCGCGCCCTCGATCCGGCCGTGTGACACCGAGCCGTCGAGGAGGTCGACGCCGGTGACCAGCAGTGGCCCCGAGACCCAACCGGCGCAGGCCAGCCGGAGCACGGCGAGGCGGATCGCGGGGTCCTCGAGCGGGTCGGGCGGAGCCGGCGTCCCACGGAGCCAGAGCTGGCGGAGCTCGCGCGTCCCATCCGGGTGGACGACCCCCAGGTCGACCCATCCACCGAGGAGCAAGTGGCGGCGGCTGAGGGGGGTCGGCGACTCGACCGGGATCGTCACCTCCACACCGCGGTCGGGAAAGTGGTGCTCGTACCAGCGGACGGCCTGCGCGACCACCGCGGCTTCCTCGGCGACGAGCCCCGGCGCGACGACCCAGTCGCCGGTCTCGTGCCAGGTCCGGACGGCGTCGAGCAGCCCGTTGCGGACCCGGGCGCGGTTGACGGGGTCCGTCGTGCCCGGCTCGCTCTGCAGCTCGGACGCCAGCCGTCGCGGGCACATCGAGTCGGCGGCGCGCAACATGAAGGGCGTGACCTTGGTCGGCAGCTCCTCGACGCTCATCGACATGGTTCGGAGGCTACGGCGCGACGCGGGAGGACCGCGGGATGGCGAGAACCCGCTCCTACACTTGGGCTGTGTTCCCCGAGCTCGAGCCGGTCACCCGCGCGCGGCTGCGCACCATCCTGCGCGTCGCGCTCGTGGTCGTGCTCGTCTGGGTGCTCGCGACGGTGGGCCTGATCTTCCTGGCGCGCCAGCGCGTCTCGTCGGGCCTCGACACCCTGCAGAGGGCCCGTGACCACCTGACCGCCGACGGGCTCCTCCGGGGGCAGGCGCTCCCCGCGTTGCAGCAGGCCGAGCGCGACTTCAACCGTGCGCATAGCCTCGCCGCCAACCCCGTCCTCGCGCCGTGGTCGATCGTCCCGCTGGCGAGTGGCAACGTCGACGCGGTTCGATCCCTCACCAGCGCCGCCGAGCACGTGGCCGCGGTCGGCGCCCGCGCGGCGCGTGACGGGTCGGCGGCTCTGCGAAGCCACCCGGCTACGGGCGCGGAGCGCCTCGCCGTCCTCGACCGTGTCGCGGCGATCGCCGGCCGCGCCGCGCGCGACCTCGACCATGTCAGCCTCGGGCCCGACTTCTTCCTCATCGGTCCGCTCGGGGACGCCCGGGCCCGCTTCGTGGACCGGCTGCAACGGCTCCGTGACGCTCTCACGAACGCGCAGGCCCTCGCTGCGGGCGCCGCGCAGGTGCTGCGAGGGCCCCGCACCTACCTCGTCCTGGCGGCGAACAACGGCGAGATGCGAGCCGGGTCCGGGATGTTCCTCTCGTCGGGGATCGCGACCTTCGGTGCCGGCACGTTCACGCTCGGCCAGCTGGGGCCCAGCGCCGACCGGGACCTCTCCGCGAGCGTGGCGTTGCCGCCGCAGCTGCAGTCCCTGTGGGGCTGGCTGTCACCCGGGCGGCACTGGAGGAACCTGGCCACGACTCCCCGCTTCGACGTCACCGCGCCGGTCGCCGCCCAGATGTGGCAAGCGGCCACCGGCCAGCACGTCGACGGCGTCCTCGCCGTCGACGCCGTCGCGCTCCAGGCCCTCCTCGCCGCCCAGGGACCCGTGACCGTCGCCGGGCAAGAGCTCACGGGCAGCGACGCGCTCTCCTACCTGCTGCTGGGCCAGTACGCCGGGATCCCGGCCGTCGACGCCTCGCAGGCCGACCGGCGGGACCAGCTCAGTGCCATTGCCCGCGCCGCGGTGGACACGCTCTCGAGCCGACCGTGGAACGCCCAGAACCTGGTCAGCGAGCTTTCCAACGTCGGGAAGGGCCGGCACATCCTCGCCTGGTCACGGGACGCGACCGAGGAGCGAGCCTGGGAGGGCGCCGGCATCTCCGGGGAGCTCCAACCCGACTCCCTGGCCGTGTCGGTCATGAACTTCGGCGGCAACAAGCTCGATCAGTTCCTCCGGGTCGACTCGAGCCTCACGGTCACCGCACAACCCGACGGGGGAAGCGACGCCGAGGTCCAGCTCCGCCTCCACAACGACGCCCCGACCGGGATCCCCGGATATGTGGGTGGACCCAGTCCTGACAGCGGCGTCGGCGAAGGCGTCTACCAGGGCATCCTGTCGGTCAACGTCCCCGGCGCCGCGTCCCTGCCCACCATCGGCGGGATCACCCCGGCCCTCGTCGGCGGGATCGACGGGCCCACCAAGATCGCTGCCGCCGGGTACTTCCGGATCGCTCGGGGCCAGACCCTCCCCGTGACGGTCCGGTTCCGGCTGCCCCCCTCGATCCGAGAGATGACCGTTGCTCCGTCGGCCCGGACCCCCTCCATCGCCTGGACATTCCGATCCCTCAAGTTCACCGATTCGGGGGTCGAACACGTGACGTGGTGACAAGTAGCGCCGTGGTGACTGTGCGTGGTAGATTGACCGGGAACTCCCACGCAGCGTGGGACGTTTACGGGCAAGACATTCACGGGCAAAGAGTAATAAGGCCACACGGCAAGGGGCAGGCACTACATGGGCACTCGAACGATTCGACGATTCGGTCTTCTCGCGCTTGCGGTCGGCTTCGCCGTCGTCCTGCTGGCGCCAATGGCGTCAGCACAGACGGACTATCCGACCACAAGCACCACACCAACCTCAGACCCTTGTCACAGTCCCACGGCCAACGTGTCCGTGTGCGGCACGTCGGTGACCAACCCTCCGGGCGTCACCGTGAAGGCCGCGTCGGTCACCGCCGGCGGCGGGTCGCTGGCGTTCACCGGGGGCAACATCGCGTTGCTCGTCGGACTCGGGTTGGTGGCGGCAGTGGGCGGTGTGGTTCTGGTTCGGTTGGGCCGCCGCGGCGCTGCCACGCGCTGACCCTCCAGAACTCCAGCTGATCATGGCTGTCGCGAATCAGCACGTCACGACGCTCCGACCGCTGCGGCTTCCCGCAGCGATCCCGGGCACCGGCGCGCGCGTCGCTCCGCTCTGGCTCACGCCGCTGTTCCTCGTCACGCTCGACGGCGTGGCGGTGCTCGGCGCGGCCCTGGTGGTCGGCGTCACGACCTTGCTCCCGCTGCTCTACGCGGTGCTGGCGATCGCGTCGCTCGCCACTGCCGGGGCCTACCGCACCCGCATGACCCTGCGAGCCCTCGACTCTGCCCCGTGGCTCGCCGGCCGTCTCGCGTGGCCGTTGCTTTTCCTCGCGCCCGCCGCCTGGCTGGGAGGCGACGTGACGGGGGTGCTGGAGGTCGCGCTCGTCGCGGTGCCGCTCCTCATCGTGGCCCGGGTGCTCGCCTACGGCGTGTTGCGCCACACCCGCCGGCGCGGTGAGCAGCTCGACCCAACCCTCATCCTCGGTGTCGGCGAGGTCGGGGCTGAGCTGGCCGTGGCCTTCCGCGACTACCCCGAGCTGGGTGTCGCACCGGTCGGCTTCCTCGACTGCGTCCACGACGACGATCTCCCCTTCCCGGTGCTCGGCGACGTCGACCAACTCGACCGGCTGCTCGACGAGTCCGACATCCGGCGGTTGATCGTGGCGTTCGGTCCCGCCCGGGAAGCGGAGCTCGTCCATGTCCTGCGCACCGCGGTGCAGCACAACATCGACGTGCACGTCGTCCCCCGGTTCTTCGACTGCGGCGTCGCGCCCGAAGGGCCCGACACCGACGACGTCCACGGCATCCCGCTCTACCGGGTCCAGCGCGCGGCGCTGCGCGCCCCCGCGTGGGCCCTGAAGCGCGGCCTCGACGTCGTGGTCGGCGGCGCCGCGGTGATCGCCACCGCCCCGCTCGCGGGCATCATCGCGCTCCTCGTGAAGCTGACGAGCCCTGGCCCGGTGCTGTTCCGCCAGACCCGCGTCGGTCAACACGGCGAGACGATGAACGTCACCAAGTTCCGGACCTTGCGGGTGAACCACGACAGCGACACCCGCTGGTCGGTCGACGACGACCCCCGGGTCACGCCGATCGGCCGCTTCCTGCGAGCCGTGTCCCTAGACGAGCTGCCCCAGCTGTGGAGCGTCGTCAAGGGCGACATGTCCCTCGTCGGTCCGCGCCCGGAACGGCCGTTCTTCGTGGAGCGGTTCAGCAACAGCGTCGACGGCTACGACGACCGGCACCGCCTGCCCGTCGGGCTGACCGGCTGGGCGCAGGTCCACGGGTTGCGCGGCGACACCTCCATCGACGCCCGAGCCCGCTACGACAACCAGTACATCCAGCACTGGACTTTGTGGCGTGACCTCGTGATCCTCATCCGCACCGGAGCCGAGGTGCTCCGGGGCGCCGCGCGCACCAAGTAGCCACCGGTCGCCGGCCTGGCTGACTTCGCCCCGCTTCGGCCAGGCCTGCCTACGCGGCGAGGACGGCGAAGAGCGAATCGATCGTGGGCTCGTCGATCAGGGCTCCCATGTTCGCGACGCGGAAGATCTCGTCGCGCAGCTTGGCTTGTCCCGGGTAGATGACGAACCCGTGCTCGTAGGCCCGGGCGAAGAGGTCGTCGATCGTGCGACCGCCGAGCCGGAACGCGGTCAGGACATGCGAGCGCTGCGCCTCGGGGAGGAACGGCTCGAAGGTGACGCTGCCGGCCTCCCAGACGTGGCGCGCCAGACGCGCGTAGCGTCCCGGCCGGTCCTCGGCCGCCAAGAGATCGAGCGCGATGTCCAGCGCCACGTACGCCTGGACGTTCGGGGTGCTCGCCATCCCGTGGGCGTACGCCCCGACGTCGAGCACCGGAACGGTTCGATGGAGAGCGAGTTCCGACCGCCAGAAGACACCCGCGATACCAGGCAGGGACTCCAGGCACTTGCTGCTGTTGAAGCAGACGACGTCGGCGCGCGGGTCGACGGCATGCGCCCCGAGTGAGCTCACGGCGTCGACGAACAGCCGGACACCGTGAGCGGCGCACTGGGTCGCGATCTCCTCGAGCGGGTTCAACAGACCCGTCGTGGTCTCATGGTGGACCACCGCCAGCCAGTCCGGCTGTTCCCCGCGGAGAAGCCCGTCGAGCTCGTCGAGATCGATCGGGGCGCCGAACCCCAGGTGGTGGTCGATGGTGGCCGTCCCGTCGAAGCGGGCGAGCGTGTCGAGCAGCCGCTGGCAGTAGAGGCCGTTGTTCGGGACGAGGACCCGCCCCCGGACGAGCGTCGCCAGCGCGGCGTCGACCGCGAGCGTCCCCGAGCCGTGCAGCAGACTCAGCTCGAAGGACTCCGGATCGAAGCCGCACTGCGCCGCGAGGCGCGACCGGATCCTCGCCGCGAGCCGGTCGAACTCCGGCTCGCGGTGGCACAGCTCGACGTTGAAGAGGTTCCGGTGGATCACCGGGTCGAGGTTGACCGGTCCCGGGTTGAACAGCACCTGACGGCGGGGTTCCAGCATCGGTCGGCGCTGTCTCAGGCCGGTGCGCCGCGGCACGCGAGCACGGTCGAGAGCCATTGCATGCTGCCCGCAGCGTAGTGACCCGCGTCCATGGCCCCCCGCCCGAGGGGCGCGCTCACCCCGCCGGCTGGCGCCCCACGTCATCCGGTGCAACGGTGATCAGCGCGTCGGCGAACGCCGCGAGGTCGTCGTACACGGCCACATCCCCCCGCGACGCCGCGGTGCGAGCCCCCTTCCCGGTGCGCACCAGGGCCGGGCGGCACCCGAACCGCAGCGCGGCCTCGATGTCGCGGTCGTCGTCGACGACGAACCAGGTCGCCGCCGGGTCGAACCCCCAGGCCTGCTGGGCTCGCTCGAGAAGCGCGGTGCGCGGCTTGCGGCACTCGCAGCCCTCGGCGGGGGTGTGCGGGCACACGAGCCACTCGGCGATCACGCCACCCAAGCGCTCGTTCAGCTCGGCGTTGATCTCCCGCAACCCCGACTCGGTGAGCTCGCCTCGTCCGACGCACGCTTGGTTCGTGACGACCACCAGCGTGAATCCCGCCGCGTGCAGGCGCGCCGTCGCCTCACGCGCGCCCGGCACGACCTCGAGGTCCGCGACGGACCTGACCGACGCGGCGCGGTCAACGTTGAGCACGCCGTCGCGGTCGAGGAGCACGACCAATCGATCTACGCGAGATGACGGTGTCATGGCGCTAGCCTCGGACTAGATCGTGACCGGCGCGGAGGAGCACGATGGACTTCCTGCAGCAGTTCGACGAACACCAAGGAGTGATCGAAGACCTGCGCGCGATCGCTCCAATCATCGAGCGTATCGCAGCCCGGATCACCAACAGCTTGCAGTCGGGCGGCATGATTCTCTGGTTCGGGAACGGTGGCAGCGCGGCCCAGGCCCAGCACTTCGCGGCCGAGCTCGTGGGCCGCTACGAACGCGAGCGACACGGGCTCGCGTCGCTGGCCTTGAACACCGACACGTCGGTCCTCACCGCGATCTCGAACGACTACTCGTACGACCAGGTCTTCGCCCGACAGGTCCAGGCCCTCTGTCGGGACATCGACGTCGCGATCGGGCTCTCGACATCGGGCAACAGTCCCAACGTCCTCGCGGGCATCGAAGCCGCGCGGGCCAAGGGCGCCTACACCGCGGGCATGACCGGCGGCGACGGCGGAGCACTGGCGCCGCTCGTCGACGACGTCATCGTCGTGCCCAGCGGGCGAACCAGTCGGGTCCAGGAATGCCACCTCTTCCTCGGCCACCTCCTCTGCGACCAGGTCGAGCTCGACGCCGCAGCCGGGGCACCGTGACCGGCTCGCTCGCCGCGCTCCGGGCGGCGGTGCAGGAGGGCCTCCCCGGACGTCGGGTGCTCGTCGTCGGGGACCTCATGCTCGACCGGTACCTCGTGGGGGGTGTGGCGCGCATCTCTCCGGAGGCTCCGGTGCCCGTCGTCCGACTGGAGGCCGAACGGACGACGGTCGGAGGCGCCGCCAACGTCGCGGCGAACCTGGCCGCGCTCGGTCTCCAGGTCACGCTCGCGGGCTGGACGGGTGACGACGCCCACCGCGCCGCGCTGCTCGAGGCGCTCGACGGCGCCGGCGTCGACACGAGACCGGTCGCCGTTGTCCCGGGCCGGTCCACGACCACGAAGACCCGGGTGCTGGCCAACCGCCAGCAGCTTGTCCGCGTCGACGACGAGGAGACGAGCTCGCTCGCCGACGATGAGCGAGCGCGCTTCGACGACCAGGTGACCGGGCTGCTCGACGAGCGATACGACGCCATCGTGCTGTCGGACTACGCCAAGGGTGTGCTGTCCGACGGGGTCTGCCGGGCCGTGATCGCCCGCGCCCGTGCGACCGAGACGCCCGTGCTCGTCGATCCGAAGAGTCTCGACTTCGCCCGCTACGCGGGCGCGAGCGCGATCACGCCCAACGCCTCCGAGCTCGCGGCCGCGGCCCACGTGGACGCGTCCGACGAGCCGGCGATGCTCGCCGGTGCGGAGCGACTCCGTCGCGACCTCGATCTCGGCGCGATGGTCGTCACCCGCGGGCCGCGAGGCATCACCGTCGTGGACCGGTCGGGCGTCCACCACGTCGAGGCGAGGGCACGCGAGGTCTTCGACGTGTCGGGCGCCGGGGACACCGCCGTCGCCGCCCTCGCCGCGGGCGTGGCGGCCGGTCTCGACTGGGTCGACGCGGCCGCGGGCGCGAACCTCGCCGCGGGCGTCGCCGTCGCCCACGTCGGCACCGTCGCGGTCTCGCGCGGCGAGCTGCTCCAGGCGATCGCCATGGACGAGCCCGGTCGGGGCGCCCTGGAGGCCAAGATCTGCGACCTCGACAGCGCCCTGGCGGCCGTCGAACGGTGGCGGGCCGCAGGCGCCACGGTCGGCTTCACGAACGGATGCTTCGACCTCCTCCACGCCGGCCACGTCAGCTACCTCGACTGGGCCCGAGGGCATTGCGACCATCTCATCGTCGGGTTGAACAGCGACAGCTCGGTGACCGCCCAGAAGGGCCCGGGGCGCCCCGTCGTCGCGGAACGGGAACGCGCGACTGTCCTCGCGGGGCTCGCCGCCGTGGACATCGTCACCGTCTTCTCCGAGCCCACCCCGCTCCGTCTTGTCGAGGCGATCCGACCCGACGTGCTCGTGAAGGGCGCCGACTACGAGGAGGACGACGTCGTGGGCGCCGCCGAGGTTCGCGGCTGGGGCGGGAAGGTCCTACTCGCCCCCCTCGTCGAGGGGTGGAGCACGACCGCGGTGCTCGAGCGCGCCGCCGAGGACCACTGAGCGGTGGCCGACGCGTCGGCCACAGGCTCGACCGCGCAGCTGCCAGCCGACCGCGGCAACAAGGTCCTCAAGGCGCTCGACCGGGTCGCCGGGATCCCCGTCCTCGTCCTCGCCGGTGTGGCGCGGCGAGTGCGCGGCCGCCGTCCCGTCCCGACCGACTGGCAGAGCGTCGGCCTGATCAAGACCGCCGCCGTCGGTGACGTGATCCTGCTGAGCGGCGTCGTGCGCGACCTGCGCGCCGCGCGTCCCGACGCGCGCATCGTCTTGTTCGTGACGTCGACCAACGCGGGTTTCGCTCGGCTCCTCGACGGTCCAGACGAAGTCGTCGTGCTTCCGGTCCGAGCCGTTGCGCGCGCTGTCCGCCGCGTGCGCGCCGAGCACCTGGACGTCTGCATCGATTTCGGGGCCTGGCCCCGCTTCGACGCCCTCGTGGCCGCCTGGTCCGGCGCTCGCTCCACGATCGGGCGCCGCACCAGGGGCCAGCATCGCCACTCGGCTTTCGACGTCGCCGTCGACCACTCCTCCAGCGTGCACGAGGTCGTGAACTTCCGGCGCCTCGTCGAGCCGCTCGGTGTCCGTTCGACGAGCGACCCACGAATCGAGCTGGTACCCGGACCGTCAGGGACGGCGGAGACCTACGCCGTGGTGCATCTCTGGCCCGGTGGGGCCAACTTCGAAGAGCGTTCGTGGCCGTTGGCGCGGTGGCGTGAGCTCGCCGCCGTGATGAACAGCCGCGGTCTCGATGTGGTCCTGACGGGCGGCCCGGGCGACGTCGCCGCGACCGGCGTGGTCGTCGACGAGTGGACCGCGGCCGGGCTGCGGGCCAGGTCGGCGGCGGGGACGTCGCCGGAGCAGTGCGCGCGACTCCTCGCAGGTGCGCGGGTCGTGGTGTCCGTGAACACCGGCGTGATGCACCTCGCGGCGGCGTTGGGCGTCCCGACCGTTGGGCTGAACGGGCCCACGTCCTGCGGGCGATGGGGACCGGTGGGGCCCCGGGCGGTCTGCGTGGCGTCGCCCGTCGTCCCCGAGGGCTACCTCGATCTCGGGTTCGAGCACGACGATCGTTACCCCGACGCCATGGCTGCGATCAGCGTCGAGGCGGCCGTCGCGGCCTGGGACGAGGTCTCGAGCCGGTCCCCGGTGACGCCGCCCGCTTCGTAGGGGGCCGGTCCGGCGGCTGCTACTGCTGGAGGTAGGCCGTCACCGTGTTGTCGGACGGCTTCGGCGTGAAGCCCGTCGTCAGGAGCCCGTAGTTGGCGTTCTGGATGTCGGTGCCGGCCTGGTCGGTGCCCTCGTACCAGAACACGTTCTTCACGTACGGGGCGTTCGCGGCGACCCAGCGGAGCGTGCGCACGAAGTAGTCGCCTTGCTGCGCGGGGGTCACGCCGAGCATCCAGTTCGGGCTCCCGGGGGCAGTGGCGTGGCTTGACCAGCCGAACTCCGTGAACCAGATCGGCTTGGACGCGTCGCCGTTGGCCGCCATCAGGTTGTGGACCGAGGCGATGTGGGCGAGCGTCCATTCCGTCCCGTCGTCGGCCTGCTCGGGAGGCAGGTTCGCGAGGCCCTGATACGGATGCGTGGAGAGCACGTCGAAGGACCCGTGGATCCCGTTGGCGTAGAGGGCGCTTAGGTACGCGGTGTCGTTGTAGCTCGTGTTGCCGACGACGACCTGGGCGGACGGGTCACCGGCCTTGAAGGCGGGGTACGAGGCCTTCACCAGCGCGGCGTAGGCGGCGGGATCGGTGCCGGCCCAGAACGCGGAGGTGTTGGGCTCGTTCCACACTTCCCACGCCGCGACGCGGCCGGCGAAGTGACCAGCCGCCCAGCGGGCGAAGTTGGCGTAGTCCTGGGGGTTCGTCGGGGGGACGTTGGTGCCCTGACCGCCGTTCGCCCACGCGGGGGTGCTCCAGAGCGTCGCGAGGACCTGGAACCCGTGGGCGCGGGCTTCGTTCACGGAGTCGTCAGCAGTCTGGACGTACGAGGTGAGTTGGCCCGGTCCCGTCGTCTCGAAGCTGGCCCAGCCCATGTCGATCGAGACCCATTTCAACCCGGTCGCGGCGAGCTGGCTGTAAATCGCGTTCCGGGAGGCCGTCGTCATGCTGCTCCAGGTGGCGTGCACGTTCGCGCCGATCTGGGGCTCGTTGGCCAGGCGCGGGCCGTACGTTGAGGACGGGGCCGCGGTCGTGGGGGGAGTCGTCGCGGGCGGAGCGGTCGTCGGCGGCGAGGTCGTGGCCGTCGGAGCGGTCGTCGGCGATGTCGTCGTCGGCGATGTCGTCGTCGGCGGCGCGGTGGTGGTCGTCGTGCTCGCCGGCGCACTCACGTTGGCGGCCGGTGCGGTCGATGCTGAGGGGGTGCTGAACGGTCCGCACGCGGCGAGGAGGGCACAGCCGACGATTACCCCGGCGACCCGCTGTGGCAGCCCTAAACTCCGCATACCGTGCTTGTCGGCCGTCGCGTAGTCCTTCTTGATGACGAATTGACGCCCCATATGCCCCATTCACCCCGTGGCAGCAGGGTCTACGGGGGGAGGCCGTGAACGTCCTCGCGTCGGTCCGCCGGGGCTGGCTGGTGGCGGTGCTGGTGGCGGTGCCGGTGGCGGTCGGCGTGGTCTTCTATGCGCAGTCGCTCCCGAACCAGTACACGGCGACTGCGGTCATCTCCTTCTCCCCCCGCCCGAACGCCCAGGTCGGCGCGGACGTCGTCTCGATCGTCGTTCCGAAGTACCAGGTGTACGTGACGTCCGACAGCACCGTGGCGGGGGTGGCCAGCACCCTCAACGTCGCCAAGTCTCAGGTCGGCGACCACCTCGACGCCACCATCCCGCAGAACACGTCCAACCTGCAGATCAGCGTCACCGGGAAGGACCCCGGGTTCGTCTCGAGGGCCGCCAACGATCTCGCCAACGCCACCCAATCCTTCGCGCGGAACGACCGGCTGCTCGAGGGCACCATCGTCGCTCGCGCCGCCACCCCGACGACCCCGTCGGGTCCGAACCGCAAGCTGCTCGACGCCGCGGGCGTGATCGTCGCGGTGCTGCTCGGCGCGGGCGTCGCGCTGCTCTTCGACCGTGTCCGTCCCGTCGTCCGAACGCCGGCGGACGTCGCCGAGGCGACCCAGCTCCGCGTGGTCGGCGTGCTCCCGCGGTCGAAGGCCGTGCGCACGCGCCGCGGTGGACGGCGCGCCCAAGAGAACACGGCGACGAACCTGCGCAAGATCCTCGCGGACCCGACCATTGGGTCGGCGATCGGCAACCTGCGGACCCAGCTCGAACGCGCCGCGCGGAACCGCACGGACGGGCACCGCACCAACGTGATCGCCGTGACCAGCCCGCTACCCGGTGAGGGTAAGACGACGGTTGCCTCATTGCTCGCCGTCGCGAGCGCCCGGGTGGAGCAGTCCGTCCTCCTCATCGACGGCGACCTCGTCCGGCCGAGCATCGCCCACCTCTTCGGGATCGCGCCTCGTCCCGGCGTGGCGCAGGCACTGCGCAGCGGGGACGCCAGCCGCTTCGCGACCGCGCGCCAGGTGCTGCCCCGTCTCCATGTCATGCCGACGGTGCGCGAGCCGGAGGCGGGAGACTTCATCGCCCAGGGCATGAGTGGGCTCCTGGCGTGGGCGTCTCAGGAGTTCGACGTCGTGGTCGTCGACACCCCACCGATCTTCGGGAACGACAGTGGTCAACGGCTCGCGTCCCTCGCTGACTCCGTCCTCCTCGTCGTCCGGCGCGGCACCCGGGTCGCGATCGGGAGCGAGGCCGCGGCCACGCTGCGCTCACTCGACGTGCACTTGGTCGGCGCGGTGGCCAATCAGATCA
>DATISY010000065.1:0-11208 GCA_035468285.1 Acidimicrobiia bacterium | reverse complement strand
CTCCTCGCCGCGCTCGGCGACGAGCGCCTCCCCGCGGCGCTCGCCGGTGAGACGACCGGTACCGTCGCGGTCGCGGGGACGCGCGGCGACTGGGTCGCGAACGAAGATGTCGTGAAGTGCTTCGTACCCGAAGCCGACCGGGTCGACTGGATCGCGGTGGTCGACGCGGGCCCGACGGTGCGTGTCGTCCCGGCCGCGGACGTGCCGGTCCGGCTCGTCGAGACGATTGACTGGTCCCGTCGGCTGTTCGAGGTCGACACCGTCGGCGTTTCGGCGGATCCGCAGCCGCTCGACCGCGCCGCGCTCGAGACCGTCCTGCGACGTGGCACGGTGACCCTCGCGGCCGAGATGGTCGGGACGGCCCGGCGGATCTTCGACATGACCCTGGAGTACGCCAAGGAGCGCAAGCAGTTCGACGTGCCCATCGGGTCGTTCCAGGCGATCCAGCACAAGCTCGCCGACGTGTCCCTCGCGATCGAGCGGTCCGACAGCGCCACCGTGTACGCCGCGATGGCGCTCGACGACCAGGACCCCGACGCGCCCCGGGCCACGCACGTCGCCAAGGCCGCGGCAGGGAGGGCAGCCACGCGGGCGGCCAAGGACGGGATCCAGGTCCACGGCGGGATCGGCTACACGTGGGAACACGACCTCCACCTCTTCCTCCGCCGGGCGTTCGGTTCCGAGTACTGGCTCGGGACGACCACGTGGCACCACGACCGGCTCGCCGACCTGCTCTTCGACTGACCGGCGGTCTCAGATCCGCGTCGCGCGGCCCGCCCAGTGCTGCTCGCGCAGGACCCGCTTGAGGACCTTCCCGTTCGGTTGCCGGGGGAGCTCCTCGACGAGCTCGACATGGGCCGGGACCTTGAAGTCGGCCAGATGGTCGCGACAGAACCCGCGCAGCTCCTCCGCGGTCGCCGGGCTGCGTGTCTCCACGACCGCCATCAGCTGCTCACCGAGCTCGTCGTCGGGTACACCGAACACCGCGCAGTCGACGACGGCCGGATGCGTGTAGAGCACCTCTTCGATCTCGCTCGGGTAGACGTTCACGCCCCCCCGGATGACCATGTCCACCGCCCGATCGGTCAGGTACAGGTACCCGTCCGCGTCGAGATGGCCGACGTCGCCGACGGTGAACGCGTCGTCCCGCCATGCCCCCGCTGTCTTGGCGTCGTCGTCGTGGTAGTGGAACCGGGCGCCCCCCGGGGGACGGACATAGATGACGCCCGTCTCACCGACCCCGAGGGGATGGCCGTCCTCGGCGTCGAGGATGCGCACCTCGGTGCCGGGCCAGGGCAGCCCGACGCTGCCCGGCCGCTCCAGCCACTCCGTCATCGAGATGCGCGTCGCACCACCCTCGCTCATCCCGTACACCTCGGCGATCTCACAGGGCCCGAGCGCTTCGATGATGCGCCGCTTGACCGGCACCGGGCAGGGGGCGCCGGCGTGGACGATCAGCTCCAGGGACGAGACGTCGCGCGCTCGACGCTCAGCCTCGGGCACCTCGAGGATCCGGATGAAGTGCGCCGGGACCATGAAGGTTCGCGTCACGTGATGCGCGTCGACGAGGGCGAGCCATGCCGCGGCGTCGAACGAATCGAGGATGATCGACGTCGCGCCGACGTACAGCGCGGCCATCGCCCACCCCCCGGGGCCGGCGTGATAGGCAGGCCCAGTCAGGATGTACGTGTCGTCCTCGGTCCAGCCCCACAGGGCGAGCTGGCCGGCCATGTTCTGACGGGCCCGGTCGGGGTCCGGTCGGCCGTGAACCACACCCTTGGGTCGTCCGGTCGTGCCCGACGTGTAGAAGATGGGCGCGTCGAGAGCCTCGATCGACCGAGGGGATGCGTCGCGGTGGTCCTGGATCGCGGTCTCGTACTCGTCCGGCACCACGATGACATCGCAGGTGGCGACGCCCGCGAGCGCGCGCTCGTAGCGAGGCGCGAGGCGACGATGCGCCACCAGCACCCGGGCCTCGGAATCGTCGAGGATGTACGCGAGCTCGTCGGCCTTGAGGTGATAGTTGACGAGCACCACCGGCGCGTGGAGCTTCGTCGCCGCGGCCCACGTCTCGAAGAACTCGATGCTGTTCGGGACCATGATCGCGACGCGGTCGCCGGCCTGCACGCCCCGCTCGGCCAGCGCGGCAGCAAGCCGGGTGGTGCGGTCGTCGAAATCGGCGAACGTTCGGGTCACCGTGCCGCAGACCAGCGCAGCCTTGTTCGGTGTCGCTGCCGCGTGGGCGCTGATCCCCAGCCGAGGCGAGTCCACGGGCCTCCTTGGCGTGCGGGCAGCCCTCTCCAACGACGTCGGGCGTAGGATAGACGTGACGTGAGCGTCAGGTTCCGGGGAAACCCCGGGAGGAGCCGAGCATGAACGTGGATCTGGTGCAGCTCGCCGGCAGCCGCGGCCGTCTCAGCGGCGCCCGGGTCGACCCGGTCACCGCCGAGGTCGTCCGGGGCGCGATGGAGACGATCTGCTTCGAGATGGCGACCTACGTGTCGCGCACCGCGACGACGCCGATCCTGAACCAGAGCAACGAGCGCAACGCCACCGTCCTCGATGCCCGCGGCCGCCTCGCGGCGCTCTCGGTCGGCATCCCCCAGTTCATGCTCACCTCGACACTGCCGGTACGGTTCGCGCTCGAGTTCCTCGGGGTCGACGAGTTCCACGAAGGCGACGTCTTCGTCGCGAACGACCCGTACCACGGCGGCGGCCACCTCCCCGACTACAACGTCTTCGCCCCCGTCTTCGCCGACGACGGGCACGGCTCCCGGCGGATGGTTCTGATCGCCAGCATCCAGTGCCACCACGGCGACACCGGCGGCGGCGTCCCCGGTGGGTACAACGTGACCGCCGGCGACATCTGGGGTGAGGGCGTCCGCTGGCCGGTCGTCAAGGTGATCGACCGGGGCGTCGAGCGGCGCGACGTCCTGTACGCCCTGCAGACCAACAATCGCATCCCCGACTACATCGGGGACCTGCGGGCCCAGATCGGCGCCGCGCAGCTCGGTGTGCAGCGCCTCGGGGACGTCATCGACCGGTTCGGGGTCTCGGGCGTCGAGGGCAGCGTCGACGTGATGATCGACTACGCCGCCAGCCGGTTTCGGGAAGAGGTCACCAGCTGGCCCGACGGCGTATACGAGGCCGACGCGTACGTCGACCACGATCCGCTCGGCCACCCCGACGTCCATCTCCACGTCAAGATCACCGTGGACGGCGATCACCTCACGATCGACTACACCGGCAGCGACACCCGCCAGGAGATCCAGGCGTGGTCGACGTACGGGAACACGCGCGGGTACACGGTGGCGCAGATCGCGGCCATGATGGATCCCGAGATCCCGAAGAACGAGGGGTTCTTCGACCAGATGGAGCTCGTCGTCCCCCAGGGCTGCGTGCTCAACCCCCACCCTGGCAAACCGGTGAGCGCCGGCACCCACCATCCGGGGGCCGACGTCGGTGAGGTCATCGCCGTCGCGATGCAGAATGTGCTGCCCGACAAGGCGGTCCCCCAGACCTACAAGACGGGGATCCCGACGATCATCGTCGGGATCGACCCTCGCACCGGGCAGTCGTTCACCGACCATTCTGCCGAGGTCTACGCCGGGTGGTGCAACGCCGCGAAGGGCATGGACGCGTGGGGGGCCCAGAACGCCTCGTTCGGCAACCTGTGGAAAGCGACCGCCGAGATCAACGAGAGCCTCTTTCCGCACGTCCAGTGGTGCCGGGACTACCGCACCGACTCCGGCGGGCCGGGGCAGTGGCGCGGCCTGTGCGGTAGTCACTACGAGAAAGAGGTCCTCGTCGACGCCAAGGTCTACACCTACGTCGTCGGCATGAAGTACCCGATGCCGGGGATCTGCGGCGGCCGGCCCGGCGCGCCCAACGAGATGATCATCCGGTACGGCTCCGACGACCCGTACCGCGTCGCGCACACCGCCGACTGGATCCCGATCGGGGCGGGCCAGCGCGTCATGTACGACTACGGCGGCGGCGGCGGCTGGGGCGACCCCCTCGACCGTGACCCGGCCGCGGTGCTCGACGACGTCCTCGACGAGTACGTGAGCGTCGACGCCGCCGAACGCGACTACGGCGTGGTGCTCCACGGGTCCCTCGAGGACCTCACCCTCGCTGTGGACGAGGACGCCACCCGCCAGCTCCGGGCTTCGCGGCGCGCCTGAACCTCCGGGCAGAAGCACTGAGCATGGGCTATCGACTCGGCGTCGACGTCGGCGGCACGTTCACCGACCTCCTCTGCGTGACCCCTGACGGCAAGGTGGTCCTCGACAAGACCCCGACCACCGTCGACGACCAGTCCACCGGCGTCATGAACGGGCTCGCCCAGCTGGCGGAACGGTTCGGGTTGAGCGTCTCGGAGCTCTGCGACCAGCTCGACATCTTGGTGCACGGCACCACCACCGCCGACAACACCATGATCGAGATGAACGGGGCGCCCACCGGGCTGCTCGTCACCGAAGGGCACCGTGACGAGATCGAGATGCGCCGGGTGCACAAGGAGCAGATCTGGGACCCCTCCTACCCTGCGCCCCCGCCGATCGCGCGCCGGCGGGCCCGGATCCCGATCCCCGAGCGGCTCAACTTCCAGGGCGAGGTCATCCTCCCCCTCGACGAGGACGCGGTGCGCCGGGGCGCACGACGCCTCCAGCAGCTCGGCATTCGGTCCGTGGCGATCATGTTCCTCTTCTCGTTCGTGAACCCGGACCACGAGCGCCGCGCCGCGCAGATCGTCCGCGAGGAGTTCCCCGACGTCGAGCACATCTCGATGTCACACGAGGTCATGGCTCGCGGGCCTGAGTTCGAGCGGGTCTCGACCACGCTCGTCAACGCGTACGTCGCGCCCAAGATCGCCGGCTACGTCGACAGCCTCCAGTCGAAGCTGCGCGGCGCGGGCTACGCCGGGTCCCTGCTGATCATGCAAGCCACCGGCGGTGTGATGCCGCCCGAGTACGTCGCCCGACGGGCGGTGTCGCTGCTCGCCTCCGGCCCCACCGGCGGCGTCATGGGCGCGACCCTCGCCGCCGCCCAGGTCGGGGTCCACGACTTCGTCGCCATCGACATGGGCGGCACCAGCTTCGACGTGTGCCTCGTGCGCGGCGGGCAACCCGAGATCAAGACCGACTGGAACTGGCGGTACCGGTACTACCTCGGGTTGCCGATGGTCGACGTGCAGAGCGTCGGCGCGGGGGGTGGCTCCATCGCCCGGGTCCGCCAGGGCGCGCTCCTCGTTGGTCCCGAGAGCGCCGGCTCGTCCCCCGGGCCGGTCAGCTACGGGCAGGGCGGCAGCCACGCCACGGTCACGGACGCCGACGCGGTGCTCGGCTACCTCCCCGTCACCACCTTCGCGGGGGGCCGCATGCGCCTCGACCTCGACGGGGCCCGGGCCGCGATCGCCCGCGACGTCGCCGACCCGTTGGGAATCGACCCCGTCGACGCGGCGTGGGGCATCGAGCGCATCGTCAACGCGAACATGGCAAACGCGACGCGTCGCGTGCTGGCGTCCCACGGCGCCGACGCCCGCACCCTCGAGATGATCGCCTACGGCGGCAACGGACCGGTGCACGCCTGGGCTGTCGCCCGGGAGCTCGGTATCGAGCGGGTCCTGGTCCCGAAGGCGGCACCGGCGTTCTCCGCCCTGGGGGTCCTCGTCGCCGACTATGTCGTCGACCTCGTCCGGGCCTACGTCGTGCCCCTCTCCCAGGTGGAGCTGGCGCGCGTCCGGGGACTCATGGTCGAGCTGCGGGACGAGACCGACAAGGAGCTCGAGCCGACCGGGTTGTCCCACGCCGACGTCGAGCGCGACCTGTTCGCCCAGATGGCGTACCCAGGTCAGAACTTCGACATGAGCGTCCCGGTCCCCGAAGCCGAGGAGCTCGGCGAGACCGGCCTGCTCGACCTCGCGGAGCGGTTCCACGACCAGCACGAACGCGACCGCGGGTTTTCGTTCCGCAGCCAGCAGCCCCTGCTGCGCGGCGTGCGCATCATCGCCCGGGGCCGCACCCCCAAGCCCGATCATCTCGCCGAGCTCGGCACCCTCGAGGTGGCGGACGCCGCCCGGCGCGGCACCCGCGCCGCGCACTTCGGGGACGGCTATCTCGACACACCGGTGTACGACGGCGCCGCGCTCGGCGTCGGCGCCGAGGTGCACGGCCCCGCGCTGGTCGAGGAGCCGTTCACCGTCCTCGTCGTCCCCCCCGGGGCCCGGGCCCGCGTCGACGCCGCCGGCAACTACGCGCTCGAACTCTGACGTGGAGCCCGAGCCGCGGTTCTTCACCGCCGACGAGCACGCGGTGATCGCCGCGGGCTGCGACCGGCTGCTGCCACCCCGCGACGCGCACCCGGGCGGCGCTGCCCTCGGCTGCGCCGACTACATCGACGGGCTCCTCGCCGCGTTCGCCTTCGACCCGCCCCGAATCTGGGCCGGCGGGCCGTTCTCGGGTCGCGCTGGCGGTGACGCCGGGTTCGAGCAGTTCCTGGCGTTGAGCCGGGTCGAGACGCTGGCGTGGCGCACCCGCATCGAGGGTTCACGCGGCATCCCCGAGCGCGAGTTCAACGGCCCGGTCCGAGGCTGGCAAGCCGAGTACCGGGCGGGGGTCGCCGCGCTCGGCGCGGACTTCACGGCGTGCTCCGGCGAGGACCAGGACGCCCGCCTCGCCGCCGTCCCCGAGTTCCGGGCGCTGCTGTACACCCACGCCTGCGAAGGCGCGTACGGCGCCCCCGAGTACGGCGGCAACCGCGACGGGCGCGGCTGGGCCGCGATCCAGTACCCGGGCGACGTGCAGCCCCGCGGCTACACCGACGACGCGGTCACCGGCCGTGCCTGAGCACCGCCCATGACCGACGTCGACGCCGTGATCATCGGGAGCGGTCCCGCGGGCGCCACCGCGGCCGAGGTCCTCACCACCGCGGGCTGGTCGGTGACCATCCTCGAGAAGGGCCGCAACCACCTGCTCAGCCTCGACGCGCCGTTCGAGCCGCTCGGGCACGTCAGCAACGATGAGATCAAGTTCCTGCGCCGCCACGTCCTCGGTCCCGACCCGTTCCTCGAGCCGCGCACCTTCCGCCGTCGCGTCGCGGACGGCGAGCGCATCCACACCGGTGGCGTGAACAACCTGCCGTCCACCGTCGGTGGAGGCGGCTTCCACGCCGACGGGAAGCTGCCCCGTTTCCGGGCCGTGGACTTCCACGCCCGATCCGAGCTCGGCCCGATCGACGGCGCCGACCTCGTGGACTGGCCGTTCGGGTACGACGAGCTCGAGCCGTACTACACCGCCGCGGAATCGGTCGTCGGCGTCGCCGGCGACGCCGACGGGAACCCGTTCGCCGCGTGGCGGTCAGCCCCGTACCCGATGCCGCCCGGACCCGACATGTTCTGCGCGGTGATCACCTCCGAGGCAGCGCGCGGCCACGGGTACCACCCGTACCGGGCGCCGACCGGGGTCAACAGCGTCGAGTACGACGGTCGACCGGCGTGCAACAACTGCGGGTTCTGCGCCTTCTTCGGCTGCCCCATCGAAGCCAAGGGTGACCCGGTGGCCCCGCTGCGCCACGCGCTGCGCACCGGGCGCTGCGAGATCCGCCCCGAATCGTATGTGACCGAGATCGTCCTCAACCGCACCGGCCGGCAAGCCCGTGGGGTGCGCTACCTCGACGGCGACGGGGAGGCGCACGAGATCACGGCCCGCCACGTCGTGCTCGGCGCGGGCGCGTTCGAGACCCCCCGGCTGCTCCTTCGGTCCGGGATCGGCCATCCCGACATCGTCGGTCGGTACCTGATGTTCCACCTGCAGACCTACGTGCTGGGCATCTTCCCGTTCCGTCTCCACTCGCACCGTGGCCGCTCCGTCACGCACCTCATGGACGACCCGATCGTCCCCGACGCCGCCCAGCAGCAGGCCGCCCGCGCGGCCGGCCTCCCCTACATGCGGGGCGGCATCGTCGAGCACGGCGGCAGCTCACACCCGATCCTCGAGGCGATCCACCTCCCGGCCGGGGACCCGCACACCCGGCTGATGCTCGACTCGCCGATGCGGGACCGCATGGCCGCGTTCACGATGCAGGGCGAGGACCTGCCGCTGGCAACGAACCGCATCGACCTGGACCCGACCGTGCGGGACGTGTGGGGCCACGCCGCCGGTCGGGTCACGTACGCGCCGCACCGTCACGAGATCGCCTGCGCCGAGCATTGGGCACCCCGACTCGAGGCGGTGCTGCGCGACGCGGGCGCCGACCACACGTTCTGGGTGACGTCTCCCCCGCTCGAGGGGTCACGCGCCGCGGCGGGCTTCGATCCGACGCCGATCTCGCGCCACATCATGGGCACCGCCCGCATGGGCGAGGACCCGGCGCGCAGCGTCTGCGACCCGTGGCAACGGCTCCACGACGTCGACAACGTCGTCATCACGGACTCGTCGGTGTTCCCGACATCGACAGGGTACGGGCCGACCCTCACGCTGGTGGCGCTCGCCATCCGGGCGTCGCGGGCGCTCGCCGGGCTCGAGCCGCTGCGCTCCACGCCTCCGGTTGACCGTCAGCGCGCGTAGCGGCCGACGAGCTCGGCCCGCCCGACGATCGCGTCGCGCATCGCGGCCCGGAGCTCGGTCAGGGTCGCGTCGGGGCCGAGGACGAGGTGGCGGCGCAGCGCGTACAGCGTGAAGCGGTACCGGTGCGGGTCGGATCCCGCTGGGGGACACGGCCCGAGGTAACCGGCGCGCCCGGCGCTGTTCCGGCCCTCGTGCACCCCGGCCGGCACCACGCCCTCGGGCAGGCCGCGGCTCACCGGGTCGATGCCCCACGCGACCCAGTGCACGAACCGGCCGCCCGGCCCGTCGAGGTCCTCGAGGGTCACCGCCAGCTCGACGCTGCTGGCCGGGAGCCCGGACCAACGCAACGGGGGTGGGACGTCGTGATCGTCGCAGGTGAACCCGATTGGGATCATCCCTCCGGGGCTGAACGCGGGACTCGTGAGCCGGATCCGCGCCCCGCGCGCCGCGGCCGGTGCCGCGACGGACGCCACGACCGTCGAGGCGACGGCGAGTGTGGCCAGCATCGCCGCGACACGCCGCATGGGCGCGTGAGGCTAGGCGTTCCCCCGGCCCATCCACCCCACGAAGGTGACGAGGATCCCGGCCGCGCCGAGGAGGTAGCCGATGCCCCAGAATGGGAACGGCGGCCCCGCGACGCCGCCCCATCCGAACCGCAGGGCGACGCAGGCGACGATGAGGACCGGGCCCAGCCAGATCGCCACGCTCGGGCGGAAGTACCAGGGTTGGACCGGGGTCGGGGGTGTGGAGGCCACGGTCCCAGCGTCCCACGAGGGCCCTCCGGCGTCCTGAGTAGCCGGTACTCATCGTCGGAGCGCCCGATCGGCGCCGCGTAGGGTTCCGTGCCGTGCCACGTGACGACTACCGAGGCGACTTCGATCCCGACTTCCAGCTGGGCGACCTGTCGCGCTCGGCGCTCGCCACCCTGGGTCGCGAGTACATGCTGAGCGGGCAGCTCCAGGACCGCTCCGCGATGCCGATGGTGCTCGGTCGGCTCGGCATCGAGTCACGGATCGGCATCGCGATCGATGAGTGGATGAGCGCCAGCCCGCTCTACTCGGCACGGATGCAACGGGCGCTCCAGTTCTCCGGCACCGACATCGGGACACTGTTCAAGAATCTGCAGCTCGACATCGGCTTCTCGCACTCCTACATGCACGTCGGGTACCGGCTCGAGAGCGATCAGTACGGGGAGTTCTGGCTCGACTGCTGCGGGGCGCTCATGGACGTCGAGCCCTTCGGCGACGACATGGTGCGCGGCATGTGCCACGACATCGAAGACCCCACCTTCGACGCCACCGCCGCGGCGACGAACCCGCTGATCAAGATCCGGCCGATCCATCGCCCGCCGCGGTCCCCCGCCGACCGGGAGCCACACTGCCGTTGGAAGGTCTTCATCGACGACGCGTCGAACGCCGAGCCGTTCGAGATGCACCCCAACCTCGCCACGGTCTCCCGGTCACTGCTCGCCGATGTTCCCCTGGTCGACCCCGGGGGCGACGCCGAACCAGGGGGACGACCGAACTACACCGACGCCTTCGACCCCAACTTCACGCTCGAGGACCTCTCACATCGGGCGTTGGTCCTCGCGGTGCAGGAGTTCGCCGTCCAGTGCCATGTCCTGTGCCGCTCGTTCCTGCTGACCATGTCGCAGCGCCTCCCCGCCGATGACCTCGCCGGCGTGGCCACGGCCCAGTGGACCGGCATCGCGGGGCTGACCGCGGAGCGGATCCGCGCCGCGCTGCACGTCGAGGGTGACGACGCTCACGCGGTCGCGAAGCTGTTCCAGCTCCACCCGAGCTTCCACCCCCGTACCTATGTCGACACGCGCGTCGAGGTGCTCGACGACCAGCACGTTCTGTTGCGCCTCGGCCCGTCCCCCGCGTTCGAGGAAGGCGACGCCCTGTCCTGGCTCGCCCACCTCGACGACGACGCGCCCGCGATTGACACCATCGCCCGCGTCGCCAACCCTCGGGCCCGGGTCCACCCGGTGCCGGACGGGTCCGCCTATCGGGCGTGGGAGATCGCGATCGACCCGCGAGCCGACCCCGCACCCGAGCGTCCCGAGGTCGCGCTCACGCGGGGGAGCACCGGGGCCACGGCCGTGAACCTGCCCCGCCGACAACCCGTCTGACCACCCCGACAACCGACCCGCGGTGCGGGGAACCTGGACCGAACTGCCGAGGTCGGGCCCACTGCCTGCGAGGCGGCGAGAGCCCGAGACCACCGTCCTCGCCGGTCCGGCCGCGAGCCGACACTGACGCTCGAGGAGCCGACGACCCCGACGGTCTCCTCGAACGACGCCGGTCCACGCTCAGGCGCGACGCAACGCGGGCAGCAGCTCGGTGGCAGCCCAGGCGATGAAGTCGGGTTGGGTGTCACCACCGACCTGCACCAGGGCGATCTGGTCGAATCCGGCCGCCTCGAACTCGCGGATCCCGTCAACATGGCGCGCGACGTCGGGCCCGCACGGCATCTGGGCGCGCACATCGGATTCCCGCACGGTCTTGGCGGCTTGGTCGAACGACGCGGGGAGCGGGAGCTCGGCGTTCACCTTCCAGCCGGCCGTGAACCAGCGGAACTGGTCCATGGCCCGATTCACCGCGGTCCCTTCGTCCGGGTCGTACGACAGTCCGATCTGGCC
>DATISY010000064.1:0-62888 GCA_035468285.1 Acidimicrobiia bacterium | reverse complement strand
CTTCGTTTCCAGTGCAGGACTGCCGTCGAGGAAGCCGTACCACATGGCGACGAGATGGATCGTCCCGTCGTGGTTCACGGTGGCGCAACTCATCGTCCGGCGGCCCTGGAGGAACTCGTCGATCTCGGGCTGGGTCATCTTGATCACGTCGCGCTGCTTGACGCCGTGACCCATGGGGTGCTGCGGTTCGTCGGCCATGGCGAGAGGCTAGTGGCCGATGCCGTCGGGGTCAGGCGCTGTGGTCATGCGGTGACGCCCATGTCGATCGGAACCACCGCGCCCGAGATGTAGCCCGCGTCGTCGGAGGCAAGGAACGCGATCAGGGTGGCGACCTCTTCGGGCTGGGCCATCTTGCCCGTCAACGGGAACATCTTCTGGTACTCACGTACGTCGGTGCCTTCGACGAACGCGAAGTCCTTCGTGATCGGCGTGTCGATGCCGGCGGGGGCGACAGCGTTGACGCGCACCCCGCGTCGGCTGAACTCGACGGCCATGGCTCGGGTCATCAGGGAGACGCCGCCCTTGGACGCGCAGTACGCGGCGTTGTACGGCTGACCGAACAGCCCGGCGCTGGACGACACGTTGACGATGCAACCCTGGTTGGCCAGGAGGTGGGGTAGGCAGGCGCGTGAGACGGAGAAGGTGCCGACCAGGTTGACCTGGACGATGCGCTCGAACTCGAGCACCGGCTGCTCCTCGGAGCGGGCGAACTTCCCGATCCCGGCGACGTTGCAGCAGACCGAGGGTGGCCCGAGCTCGGCGGCGACGCGGCCGATGACGGCGTCGACGGTGGCGGCGTCGGTGACATCGCATTGGAACGGGGCGCTCCGACCCGACGCGAGGTGGATCTCGCGGGCCGTGGCTTGCGCTCCGATCTCGTTCTGGTCGAGGCAGGCGACGATCGCGCCCTCAGCTCCGAAGCGCCGCGCGGTGGCCTTCCCGATGCCGGACGCGGCGCCGGTGATCACAGCGACCCGCTCGTCGAAGCGTCCCACCTATTACTTCACGACGATCGGGTTGACGGGGCTGCCGACGGCGTTCGTGACCGGAAGCGGTGAGGCGTCGAGGAAGAAGGCGTACCGCTGGTCGGCCGCGCAGTCGGCCGCGAGCTCTTCGAGGTTCCAGTTCTGACCCTGTGTCATGCCCATGTCGACGAGGTGGAGAAGGTGGACAGGGAGCAGGGCGTCCTCGCGCTCGGAGGGATAGACCTCGAAGGTCAGGTTGTCGGTGGCGACGGCGGCGACGTCGTGGGCGTGGAACCACTCGACGGTCTGCAGCGACGGTCCCGGCGCGGGGGCCCCGTAAGCCTCGCGGTCGCCCTCGAAGAACCAGCGCATCTGCCCCGTCCGGAGGAGGACGATGTCGCCGGCGCGGACCGTCACCTTCGCGAGCTCGCAGGCCGCGTCGAGATCCGCGGCGGTCACCGCGTACCCGCCGTCGAGACGGTCGACGCGTTTCGTGGCCGGCAGGTCGAGCAGGACGCCCCGTCCGACCAGCGTGCGGATCTTGTCGATCCCCATCCGGGCGGCGCCAGCGTCGGTGATCACACTCGACGCCACCCCGTTGTAGAGCTTGCCCTCGTAGCTCACGTGGGCGAGCGCGTCCCAGTGCGTCGCCGCCTGGAGCGCCATCACGACCCTGTCGTCGCTGGTCGTGAAGTTCGTCGCGTCGCCGGTGAGGGGCGTGTCGACCATGATCATCTCGTGGGTCGGGTTGTCCCGACCGGGGATGGCGCCGGTCTGGGGCCCGTCGCCGTTCAGGGGAAGTCCCAACGCGAGACGCCGGCCGGTCTTGATCTCCGTCGCCGCGGCGCGCACCGCATCGTCGGTGATGAGGTTGAGGGTGCCGATCTCGTCGTCGTCGCCCCACCGGCCCCAGTTCCGGACCTTGGACGCCAGCGCCTTGACCTCGTCGGGCAGTGCCATGTCACCTCTCCTGGTTGTTGGGCGCGACGACAGCCGACGGGTTCAGCACGGTCAAGCGGGCGAGACGGTGAGGACGCCGCGGGCGAGCTTCCCGTCGTGAAGGTCGTCCACCGCTTGCTCCCAGTCGTCCATCGGGTAGCGGGCGCTGACGAGCTCGTCGAGCTTGATCTGGCCCCGCTGGTAGGCGTCGACGATGAGCGGGACGTCCCAGTGGGGGCGGTGAGAGCCGGCCCGTGACCCGACCAGGGCCCGTTCGACGTGGGTGAAGTTGGTGATCCGGGCGGGGACGGTCGCGGTGGGTGCGGGGACCCCGACGGCGACGGCGGTGCCGCCCCAATCGAGCATCTCGAGCGCGGAGTTGAGGATCTCGGGGTGGCCGACGCAGTCGAAGGCGTAGTCGACGCCGCCTTCGCCGAAGGATCCGACGACGTTCTCGATCTCGGTGGGGAGCTCCTCGCGGATCTTGGCGACGACGTCGACGCCGGGCCCAGCAAGGATGAAGTCGGTGGCGCCGAACGCGCGGGCGGCGGGTTCCTTGTCGGCGACGGTGTCGATGGCGAAGATCCGCCGGGCGCCCCGGACGCGGGCGGCTTGGATCACGTTCAGGCCGACGCCGCCGACGCCGAACACCGCGCAGGTGTCGCCTTGGCCGAGGTTCGTCCGGTTCCAGACGGACCCGATCCCGGTGAGGACGCCACAGCCGATGAGGCAGGCCACGGACAGGTCGATCGTCGGGTCGATCTTGACGCACTGGATGCCCCGCACCACGGTGTACTCGCTGAAGAACGAGGCGGCGGCGAAGTTCCAGGCGGGTTCGCCGCCGACGGTGAACGGCTGGCTGGCGTTGGCGATGCTCTTGCGGCACCACGCGGGTCGTCCGGTGTTGCACCATTTGCAAACCCCGCAGTACGCCATCGTGTGGAGCACGACGTGGTCCCCCGGCCTCACATGGGTGATGGCCTCCCCGATCTCGGCGACAACGCCGGCGCCCTCGTGGCCCAGGACCGCCGGCGACGGCCACGGGATGGTGCCGTCGATGACGCTGAGGTCGCTGTGGCACAGGCCCGCGGCGACGATGCGGACCTTGACGTCGGTCGGCCCGGGAGGACGAACCTCGACGTCGTCTCGGATGGCGGCGCGTTTGCCGTCGTAGACGAGGCCTTTCATGGGGTGGGTCCCTTCCGGGTCGGCTGGCTCATCCGGGCCAGATCACGCTTTGCATCTCGGTGTAGGCGTGGAGGCCGAAGACGCCGCCGTCGCGCCCGACACCGCTCATCTTGAACCCGCCGAACGGTGCCTCGTGGTTGCGCTGCGCGGTGTTGATCCCGATGTGTCCGGCTTCGAGCTGCTGAGCGATGTCGTAGGCGCGGGCCGTGTCCTCGGAGAAGACGTAGTCGTAGAGCCCGTAGTCGGAGTCATTGGCGATGGCGATCGCCTCGTCCTCGCCGTCGAAGGGGACGACGACGATCACCGGACCGAAGATCTCCTCGCGGACGACGCTCATGTCGTTGGTGCAGCCGCCGAGCAGGGTCGGGCCGACGTAGAAGCCTTGATCGACGTTGCCGGGGCGTCGCCCGTCGACGAGGAGCTCGCCGCCTTCGCGCTGGCCCGTCTCGATGTAGTGCTCGACACGGTCGCGGTGCTGCGCCGAGATAACCGGCCCGACCACGGTGTCCTCCGCCTCGGGGGGGCCGACCCGCAGGTTGGGGGCAGCCGCTTGGAGACCGGCGACAAGGCGGTCGTACGCGCTGCGGTGGACGATCGCTCGGGTCGGTGCCGTGCAGATCTGTCCGGAGTGAAAGCCCCAGACGCTGACCAGTGCGGTGACAGCCTTGGCGAGGTCAGCGTCCTCGCAGACGATGCACGCGCCCTTGCCGCCGAGCTCGAGCAGCAGCCGCTTCATGGTCTTCCCGCCGGCCTCGAAGATGCGGGCTCCGACGGCAGTGGACCCGGTGAAGGAGATCATGTCGACGTGCTTCGAATCGACGAGCGCTTGTCCGATCTCGGGTGACGAACCGGTGACGACGTTGATGACACCGGGCGGGAAGCCCACCTGCTGGCAGATGTCGGCGAATTCGATGATCGCGAGGGGGTCCTGGGGAGCCGGCTTCATGACGATGGTGTTGCCGGTCGCCAACGCCGGTCCGACCTTGCCGGCCATGTTCACGAGCGGGAA
Organism: Acidimicrobiia bacterium; assembly: GCA_035468285.1. Lineage (GTDB taxonomy): Bacteria > Actinomycetota > Acidimicrobiia > IMCC26256 > PALSA-555 > PALSA-555. Next base: position 58,787 of record DATISY010000064.1, on the reverse strand, counting down.
GTTGTACGGCGAGATGCAGGCGACGACCCCGACCGGTGGGCGGAAGGCGACGCCGCCGATGAGACCGCCGGCCGCGAGTGGTGTGGAGCCCATGACGGACGGTGGGAGCGGGATGGACAGGTCCTCGAGCGCGCCCTGGGCGTAGCGCTCGAAGCGGGCGACGGCCTGGGGGACCTGCAGCGCCGAGCCGACTTTCAGGGTCGCGCCGGTCTCGGCCATGATCAGGGGGAGGAGGTCGTCGCTTCGCTTGCGGATCTCATCGGCGAGGGCCTGGAGGAGCGCGGCCCGCTCCTCGGGACGGGTCCGCTTCCACGCCGGCAGCGCGTCATGTGCCGCCTGCGCGGCGGCGTCGGCATCTGCGCCGCTGGCCTCGGGGGCCTGGTCGATCACGGTCTCCGTCGCGGGGTTGACGACGTCGTAGCTCCCGGCCGAGCCGGGCACCCAATCACCTCCGATGAGGAGCCGATAGTCCTTCGTCGCGCGGCTGGCAGCCATGTGCTCCCTCAGATGATCTGACGGCTCGTCAGGCGGTCGCGGACGGTACCACCGCCGGTCGCGGGCCGTCCGCGACACGCGTCGTCGTGTCCGGGGGTCACGGCCCGGCAGGAACCGGGACCGTGGCGGTGTCGCGACCGGACCGCAGGATGACGCCGGGCGTGTCACCCGTCGTTCGCCCGTCGGCGACGATCGTGCGTCCGTTGACGAGTACCCGCTCGATACCGACCGCGCCGGCGAAGAGGCGAGCACTGTTGCCGGGCAGGTCGTCGACGAGCGACGCGTCGGTGGCACCGACGGTGGCGGGGTCGAGGACGACGAGATCGGCGTGGGAGCCCTCCCGGATCTGGCCGCGGTCGCGAAGCCCGAACATGGCGGCCGGGGCGCGGGTGATGAGCTCGACGGCACGCTCGAACGAGACGAGGCGACGGCCGCGGAGCGCATCCGCCAGGAACTGGGTGGTGTACGGCGCGCCGCACATCCGGTCGAGGTGCGCTCCCGCGTCGGAGCCGCCGATGAGGACGTCGTCGCGGCTCCAGGCGTCGCGTCGTAGCTCCCAGGATGCCGTGTCGTCGTCGGTCGGGATCGGCCACAAGATGGTGCGGAGCTCGTCGGCGAGCACGACGTCGAGGAGGGCGTCGAAGGGCTCGGCACCCCGCTCCTGGGCGAGGTCGCCCACGGCGCGGCCTTTGAGCCCGTCGTTCTCGGCGGAGAAGGTGTCCCCGATCTGGTAGCGGGCCCAGTCGGTGAGACGGGCGAAGACGCCGGCGTCGGAGGAGTGCGCGCGGTCGTTGAGGTGGCGTCGGACCGCAGGGTCACGCAGCTTCGCCATCCGCTCGGGCACGGGGAGGCTCATGACCGGCGACCAGTCGGGCAGCATGAACAGCGCGCAGTAGTTCCGGAAGCTCATGTTCATCTCGACGAGGACGGGCATCGTGAGCGCGATGGACCGTCCGCCGGCGGCAGCGGCGTGTTCGTTCGCGGCGAGCTGGTCGCGGTACCGGTCTGGTTCCTTGGCGTCGACCGTCAGGACGTTCCAGTTCAAGGTCCGGCGCCCGGCGAGACTCATCGCGGCCATCAGCTCGACCTCGTCGGGTCGAAAACCGCGCAGGCAGCCGTCGGTCACGTACTCGAGGGTGGTGCCTTCGTGGGAACGGACCGCGCCGCAGAGCGCGAGGACTTCGTCTCGGTTCGCCCAACGGGACGCGACCGGCTGGCCGTCACCATCGGCGTGGGTGAACGAGAGCGTCGTGGAGAACCCGAGGCCGCCCACCTCGAGGGCCTCGTGGAGGAGCCGGACCATGGCGTCGACCTGGTCGGGGGTCGCTTCGCTCCCGACCGCGTCGGTGCCCATCACGTTGCGGCGCAGTGCGCAGTGGCCGACGAGGAACGCCGCGTTGACGCCGATGTTCCCGTCGAGTCGGTCCAGGTACTCCGCGAAGGTCGACCAGTTCCATGGGACGCCCTGCTCGAGCGCCGGGAGCGGCATCCCTTCGACCTTCATCATCATGCGGCGGATGTAGTCGCCGTCACGCTCGGCGAGCGGTGCCAGCGTGAAGCCGCAGTTGCCGGCGACGACGCTGGTCACCCCGTGCAGGCTCGACGACGAGGCAGCCGGATCCCAGAACAGTTGGGCGTCGTAGTGGGTGTGCGGGTCCACGAACCCGGGGGTCACCACCAGCCCGTCGGCGTCGATCGTCTCGGTGGCGCCGTCCTCGACGTCCCCGACCGCGACGATGCGCCCGCCTCGAACCCCGACGTCCCCCCGCTGACCGGGCGTGCCGGTCCCATCCACGACGGTGGCACCCTTGATGACGACGTCCAGCATGACGACCTTTCAGACGAGAACAGGTTCTAGTTTCTCGCGCCTCGGGGGCGCGAGCAACCGGGCCAGTCTCCACCGGAATCGGCGGGCCGACGACGGCCTCCGACGCGCCGAGGTGCACGAGGGCCCGCGGGGCCACGATGCCCAACCGTAAACTCCGCACGCCAGGGTGCGACTCCGCGCCACGAGGACCAGGAGCACACGATGGACCACGGCAAGACCGCGGACTGGCTCGAGAAGGTCCCGCTGTTCCGGGGGCTCTCGAAGAAGCAGCTCCGGGAGATCTCGGGGCTCGCCACCCGGTTGAGCGAGCCGGCAGGGGCGGTCCTCACCCAGGAAGGCAAGGCGGGGCACGAGTTCATCATCGTGATCGAAGGTGAGATCGAGGTCCGCAAGGGTGACCGGGTCGTCGCCACTCGCGGGGCGGGCGACTACGTGGGCGAGATCGCGCTCCTCGACCAGCGACCCCGCACGGCCACGGTGATCGCCAAGACGCCGGTCGTGATCGAGGTCATCGGCCAGCGGGAGTTCCGGACATTGTTGGCCGGGGCGCCTGAGCTGTCCGGCGACATCATGGCCACCATGGCGCAGCGTCTCGCCGAGCTCGACGCCACCTCCGACGAGTAGGCGCGCTCAGCCGACCCGGGCCCGGGCTCGGTCCCGGAGCTCGTACTTGAGCACCTTGCCGCCGGCATTGAGGGGCAGCGCGTCCAAGACCTCGACGTACCGCGGGACCTTGTAGTTGGCGACGTGCTCGCGGGACCACGCGATCAGCTCGTCCGGGTCCACCGTCCTACCGGGCTTGGGGACGACGAACGCCATGCCGACCTCACCGAGGCGGTCGTCGGGGACGCCGACGATCGCGACTTGGGCGATCGCGTCGTTGGCGAGGAGCAGATTCTCGATCTCCGCGGGATAGGCGTTGAACCCGCCGACGATGAACATGTCCTTCTTCCGGTCGGTGATCCGGACGTATCCCTGGTCGTTCATGACGCCGACGTCGCCGGTGTGCAGCCAGCCGTCGGCGTCGATGGTCGCGGCCGTCTCGGCGGGCTCGTTGAAGTAGCCCCGCATCACGTTGTAGCCGCGCACCACCACCTCTCCGGGTTGGCCCCGCGGCACCTCGTGGCCCTCGTCGTCGACGACGTGGACCTCGGTGTCGGGGATGGCCCGGCCGGACCAGTTGGCGATCGTCTCGGGGTCGTCGTCGTGGCGGCACATCGCCGCGGTGCCGGTCGTCTCGGTGAGCCCGTACCCGGTGATGATGGTCTCGAACGTCATCTCGTCCCGGAGCCGCTCGATCAGCCGGACCGGGACCGCGGCGGCGCCGGTCACGGTCAGCCGCAGGGTCGAGAGGTCGTAGCGAGACCGTTCCGGCTCGTCGAGGATGCTCTGCAGCAGCGTCGGCGGCCCCGGGAGGACGGTGATCCGCTCCCGTTCGACCATCGAGAGCACGTTCGGGACGTCGAACACCTGGTAGGGCACGATGGTCGCGCCCCGCAAGATGCACGACATCCAGCCCGCCTTGTACCCGAACGTAAGAAAGAACGGGTTCACGATCAGGTACCGGTCGCCTTGGCGGAGGCCGATGACATCGGTCCACGCCTCGTAGACCCGCAGCGACTGGCCGTGCGTGACGACCGCGCCCTTCGGGTGCCCGGTTGTCCCCGACGTGAACATGATGTCGGACACGTCGTCGCTGCCGATGGCGTCGATGCGCGCCAGGGCGTCCGCGTCGCTGACCTGATCACCGGTCGCGAGGTAGTCGTCCCACCCGACGCTGCCGTCCGGCACCGTGCCGCGGAGGACGACGATCTGGTCCAGCGCGGGGAGCTCGACGTCGGCGCCGCGCAGCAGGTCGACGTAGTCGGTCCCGAGGAACCCGTTCACCGTGAACAGCGTCCGGGCCCCGCTCTTGGCGAGGACGTAGGCCGCCTCCGCCCCTTTGAACCGGGTGTTCAGTGGGACCACCACGCCGCCCGCCCCGAGGATTCCGAGCGCGGCGCCGATCCACTCGGGGAGGTTCGGAGCCCAGATCGAGGCCCGATCCCTCGGCTGGAGTCCGGATGCCATCGCTGCTTTCGTCGAGCGCAGCATGAGCCGCAGCAGGTCGCGGTACGTGAGCCGGAGCCCGTCCTCGTCGACGAGCGCCTCCTGGTCGGCGAAGTCCTTCGCGCGGGCGCGCACCAGACCCGGGATGCTCACCCACCGCTCGTCGGCGCGCACGACTCCTCCTCGTCCGGCGGCACACCCTAGTGAGGCTCTGACGACGCGTCAGGCTCGCCGCTAGTGTCCGCGGCCATGCCGATCGATCCCGCCGCGGCGGCCCTCATCGAGATCATGGAGCAGACGTTCCCCCGGGTCGATGAGGTCCAGTCCGCGGCCGAGGCCCGCGCCCGGGCCAAGGCGCTCCCCCGCCTCCCCGACGTCGAGCCGGTCGCCCGGGTCGAGGACCGTGTGATCCCGGGGCCCGCCGGTGACTTGGCGGTCCGGATCTATCACCCGACTGGGGACGGAGGATCCCGACCGGGGGTCGTGTACTTCCATGGTGGCGGGTGGGTCATCTGCGACCTCGACAGCCATGACGGCGGGTGCCGTCGCCTGACCAACGCCGTGGACGCGGTTGTGGTGTCGGTGGACTACCGGCTGGCACCGGAGCACCCCTGGCCCGCGGCGGCCGACGACGCCTACGCGGCGTGCCAGTGGGTCGCCGCGCACGCCGCGGAGCTTGGGATCGACCCGGCCCGCCTGGCCGTGGCCGGAGACAGCGCGGGCGGCAACCTCAGCGCGGTGGTCGCGCAGATGGCCCGAGACCGGGAGGGGCCCGATCTCGCCTTCCAGCTGCTCGTCTACCCCGTCATCGACGTCGGCACGGCCCGGCACGACTACCCGTCGAAGCGGGAGAACGCGGTCGGCTACTTCCTGACGTCGGCCCAGATGGAGTGGTACCGGGACCAATACCTCGGCGACGCGGCGCACGGCGACGAGGCGTACGTCTCCCCCATCCGGGCCGCGTCGCTCGGCGGCCTTCCCCCGGCGTGTGTCGTCACCGCGGAGATGGATCCGCTGCGCGACGAGGGCGAGGCCTACGCCGCGGCGCTCGAGGCGGCCGGCGTCCCCGTCACGATGTACCGGGCGGCAGGCATGTTCCACGGGTTCTTCAACATGGACGCGGTGCTGGAGGGTTCGAAGCTCGCCCAGGAGGCGGCCTTCGACGCGATGCGCGCCGCGTTGCACGGCGCGGGCTGAGCCGCGGCATGGCCTCAATCGTTCCCGACGGTGTCCTCGCTTATGGGATGCAGCTGCCGATCCAGGCGAAGAGCAAGACGTTCGTGGAGGACTGGGAGCTCGACGCAGGCTCAGAGGAGCTCGCCGCCATCGTTCGCAAGGCGGACGAGACCGGTTTCTTGTACGTCGCAGTGTGTGACCACCTGGCGGTGACGACGCCGCTCGACGCGCACATGGGCACAACGTGGTACGACACGGTGGCCACGCTGGGCTGGATCGCGGGGCTCACCCGCAACGTCCGCGTCCTCTCACACGTGTACGTGATGAGCTACCGGCATCCGCTCCACACGGCCAAGTCGTTCATGACGCTCGACGAGCTGTCGGGGGGGCGTGCCATCTTGGGCGTCGGCGCGGGGCATCTCGAGGGCGAGTTCGACCTCCTCGGCCTGGACTACGGGGGCCGGGGATCGGTGACTGACGCCGCCGTCGAGGTGATCCGGGCCGCGTTCACGCACGAGTACCCCGACGTGGAGACCCGGTACTGGGGACACCTGCACGACGCGGGGCTGGCCCCCCGGCCCCGCCAGCAGCCACTCCCCATCTGGGTCGGCGGTTCCTCCAAGGCCGCGCTACGCCGCGCCGCGGAGCGTGCCGACGGCTGGCTGCCCCAGGGCACGCCCCGGGCCGAGATGCCAAACCAGATCCGGTACCTCCTCGAGCATCGGCGACGCACTCGCGGGGACGACTCGATCGACCTCGGCACCATCACCGAGTTCCTCTACGTGGGATCGCCGAGCTGGGATGTCGGCGAGGCCACGCTGAGCGGCGACCCGCAGGCCATCGCCGACCGGCTCAACGAGTTCGGCGCCATGGGGGTCAGCCACCTGCAGATCCGCTTCCGAAGCCGGTCGCTGGCCGAGCTGCTCGACCAGATGGACGCCTTCCACCGCGACGTCGCGCCCAACCTGGGCCGTTAGCCGCAGCGAGCTGTCCGGGGTCGCTCAAGGATCCGCCGGCGACGACTCGATAGGGTCACGGCTGTCGGGGACCCGAGGCGCGGGAGCGGCCGATGGCGGAGCAGCTCGTCGTAGACGCCGACGGTCACACCTACGAGCCCGACGACCTCTGGGTCGAGCGCATGGACGCGGCGCGTTGGGGCGACTGGATCCCCCGCAAAGTCGTTGAGGACGAGGTCTACGAGACGTACTACCTCGGCGGGCGGGTGCGGGGCGGCGGCCGGGAGCTGCAAGACCGCATGGCCGCCGCGGTCGGGATGACACCACGGCAGTTCTACGAGCTCCTGCAACGTCTCCGGGTGCCCGGGGGTCATGACCCGACGGCCCGTATCGTCGACATGGACGCGGACGGCATCGACGCCGCGGTCGTCTACCCGTCCCAAGCGCTGTTCTACGGGCCGTGCGACCCGATCGCCGCGCTCCACGACATCGAGTTCGTGACCGACTGCGTCCGGGCCTACAACGACTGGGTTGCGGAGTACTGCGCGGCGTACCCGACACGGTTGTTCGGTGTCGCCGGCGCCCCCCTCCAGGACGTCGGGCGGGCGGTCGCCGAGGCGGAGCGCGCCGTCGGCGAGCTGGGGTTGCGTGGGGTGTTCGTGCGCCCGTCGGCGTACATCGAGGACCTGCCCCTGAACCACTCGGTCTATGACCCCTTCTGGGCCGCGATGCAGGACCTCGACGTCCCGGTCGCGTTCCACCCGGGGGTGCACGTCGACACCCCCGGGGCGTGCCGCAAGTTCGGGCTCGTCGCCGAGGACGAGAACATGATGGTCACCAACATGGCGATGAACGAGCTCCACGGCGGTTCCGGGCTGGGCCAGGCCGTCGGCAACACCGTCGACATGATCGTGACCCTCGGTCGGCTCCTCATGGGCGGTGTGTGTGAGCGGTTCCCGGATCTGCGGTTCCTGTTCCTCGAGGCGGGCGGCGGCTGGATCCCGACCCAGCTCGAACGGATGGACGAGCAGGTGAAGGCGTTCCCGTTGGAGCAGCGCTGGCTGTCGCTGCTGCCGAGCGAGTACTTCCGACGCCAGTGCTGGGCCGGGTTCGAGGCCGAGGAGTGGAACCTCGCGGCGTGCGCCGAGTTCCTCGGCGCCGATCGGGTCTTGTGGGCGTCGGACTACCCGCACCCGGAGTACCACCCGGGGATCGTCGCCGAGCTCCGAGCGGGTCTCGACGGCCTTGATGCCGCCGCCCGCGATCGGGTGCTCGGCCAGAACGCGATCGACGCGTACAAGCTCCCGCTATGACGATCGGTCCCCTCACCTTCGACCGGCCGCTCGACCTCGGTCGGATGCGCCGTGCCCGTCACGAACGGCTCGTCGCGGCGATGCGCGAGCACGAGGTGGACGTCCTGGTCTTGCTCGGGCAGACGAACGTCGGGTACGCGACCGGGGCGCGGAGTCCCGCGGCGGACCAAAGCCGGGCGCTGCACCGGCGGGCGGTCGCCGCGGTGACCGCGGATGGTGCACCCCCGCACCTGTGGACCCACACCCCGGACCGCGTCCCCACCGATCTGGGCCTGGTGGTCGACGCCGGGCTCGACCTCGAAGCCGAGGACGGCGCGACGCAGTTCGTCCGCTCGCTTCCGTCCGGTCGGCTGGCGATCGACGACGCGACCGTCCCGCTGTGGGCTGCGCTCGCCGACCGGGAGCCCCAGGACTCCTCGGGGGTCATCACGACGGCGAAGATTCGCAAGACCGAGGACGAGCTGGAGTGCCTCCGCCGCGCCCAGGCCATCAACGAGGCCGCCATCGACGACGTCGTCACGGAGCTCGCCCCGGGTGTCCCGCCGACCGAGCTGACGGGCCGGTTCCTGCGCCGCATCACCGAGCTCGGCGCCTCGTCGAACACCGTCGACCCGGTCTGGCAGGTCATGCCGCGATCGATCGCGGAGGGCCCGTACAGCGCGACGGGTGACGTCGTCTTCCCGACGGTCACGACGACACGGCCGCTCGCCGCGGGTGACCTCCTGTTCGTCGACACGGGCATCAGCTACGAGGGCTACCAGTCGGACTACGGACACACCTGGGTCGTCGGCTGGGACCTTGACGCGCACCACCGCGAGCACTGCCGGCAGTGGCTGGACACCCTCGCCGCGCTCCTCGAGGTGACGAAGCCCGGCGCCACGGCCCACGACCTGACTCGCGCCGCGGGCACCGTCTACGGGCGACGCCCGTGGCTGGCGCATCTCTACCTCGCGCACGGGACGGGCACGGACAGCGCCGAGCTGCCCTTCGTCGGCACCGACCTCGGCGCCGACTTCGACCGGTCGGTCACCTTGGCGCCGGGCATGGTCCTCGTCTTCGAGCCGGTCATCTGGGAAGACGGGCGAGGCGGGTTCCGGGCTGAGCAGATCGTCGCGGTGACCGAGGACGGCTACGAGCCGCTCTCCCATCTCAGCTACCAGGCCTATGACGTCGACGGCTGATCACCTCGAGCGCGTCCGGGCCGCGATGGCCGACGCGGACGTTGATCTCCTCGTGCTCGGACGCGAGGCGAACGCCCGGTTCGTGTCAGGCGCGAACCGGCTCTGGCTGGCCGGCACGCGCCCGTTCGCGCCCGGGTGCGTCGTCGTGCGCGACACCGGCGCCGTCCACCTGCTGAGCGTCACCGATGACGGCATCCCAGCGGGCTTCCCCACCGATCGGCTCTATCCGATCTCCTGGAACCCGATGAACCTCGTGGCCGCGGTGCACACCGCGGCGGGGACCACCGCGGTGCGGCGCATCGGTGTCGATGGTGTCTCCCCCCTCTTCCAACAGCTGTTCGCCGCGGTGTTCCCGGGCGTGGAGCTTGTCGACGGCGAGGCGCTCCTACGCGCCGCGCGCCGGGTGAAGTCGGCCGACGACATCGCCGATATCCGGGCCGCGGTCGTCGTCGCGGAGGACGCCGCGGGCGCGGTCCGCGCCGCCTCGGTCGACCACGCCGACCCGGTGACGCTGCGCGGGGTGTTCCTGGAGCGGATGGCCCAGCTCGGGGTCACGACGCCGGCGATCGAGCCGGAGATCAGCCGGGTCGGTGACGACTGGACGATGCGCGCCGGGGTGATCCGTGCGGGTTGGCTGGGGTCGGTGGCGCGGACGTGGCCGGGTGTCAGTTCCGCGCGGGCCGTGGTTGCCGCCGCCGTCGACCGCTGCCGACTGGGTGTGACGGTCGCCGAAATCGAGGCGCGGGGTGTTCAGGTCGACGGGGTCGGCCTCGGGGACGAGCGGCTCGGACCGGAGGAGATGCTCACCGCGCAGATGGTGGTCTTCGTGGCCGCGGTGGTCGACCGCCGGGTGCACGGCGACATGGTGCGGGTCACGGTCGACGGTCCGGAGGTTCTGACGGGACGGTAGCGGTCAGCGGCCGGAGCGGGGCAGCCCCAGCCCCCGCTCGGCGATGATGGTGCGCTGGATCTCGCTCGTGCCGGCGCGGATCGTGGTCACCTGGGCGTGACGGTGCATCACCTCCACCCATCCGTCGGCGGGCGCGCCGACGGCGCCGCTCGAGAGCATCCCGGCTGCCCCGACGCTGTCGAGCAGCCCCGCGGACGCTCGGACGAGTGCCTCGGAGGAGAACAGCTTCGCCATCGATCCTTCGACGATGGGGAGAGCGCCGGTGGTGGCGAGGTCGCTCATGCGTGCGCTGAGGAGCCGGCCCGCGTGGAGGTCGGTCACGGCGCGGGTGAGTCGGTCCCGGACCGCCGCCCGCTCGAGGACGGCAGGGTTCGCGCGGGCCCACCCGAGGAAGAGGCGGAGCAGCCGGTCGAGCTCGCCGACCATCGTCGGGTTGCGCTCGTACGCCAACGCGACCGTCATGACGTCCCAGCCGCCGTCCACCGCACCCACCCGGCAGGCGTCGGGGACGTGCACGTCGGTGTAGTAGGTGATGTTGGTCCGCTCGCCGCTCAACGTGTGGATCGGGGTGATCTCGATCCCCGGCTGGCCCATGGGGACGAGGAACATGGTGAGCCCGCGGTGCTTCGGGACCTCTCGGTTGGTTCGCGTGAGGAGGAACACGTACTCGGCTTCGTGGGCCAGGGTCGTGAACATCTTCTGACCGTTGATGACCCAGCCGTCGCCGTCGCGTTCGGCACGGGTCGACGCGGCCGCGACGTCGGAACCGGAGTCGGGTTCGCTGTATCCGAGGCAGATCAAGATGTCGCCGTCGAGGACGCGGGGCACGACCTCGCGCCGCTGTGCTTCGGTCCCGACGCGCGCCAAGGTCCGCGCGACGAGGTCGGAGGTGCCCCACCCGTCGATCGGGGCCCCGGCCCGGGCGAGCTCCTCCCACAGGGCGCGCACGTCGGCGTCGCTTCGCTGCTCGCCACCCCAGGCGGGGTCCCAGCCGGTGCGCAGCAAGCCTCGGGCGGCGACGGCCCGGTGGAAGTCCCAGTCATGGACGGTCCCGGAGGCGTGGACGCGCGTGACGAGGCCCTCCGGGGACGCTTCGGCGAGGAACGCGCGCACCTCCGCCCGGAATCCCGTCGCGGCCGGCTCGGCGATCGTCCAGTCCTGGGCTTCGAGCAGATCACCGAGTCGGGTGAGCTCGTCCGCAGGGTCGCCGAGCAGCAGGGGCCATGCACTGGCCCGCCGGAAGTAGAGCTGGACGTCGTACTCGACCATGAACCCGTAGCCGCCGTGGACGTGGAGGGCGAGACCGGCCGCGGCTCGCGCCGCGTCGACCGCGGCGAGGTACGCCATGGCGGCCCGCTCGGGGAACGAGCGGGGTTCGGTCACTGCCTGTTGGGCGAGGAGGGCGGCGGCCTCGACCAGGGTCGCGGCCTCGGCCAGACGGTGCTGGATCGACTGGAACGATCCGATGGGCACGCCGAACTGATGGCGAGCCTTGGCGTAGTCGACGCCGAGCTCCAACGCGCGGCGGGCCAGCCCGACGAGCGCCGCGGCCATGAGCGCGCGCCAGTCGTCGATCGCCTCCGCCATCACCGTGCGGGCGTCGTCACCGTCGAGGAGCATCGTCGCGTCGTCGAGGGTCCAGTCGGCCACTGGACCGGACCCGAGGGTGGGGGGTGCCGGCGCGTGGCGGCCCGCGTGGGCGAGGACGAGCGCGCCGTCGTGCAGGACCACGACCCCGTCGGCGACCGCGCCCGCCGGGACGAGCGTGGCGACGTCGTCCGCCGCGGGCCGCAACGCCACGGTGAGGAGGGGGTCACCGTCGAGCGCGGGCCGGGCTGCGACCGGGACACGGTCGAGGAGGCGCGTGGCGACGAGCGTCTCGACGAGCGGGATGGGAGCCAGCGCCCGTCCGTACTCGCCGGCGACGACGGCCAGATCGGCGAGGTCGGCGCCGTCCACCGCCATGTGGGGGACGCCGAGGGCGCGGGCCTGCGACCAGAGGGTGGGATCGAAACCCGGTGCTGTGAGCGCCTCGGCGGCACGGACACGTTCGGCGCTCGACTCCCGGGCAAAGAACCCGCGGAGTGTCTCGCGCAGGGTGTCTCGCTCGTCGGTCACGCGGGACCGCGGCGGTCGTCAGGGCGGACCAGGAGCGACAGGGTGCCGGAGAAGTCGATGTACTCGCGGTTGTCGGCCCGCACGATCGGGACGCTGTCCGGTCCGGCGAAGTAGCGCGCCGCGAGGTCATCCTCGTCGGCGAACCACAGCTCGGACACACCCTGGGTGTCGAGGCCGGCGTCCCCTCCGCGGTCGAGGACGTCGTGCTGCTCGTAGCGGCAGATCGCGGGATGGTGGACGCGGGCGACAGCGACGTGCTCGCGGAAATGCCTCCGGAACGCCTCCTGCGTCAACCCCGTCTGGGCCTTGAGGAACGAGACCTGCTTGACCTGGGGGACGACGCCCCGCTCCGTCGTGTCATCCCACGCGGGGTGGTCGACGACCCGCAAGGCGGTCCAGCGGGCGGCGAGGTCGGGGAGCCCGTCGGCGACCAGCACCGCCGCGGGATCGCCGGGTGCGAGGTCGTGCCAGAGGAGGGTCTGGAAGGGTGGCGGCGTTCGACCCTTCGACCCGGCCCGGTCCAACGCGCTTTGGTCGGCGAGCACCGGCTCCACGCGCCAGCCCGCTGCGGACCAGCCGGCGAGGGGTTCGGGCTGCGGGGCGCCGTCAGGCCAGGCGAGCGCGACGAGCGTCTGCTCGCGCCGCTCAGCCATCGGGCCACTCGACGTGGGCTTGGACGGCATGGGTGGTCTCGTCGATCCACCCTTTGGTCCCCGCGTAGTCCAGCATCGCGGCGAACTGGTCGTCCCAGCCGGGTTGGACGTGACCCGCCGCGAGGCGGCGGACGGCGTCGATCGTGATCCAGGCGTCGTCGCCTTCGAGGCGTCCGGCGGCCGCGTCCACCAGGGCGCCGAACACCAATGCCCGGTCGGTACCCCCGCGGACCGCGAGGTGGAAACGGTGGGTGTCGTCGGGCTCCTCGAGGGAGACCTGCGGTGGGTACGAGCCCAGGTCGACGAGCACGAACATGGCTCCTGCCTATCGCGACGTCAGGCCGCGCGTCAGGTCCGCACGGCCAGGTCGGTCGCGGGGACGGGTCTCAGCCGTTCGCCATGGGGTAAGGGAATTTGGCGCCCACGCCACCGTCGACGACGAGGACTTGGCCCGAGACGTAGGAGGCGAGGTCGGAGCACAGGAACAGCAGGGCACCGGCGATATCGGGCGGGACCGCGACCCGGCCGAGGGGGGTGTTGGCTTCGTTCCGGGCCCGGCCGTCGTCGCCGAGGAGCGCCGAGATTCGGGGCGTCCATACGACCCCGGGCGCGACGGCGTTCACACGCACTCCCGCGGGCCCGAGCTCTACCGCGGCCGTCCGGACCAGGGACATGAGTCCTGCCTTCGCCGCGCCGTACGCCGCGTGGCGGGGCGCGGACGTGATCCCCGACACCGATGCCACGAACGCGAGGACCCCACCGCCGGCGGCGGCGAGCGCGCCGCCGCCGACCTGGAGGGTGAGGTAGGCGTGGCGCAGCACGATGTCGAAGTGCCAGTCCCAGTCCTCGTCGGTCACCTCCAGGACCGGCGCGTAGCGGGCCATCCCGATGATGTCGACGATCCCGTCCAAGCCCCCGAGGGTGCCGGTCGCCTCGTCGACGATTCGTTCGACGTCGGCGCGGCGGGTCGCATCACCCACGATCGCGATGCCCCCGAGCTCGGCGGCGATCGCAGCCGCCCGCGCCTCCTCGACATCCACGCACGCCACCCGGGCCCCCAGCTGCGCGAGGGCGTGGCTGGTCTGGCGTCCAATGCCCTGACCGGCGCCCAGGACGAGGAACCGTCGGCCCGTCAGGCGCAACGCGTCGCGGTAGTCGGGAACCGCGGTGTCGTCGGTGCTCGTCATCGCCGCTCCTCTGTCGTGGGCGAACCGTAGGAAGGGGGTCGTGTGCCGTCAACCGTCGATAGCCTCTCGCCGTGCGCGACCTCGAGACCCTCCTGTACGACGTCCGGGACGGGGTCGCCACGATCACCCTGAACCGCCCGGACCGTCTGAACAGCTTCGACACGACATTGACCCGGGAGCTCCACGATCTCTGGCGCGTCCTGCGGTTCGAGGACGAGGTGCGGGCCGTCGTCCTCACCGGCGCCGGGGACCGGGCGTTCTGCACGGGTATCGACCGCGGTGACGTGATCCCGCAGCCGTCCGGACCGTGGATGATGGACGACCCGGGCTTGTCGCTGGGTCCGAAGAGCGCCGACTGCTGGAAGCCCGTTGTCGCCGCAGTGAACGGCATGGCCTGCGGTGGTGCCTTCTACATGCTGGGTGAAGTGGAGACGATCCTCGCCGCGGAGCACGCCACGTTCTTCGACCCCCACGTGACCTACGGCACGACCGCGGCGTTCGAGCCGATCCTGATGCGATCCCGGATGCCATTCGGCGAGATCATGCGCCTGACGCTGCTCGGCAACTACGAGCGTCTGTCGGCCCAACGGGCCTACCAGGTGGGCCTGGTCCAAGACGTCGTCCCCGGCGAGGAGCTCCTCGCCCGCGCCCAGGCAGTCGCGACCGAGATCGCCGCGTCGCCACCCGTCGCGGTGCAGGGCACGGTGCGATCGATCTGGCTGGCCCGGGAGCTGCGCCGCTCCCAGGCGCTTGACCTCGCCAAGATCTACATCGGGCTCGGCAGTGACCAGGACGCCATCGCCGAAGGCCAGCAGCGCTTCGCCAGCGGTCAACGGACCGTGCCGCGGGTGCGGTAACGATGCCGTTCGGACCCGACGCCGTCTCCCTCGAGGGGAAGGTCGCGGTCGTCACCGGCGCCGCCCAGGGCATCGGGGCCGCGACCGCGTCCACGCTGGCCCGGTTCGGCGCGGACCTCGCCATCTGCGACCGGGATGCCGACGGGCTGGCCCGCACCGCGAGTGATGTGGAGTCGGTCGGTGGCGGCTGCGTCACTGGTGTCCTCGACGTGCGCGACGGCGACGCCGTGACGGCGTGGCTCGCCGGGCTCGACGAGGCGTACGGACGAGTCGACGTCCTCGTCAACAACGCGGGCGGCGGGTTCTACGCGCCGTTCGAGAACGTCAACGAGAAAGGGCAACGGTCCCTGATCGACGAGAACTTCACCAGCGTCACGCACTTCGTGCGCGGCTGCATCCCTCTGATGCGGCCCGGGTCCTCCATCGTGAACATCACGTCGATCGAGGCGTCGCGGGCGGCCCCAGGGTTCGGGGTCTACGCCGCGATGAAGGCCGCCGTCGAGAGCCTCACCAAGACCCTGGCCCTCGAGCTCGCCCCCCGACGGATCCGCGTCAACGCGATCGCGCCCGACGCGATGCCGACCCCCGGCGACGAGTCGCTGGCCGACGCAGTGTCCCAGGGTCAACGCGAGGCGTACGACCGCAAGGTCCCGCTCGGTTGGGGTCATGTCGACGACGGCGCGGGTGCCGTCGTCTACCTGGCGAGTGATCTGGCCCGGTGGGTGACGGGCACCGTGCTGCATGTCGACGGCGGCAGCCACGCCGCGTCGGGCTGGGTCCGCCGTGACGATGGGACGTACGAGCCGTAGCGGTACGGGCGGACGCCGGGTCAGGTCTTGGGGGGCGGGTGGAGCTCGGCCTCGACGGCCCCGCCGAGGTAGGCGTGCTGGAGGGCCTCGCTGACCTCACCGGGTTTGCCGAGGTACTCGACCCGGCCGTGCAGCATGATCGCGGCGACGTCGGCGACGCCGAGCACCTCGTGCGCGAACTGCTCCACGATCAGGATCGCGACGTCTTCGGTCGCGATCCGGCGGACCACCTCGTAGATCTCCTCGACGACCAGGGGCGCGAGACCCATCGACACCTCGTCGAGGAGGAGCACCCGGGGGTTCGCGGCCATCGCCCGCGCCATGGCGAGCATCTGCTGCTCCCCACCGGACAAGGTACCGGCGACCTGCTTGCGCCGCTCCTTGAGGCGTGGGAAGCGGTGATAGGCCTGTTCCTCGATGTCGCGGAACGGCGCCCCGGTGTAGGTGATCATGCGGAGGTTCTCGAGCACGGTGAGGTTCGGGAACACGCCGCGTCCCTCGGGGATGGTGCACAGCCCGCTGCGGGCGAGGCGGTCAGCCGACCAGCCATTGACGCGCTCGCCGAGGAACGACACCGTCCCGCCGGTGGGCCGCATCTGCCCGGACGCCACGCGCAGCGTCGTGCTCTTCCCGGCGCCGTTGGGTCCGAGCAGCGCGAAGACCTGCTTGGGTCGGATCTGCAGCGTGACGCCGTGGAGGACGTCGATCGTCCCGTACGCCGCCCGGACGTCTCGGAGCTCGATCGCGAGCTCCTGGGGACGCTCGGCGGCCGTCCCGTTGCCGGCGACCTTCAACGGAGCCAGGTCGACGACGATCTCCTCGCGCAGCTCACGTTGCGCCCGGGGCACGTCAGCTTCTTCGTCTCCCTCGCCCAAGTACGCGGCGCGGACGAGGGGATCAGCCTGCACCTGCGCCGGGTCGCCGGAGGCGATGATGTGCCCGAAGTCGAGGACGTAGATCCGGTCGGACGCGTTCATCACGAGGCCCATGTCGTGCTCGACGAGCAGGACGCCCAAACCCGTCGCGGCCAGGTCGCGCAGGAGCGCGGCGAGGGACTCGGTCTCGTGCTCGTTGAGCCCTGCGGACGGCTCGTCGAGGAGCAGCACCCGAGGTTTCGCGGCGAGGGCGCGGGCCACCTCGACGAGTCGTTGTGTGCCCGTAGGGAGGGTGTCGACGAGCTCGTCCGCGACGGGTTCCAGACCGACGCGCTCGATGAGCTCGGTCACCACGGGCCCAGGCTTGAACCGCTCCTTGGACCACTGCCGTCGCATCTCGGCGGCGACGAGCACGTTCTCGCGCACGGTGAGGGTCCCGAAGGTCTCGAGGCGCTGGAACGATCGTCCGATGCCGGCCCGCGCCCGGCGGTGCGGGCGGGCGTTGGTGATGTCGTCGCCGGCGAGCCGGACGTGACCTCCGTCGGGGGCCTGGAGCCCTGTGATGACGTTGAAGAGGGTCGTCTTCCCGGCGCCGTTGGGGCCGATGAGGCCGGTGACCCGACCCGCGTCGACGCCGAGCGACACGTCGCCCAGGGCTTCGAGCCCGCCGAAACGGACCGACACCCCCGAGATCTCGAGGAGGCTCACGACGAGGGCTGCCCCACCGGCGCCTCGGCGGACGGCGGGGTGCCGGCCGGGGCCGAGGATGGCGGCGGCTGGTTCCCCTCGGTCGGCTCACCGGAGCGGCGGCGACGCCGCCTGTCCCGGAGGGTACGGAAGTCTTCTCCCACCTGGGGGATGATGCCGTCGGGCTGACGGGCGATGCCGACCCCGGCGAGCCCCGGACCCATGCGCTGCCACCACTCGAGCACGGTGACGTTCGGGAACCACACGGTGAGCCAGACCTGGAAGCCCTGTAGCAAGAACGCTCCGAGGAGGGCGCCGCTCACGACGGCGACACCGCCGACCACAAGGAGCAGCAAGAACGCGAGGCCGTTGTACGCCAGGAAGTCCGTGCTCTGCGCCGATCCCTGCGCCACCGCGAAGATCGCGCCCGCAAAGCCCGCGATCGCGGCCGAGATCCCGAACACCGCGAACTTCGTGGCGCGCAGGTTGACCCCGAGCGTCGCGCAGGCCGCGGGGCTGTCGCGCATCGCGATCAGCCTCCGACCGAACGCACCGCGCCGGAGCGCGATGACGCCCATGCCGACCAGCCCGAAGAGCGCGGTCGTCAGCAACAAGAAACCCGAGTCGGTGCCGAAGTGGACCCCGAGCAGCGTGAACGGCTCGTTGAAGTGGTAGCCGAAGATCCCGATCGGCGACCCGTACCGGGCCGAGCCCGCGAAGACCTCCGGCTGGTCGAAGAACAACGGCACGGCCATGAGGGCGAACGCCATCGACGCCAACGCGAGGTAGAGCCCTCGGAGGCGCAGCGCAGGAAGGGCCATGAGCAGGCCGATCGGCACTGCGACCGCTGCGCCCATCAGGAGGCCCAGTGGGCTGCCCGTCGGATAGAGGTGCAACCCGAAGACCGCTCCCCCTTCGTTGGAGAACTCGGTCGCGGCCCACGCCCCGATGCCGAGGAACGTGATCTGCGCGAACGAGATCTGCCCGGACCAACCCGTCAAGGGAACGAGCGACAGCATCGCGAACGCCAACACCATCGCGACCTCGACGCGCCGGACGTCGACGCGACCCAGGACGGCGGCGAGGATGACGATGACGACGAACAGCGCGATGAAGCCGGTCAGCGCCCGCTTCATCGTCGGTACCCGAGCGGCGATCGCTCGACCGACGCGGCGACCCTCGATCCGGGCCTGGGGGACGAAGAGCAGGGCGAGGAAGAGGATGATCGCCGGGATCGCGGCACCCGCGGCGCTCCACCGCTGCCCGAGGTCGAGGAAGTTGCGCTGGAACGACAGGGAGAATCCGATGATGGCGCCGCCGACAAGGGTCATCGGGAGGCTGCGAAGCCGGCCGATGATCGCCGCGCCGAACGCGTCGACGATGAAGAACGTCAACCCTTGGGAGCTGAGCGCGCCCAGTTCCTCCGCGAGGAAGATGCCGGCCACCGCGGCCATCGACGAGCCGAGCGCCCACGAGAACATCGAGATGCGGCCGGGACGGGCGCCGTTCAACGCGGCGAGGTCGCGGTTGTCGACGACGGCTCGCATCGCGATGCCAATACGGGTACGACGCAGCAGGAGCCAGAGCAGCACCGCGATGACGATCCCCGCCATGATCGTGATGATCCGGAACCAGGGGATGAAGGTCCCCCCGATCTGGACCTTGTTCGCCGGGAAGAACTGGCCGATCGAACGGTACGTGTCGGAGGGCCACACGGTGTCGGCGAGGCCGACGAAGAAGACGAGGAGACCGACGGTCGCGACGAGCTGCGCCACGAGCGGCGCCTGGGTGAGGCGTCGCATGAACAGCCGCTCGATCGCGGCACCGAGCAGCGGTGCGGCGATGACGACGGTGATGAAGAGGGCCAGCAGCGTCTGCAGTCCCCACTCGACTTTGAGCTGCCAGTACACGAACGTGAGGATCATCCCGATCGCGCCCTGCGCGAAGTTGAAGATGCCCGACGTGGTGTACGTGACGACGAGCCCGGCGGCTGCCACGGCGTAGATCGACCCGAGGGTCACGCCGACGACCAGGAACAGGATGATCTTGTTGGCGTCGACGGTCTGGTTGGCGTTCCAGAACTGGACCGCGACGAACACCACGAAGGCCGAGGTCACCCCGACCGCGAGCAACCTCGCGTTGCTCACTCGCCCCTTCATCCGTTCGACGGTGGCCGCCACCCGGTCGTCACCTCCTGGCGGGGGTCACACACCCGAAGCGAAAGCGGGACGGGCCGCCCGGCCCACTGGTCGGGCGGCCCGCTCTTGCGCTTGAGGTACGGCCCTACTTGATCAGGTCGAGTTTCTCGGACACGACGTTGCTCGGGGTGCAGTTGAACGTGCCTTTGGCCGTCGGCAGGACCCGGACGTAGTCGCCGTTCTTCACCTGGTTGAGCACGAAGCACGGGGACGGGGTC
The DNA here is from genome assembly GCA_035468285.1 of Acidimicrobiia bacterium. GTDB lineage: Bacteria > Actinomycetota > Acidimicrobiia > IMCC26256 > PALSA-555 > PALSA-555. Next base: position 39,277 of record DATISY010000064.1, on the reverse strand, counting down.
CGGTTCCCGACGTCGGTGGTGCCGATCATGCCGCCGGCGTTGAAGTTGTGGACCAAGGGCGCCTCGGCGAGGACGGCCTTGCGGGTCAGCCCGTTCACGCCGCTCTTCGCCACGACCTTGTTGACGAGGTCCGTGAAGTAGAGGCCGGCGGCGAACGCCTGGATGCCGAACCCGTCCGGCGACTTGTCGTATTTGAGGAAGGCGGCGAGCATCGGGTTCTGCTTGGCCTCGTTGTTCTTGCCGAGGAAGGGCAGGAACGGGGTGTACACGTACTCGCCCTCGACGGCGCTGCCGCCCTGGGCGATCAGCTTGGTGTCGTAGCACTGGAGCGAGCAGTTCCAGACCTTGACGTTCGTCTGCTGGGTCTGGGCCTCCTGGCGGAGCTTCACGGTGCCCGCCACGTCGAGGCCGCTCTGGGCGTAGGTCGCGTTGTTGCTCGCGATCGAGCCCACGATCGGGGTGTACTCACCCCGGGTCGCGAAGGCCGACACGTCCTGGGTGAAGACCTGGCTGATGCCCTTCTGCTGCAGCGCGGTGAAGATCGGCACCTGGGCCGCCTTCGCCGAGGCGCTCTCCGCCGGGGACGGGTACACGAACGCGCCCTTCAGCTTGCCGAACTTCTTCGTGTAGTACGACGCCGGACCGGTGCCCGCCCGGTAGGTCTGGGGGTGCTGGTCCTTCGTGGCGCAATCCAGCGTCGGCGGGTTGATCGGGAACGAGGTCGGCGAGCACTGCTGTGCGACCTCGGTCACGACGACCGGGAAGTCGGGCAGGCCGGTGGTCGCCCCCGCCTTGTCCTTGCAGTTGAGGAGGTCGCTGAAGTTCTGGGCGAGGAGGACCGAGGTGCCGATCATGGCGAAGCTGTTGCTGCAGCCCTGGATGAACGCGTTGGTCGCAGGCTCGGAGCCCAGCTTCGTGTCCACGACGGTCACGTTGATGTGGCGTCCCGCCAGGCCGCCCTTCGCGTTCTCGTAGTCCGCCCAGGCCTTCACGCCGAGGCCCGACCCCTGGAAGAGCCCCGCGGAGCCCGGGACATCGATCGCGGCCGGGACGGTGATGTTGATGTTGCTCGCGTCGATGCCCACCTCGGACGCGGTCTTCGTGCCGCCTCCGGTTTGGGCGGGAGCCATGCCGCTCGTGGCCATGGCGACGACACACGTCGCGATGACCGGCGCGATGACCCAGCGGAATCGCCTCACGATACCCCCCTTGTTCGCCGGCCCCCCAAAGGCACCGACCGCGGAAATCTAACTGACGCATCGTCAGGTGTCCACGCGGCATCCGACGAACCGGCGGCGACGCGGCGACGCTGGCTGGTCACGCTCCGTCGAGTGCGCGAGCGCAGTCGGCGACGGTGCGGGGCCCGTCGTGCTCCAGGACGGGTCCCATGCGCCAGCCCTCCATGACCCGGAGCTCACCACCGCGGACGTAGATCACCTGGCCCGTCAGCGGGCAGCCTTCGGTGGCGAGCCACGCCACGACCGGGGAGACGTTCGCGGGGTGGTACGTGTCGAAGACCCCGGGGTCCTCGGGCGCCCGGACGAGGTCGGCGATCCCGGCGACCTCCTCGGTCATCCGGGTCCGGGCAACGGGGACGATGGCGTTGACCCGGACGCCGTAGCGTCCCAGCTCCTGGGCGAGGATGAGGGTCATGGCCGCGATGCCCGCCTTCGCGGCCCCGTAGTTGCTCTGACCGACCGCGCCGAGCAGCCCGGACGTCGACGAGACGTTGATGACCCCGGCCTGGACGGCCTCGCCGTCTTTGGTGCGGGTCCGCCAGTGGCCCGCGCCGACCCGGGTGGTGCAGAACGTCGAGCGGAGATGACCGCGGACCACGGCGTCCCAGTCGTCTTCGGTCATGTTGACGAACATCCGGTCGCGCAGGATCCCGGCGTTGTTGACGAGGACGTCGACCCGGCCCCAACGTTCGATCCCGAGCCCAATGGCATGCTCGGCGCCGTCCATCGTCGTGACGTCGTCGGTGCTGACCGCGACGGACACACCCTGGCTGCGGAGCTCGTCGGCGACGGCCCCGACGACGTCCGGGTCGGTGCCGGTACCGTCGCGTCCCGCGCCGGTGTCGTTGAGGACCAGCGAGGCGCCTTCGGCGGCGAAGAGGCGGGCGTGCTCACGTCCCATGCCCCGGCCGGCTCCCGTGATGACGGCAACTCGTCCTTCGAGCGCGCCCATGGCGGCCTCCTCGTACACTCGTGACGGCGACGCGCCTCAGGGGATCATGGCACTTCCGGATCAGACGGTCACCGGTGACGAGGATGACGAGGTCGTCGAAGTCGCCGACGAGTCACCGGAGGCGCTCTGGGCGCTGCTGGCGTCACGCGGTTGGGGCGACGGCCTTCCGATCGTGGCACCGACGACCGAGCGGGTGGCCGAGATGCTCCGGGCCGCGGGCACCGATCCCGACGAGCAGCTCGGGGTGGTGCCGCCCCGGGACGGGGTCGCGACGTGGCACGCCGTGGCGATCAACGCGGTCATGGCGGGTTGTCATCCGGCGGTGCTGCCGGTCGTGGCCGCCGCGGTGCGGGCGCTGACGTCACCCGAGGTGAACCTGCGAGGGGTCCAGTCCACGACGCACCCGGTGGCGCCGCTCGTCATCGTCCACGGCGAGATCGTCGACCGAGCCGACTTCAACGCGGCGACGGGCACCTTCGGGCCGGGGAATCGCGCGAACGCCACCGTCGGGCGGGCGATACGCCTCGTGCTGATCCACGTGGGCGGGGCGCGGCCGGGGGCTGGTGACGCGTCGACGCAAGGCCAGCCGAGCAAGTACTCGTACTGCATCGCGGAGCGGACGGATGCCAGTCCGTGGCCCGCGTACCCCCGCAGCCGGGGGGTTGACGCGGCGAGCGCGGTCACGGTGGCGTGCGGCGAGAACCCGCACAACTTCCACGACATGGAGAGCAGCGAGCCAGTGCGGCTGCTGACCAAGGCCGCATCGGTGATGACCACGCTCGGGTCCAACAACGCGTGCATCTCGCAGGGCGAGTTCTTCGTCGTGCTCTGCCCGGAGCACGCGGCCACGATCGCCGGCCACGGATGGTCCCGCCGGGACGTGCAGTCGTTCCTTTACGAGCGGGCGAGACTCCCCCGCCGCGTGTTGCGCGACGCGTTCGACACCGTCGCCTGGGTGCCGTGGCTCGCTGCCATCGACGATGACGCGGCGCTCCTCCCGATGACCGACGATCCCGACAACATCCGGGTGCTCGTCGCCGGCGGCGCCGGCAAGCACTCCTGTGTGATCCCGAGCTGGGGGATGACGAAGAGCGTGACGGTGGCGGTCGGGCCATGAGCCCGGCCGTGCGGATCCTGTCGCCCGAGGGCCGCGTCGGATCGGGTCCCGCGGCCCCCGCGGGGCCGGTCGGGTCGCTGGCGGGTCAGCCGGTGGCCGTGCTCGACAACGGCAAACCCAACGCGCGCCTGCTGCTGACGGCGATCGCCGAGCGCCTGGCGATCCGCACGGACGCCGTCGTGTCGCTCGTCGCGGCGAAAGCGACCGCGGCCGAGCCCGCCGAGCCCGACATCCTGCAGCAGCTCGCGGCTGCTCGGGTCGTCGTCACCGGCTCAGCGGATTGAGGCTCGTGCACGTCGTGGAGTGTCCACGACCTGGTCCGGCTCGAAGCCGCGGGGGTCCCGACCGTGCTGGTCGCGACCACGTCGTTCGCCGCGCTGGCCCACCAGGTGGCCGACTCGTACGGGCTCCCCGGCGCGCGGATCGCGGTCGTGGCCCATCCCCTCGGTGGGATCGTCGAGGCTGATGTGCTCGACCGGGCCGACCGGGTGGTCGACGAGGTGCTCGCGCTCGTCACGGGCGACCGGTGAAGGCCGTCCGGCGCACCACCGACGGGATCGGGGTCGTCTCCGTCCCCGAGCCGACCGGCCCGGGCCAGCGGGTGGAGATCCGCGCCGCCGGGATCTGTGGCAGCGACCTCCACCTCGTCGCCATGGGAGCCCTCCCATTCACGCTCGGTCACGAGTTCTCCGGGGAGCTCGCTGACGGGACGCCCGTCGCGGTGGATCCCAGCGGGCCCTGTGGGCAGTGCGATCAGTGCCGCGCTGGCGAGGGACATCGATGCCGCACCGGCGCAGCCCGCACGCTCGGCGTCGCGCTCGACGGCGGGATGGCAGAGCGCATCCTCGTCCCGAGGGAGGCGCTCATCCCGCTGCCCGCCGCGTTGGCACTCGCGGACGCGTGCCTCGTCGAGCCGCTCGCGGTGGCCGTGCACGGGACGCGGGTGGCGTCGGCCACGCCAGATACCCGCGTCGCGGTGGTGGGCGCGGGCGCGATCGGGCTCGGCGCGGTGGCCGTCGCGGTCGGACGCGGCTGCGATGACGTCGGTCTGGTGGCGCGGTATCCGCACCAGCACGTCGCGGGCGAGCGCCTCGGAGCGACCATCATCGACCGCGGGGAGTACGACGTCGTCGTCGAGGCCGCGGGGACCGAGGCCGCGCTGGCGACGGCCGCCAACCTGTGCCGACCGGGCGGCCAGGTGGTGTTGGTCAGCACCCACTGGCAGCCGGTCCCGGTACCCGGCATCGTGGCGCTCATGAAGGAGCTCACGTTCCGCTGGTCGTACACCTACGGGGCCCATCGCGACGGCCGGGACCTCGACGACGCCGCCGCGCTGCTCGCGCGCAACCCGGAGATCGCGGGCACGCTGGTGACGCACCGGTTCCCCCTCGACGACGCGTCCGAAGCCTTCCGGGTCGCCGGGGACCGGGCGCACGGCGCCATCAAGGTCGTCCTCGAGCGGTGATCGACCTCGGCCTGGACGGTCGGCGCGCGCTGGTCACTGGCGCGGCGTCGGGTATCGGCCTCGAGGTGGCCCGGTGGCTGGCCCGGGCCGGCTGCGACCTCGCGGTCGCGGACCGGGACAGCACCTTGTTGGCCGAGGCCGCGACGGTGATCGGTGCCGAGGGACGGCGCGTCGTGCCGATCACGGCGAACGTGCGCGACGAGGCGAACGTCGCCGACATGGTGGAGCACACGGTCGCGGTGCTCGGCGGTCTCGACATCGCGGTCAACAACGTGGGGAGCCTGGCCGGTCACACGCCGAAGGCGTTCCTCGGTCAGGACAGCGCGTATGTGGCGGACGTGGTAGCCCAGAACCTTTTCGTCACGGTGGCCTGCTGCCGGGCCGAGGCGCAGACGATGGTCGACGCGGGCCACGGTGGAGTCATCCTCAACGTGAGCTCGGGTGAGAGCACCCGGCCGGCGTTGCGACTCGCGGCGTATGGCGCGGCGAAGGCGGCGATCAATCATCTGACGCAGACGCTGGCGGTCGAGCTCGGCGGCGCCGGAATTCGCGTCCTCGCGGTCGCACCGGGCACAACCCTGACCGAGACGGTCCGGTCCGCGCTCTCCGAGGAGTACGTCGATGCGCTCGCGCCGTCGATCCCCCTCGGCCGGCTGAACGAGCCCGCCGACCTGGCCGCCCTCGTCGTCGCGTTGGCGTCCGATCTCGGGCGCGGCGTCACGGGCCAGCTCGTGCTGGCCGACAACGGGGCGCACCTCTCCCGTCGCCGACCGCCCCTCGGGACGGCATGACCGCCGCGGGACCGGCCGGTCTGGACGCGGGCCTCGCGGCCGTCGACGGGTTCCTCGGACCCGACGGTGCGAGCGTGACGGTCGACGGGTGGGACACCGAGACGGGGCGCCTCGACCTGCGCCTCGTCCTGGAGTCGCCGGCGTGCGCGGAGTGCGTCGTGCCCCGCCCGATGCTCGACCGGCTGCTCCTCGACGCGTTGCGTCGGCACGTGTCTGCGGTCCGGGCGATCACGCTTGTGGATCCTCGCGAGGCCGGGACGCCGTGAGCGCCACGCCGGTCGGAGTCGTCACCGGCGCCGCGTCGGGCATCGGTGCGGCGACGGCGCACTGGCTCGCCGCGCACGGGCTCGACGTCGTGTGCTGCGACATCGACGACGGGCCGGGTCGGGCCGTCGCCGACGAGGTCGGCGCGACGTACGTCTCGCTCGACGTCGGTGACGCGGCAGCCTGGGCGGACCTGCACGTCCGGCTGCGCGACGAGGGCCGCCCCGTGACCCGGGCCGTGCTGAACGCAGGGATGCTGACTCGCGCCGAGCCGCTGGCGTTCCTCGACGTGACCCCGGAGCGGTTCCAGCGGGTCCGGGCCGTGAACCTCGACGGAGTCGTACTCGGGATCCTCGCGCTTGCCCCGCTCATCGCGCGGCACGGGGGTTCGATCGTCGCGACCGCGTCCCTCGCCGGGTTGGGTCCGTACGAGGCCGACCCGATCTACGCCGCGACCAAGCACGGAATCGTCGGGCTGGTCCGAAGCGCGGCACCCCAGCTGGCCGCGGCCGGGGTCCGCCTCCACGCCATCTGCCCCGGCGGGGTCGACACCGGGTTGCTCCCGCGGGACCGAAAAGCGGCGATCAGCGCGGCGGGTCGCCCGATGCTGGACCCCGCCGAGGTCGCCGCCGCGATCGGCGACTTGTTGGACCGCGCCGATCATGGATTGGTGCACACCATCGTCCACGGGCGCGGCTCGGAACGGTACGAGTTCCGAGGTGTGCCCGGCCCCCGTCCCTGAGCCGTCGGGTCGCGCACACGTATCCTTCGCGCGTGAGCCTTCCCCCTGACGCCCGCACGACGTATGTCTCGCTCGACCCGCCCGAGACCGAGGCGCGTGCCCGCAAGCACCAGTTGGTGCGCGAGGTGAAGCGGGTCGTCGAGCTCGTCGCCCATCTCGACAGCGATGCCGTCGACGGCGGCGACGTCGAGCGGGCGACCGAGCAGGTTCGTGCCGTGGCCCACTTCCTCGAGCCGCTCCCGAGCCTGCACGCCACGGGCGGTCTCGGGTCCCAGACCGGCGCGCAAGGGTCACTCCTCGAGCGCAGCGGGATCAGCGGGCGCAGCAACCCGCTCGCACCGCCGGTGCAGTGGACCGTGACCGACACGGTCACGACCGGCTCGGCGGTGTACTCGCCGGCGTACGAGGGACCGATTGGTCATGTTCACGGAGGGTTCGTCGCGGCCGCGTTCGACGACCTGATGGGCGCGGCGCAAGTCGCGGGGGGCCGGGCCGGCTACACCGGGACGTTGACGGTCAAGATGGTGCGACCGACGCCGTTGGGGCGACGGATCGACTATGTCGCCGGCGTCGACCGGGTCGAGGGCCGCAAGATCTGGGTCTGGGCCCGCTCCTCCTGCGACGGCGAGCTGCTCGCCGAGGCGTCGATCGTCTTCATCGCACCGAAGGACGGCAGCCGACCCCGCTGACCGATGCCGTCACCGCGCTCAGGTCGCGAGCCGCCAGTAGGGGATACCGACGTCGTCAGCGGCACGCACGAAATGCACCGTGACGGGAGCGCCGATCTCGACGGTCTCGGGATCGCAGTCGGTGACGGTACCCATGATGAGCGGACCCTCCTCGAGCTCGATCATCGCGACGACGTACGGGAGCTCTGCACGGAACGGGCGCATCCCCATCTGGCGAATGACGGTGAAGGTGTGCACCGTCCCCCGCCCGGTGCAGCCGATCCACTCGGGTTCGTCACCGCATCGGGTGCACAGCGCCCGGGGATAGAACTGACGGTGCGAGCAGCTCCGGCACTCCTGGATGATGAGGCGGCCCTCCGCCGCCGCGCTCCAGTACGGCCGGTTGACGTCGTCGGGTTGCGGGAGCGGCTTCGTCCATTCCTCGCTGACCGTGACCTCACTCATGGAGTCCCTCTCATGGACGGTCGGCGCCGAGGATCGCGACGCCGATGCAGCTCAGCCAGCCGCCCGACCCGGCGCAGAGCGCCACGCGGCAGTCCGGGACCTGCGCATCGCCGGCCTGCCCGCGCAGTTGCCGGACGGCTTCGATGATCAAGAAGATGCCCCGCATCCCGGGGTGACATGACGAGAGCCCACCGCCGTCGGTGTTGAGCGGCCAGCGGCCTCCCCGCTTGAGATGACCTTCGGCGACGAACGGGCCGCCCGCCCCCTTCGGGACGAACCCGAGGCTCTCCAGGAGGATGAGACACGTGATCGTGAACGAGTCGTAGAACATCAGCATGTCGACGTCGTCGTGGGTGACCCCCGCCTGCTCGAACGCGATCGGGCCCGCGAGAGCACCGGCACACGTGGTGAAGTCGGTCTGCTGTCCGACGTTCCAGTGGGTCTGCGCGCCGGCGGCGCCGAGGACGTAGACCGGGGGTTGGGGGAGGTCCTTGGCCCGCTCCGCGGTGGTCATGATGAAGGCGCCGCCACCGTCGGTGATCGCGCAGCAGTCGAGCTTGTGGAGCGGGTCGGCGATCATGCGGCTGTTGACGACGTCGTCGACCGTGATCGGGTCTCGGTACATGGCGTGAGGGTTCAGGGCCGCGTACTCGCGAACGCCGACGGCGATCTCGGCGAGCTGCTCCGAGGTCGTCCCGAACTCGTGCATGTGACGCTTGGCGTGCATCGCGTAGGCACCCACCAGCGAGTTCCCGTATGGGGCCTCGTACTGGATGGGGCCGCTGACGCGCTGCCCGGGGCGCTGGAACCCGCCGGTCCCGAGCATCCGGCCCATGCGGGACAGCTGGTCCGACCCGTAGGTCACCAGCGCAGTGTCGCAGAGGCCTTCTCGGATCGCCGCCGCGAGGTGCTGGACGTGGAACTCGAAGGACGATCCGCCGGTCATCGTCCCGTCGATGTACCGGTGGTCGATGCGCAGGTACTCGGCCATCGTGACGGCGTCGTCGATCATCATCCCGCCGCCGCCGCCCACCCCGACGTAGCCGTCGAGGGTCGCCTTCTCGACGCCGGAGTCGGCAAGGGCTCGCTGCGCCGCGAGGACGTGATGCTGGACGCCGTCGAGGTGCGGCGCCTTCGGGTAGTCGGACAGTCCAGTCCCGACGATCACGGGTGTGCGGTCCACGGGTGCTCCCTCGCGGCCAGGCGGCTGACGGGGGCGTCAGTCCAGCACACCAGTCGCTCCGGGCGCCACGCGCCGCCGGCCGGGTGGATCGCGGAGCCGCGACCGGGCCCGGGGCGGGCCGTCTGACGGGCCGTCAGGTCGCCCCATAAAGTGCACCGCGATGGAGTTCAACCTCGCTGATCTGTTCGAGCACGCGGCCGACAACTTCGGGTCGCGCGAGTACCTGGTGGCGGAAGGCAAGCGCCGCACCTACGCCGAGATGGAGGAGCGCGCGAACCGCCTCGCCCATCATCTCGCGGACCACGGGATCGGGCCGGGCGACCATGTCGGGATCTACGCGTACAACTCGGTCGAGTGGGTGGAGACACTCTGGGCCGTGTTCAAGCTGCGGGCCGTGTGGGTGAACATCAACTACCGGTACGTCGAAGGCGAGCTCACGTACCTGTTCGAGAACGCGGACCTCAAGGCGCTCGTCTACCAGCGCGAGTTCGCGCCCCGGGTCCGCAACGTCTTGGGCACGCTGCCCCTGCTCACGCACTCGGTGGTCATCGAGGACGGCTCCGGCGCGGACCTCGACGGCCTCGACTCGGTCGACTACGAGGCGGCGATGGCGAGCGGCTCGCCGGTGCGTGACTTCGGGCCTCGCTCGCCGGACGACCGCTACATCCTGTACACCGGCGGGACGACCGGTATGCCCAAAGGCGTGGTCTGGCGACACGAGGACGTCTTCTTCGCGCTCGGCGGCGGGATCGACCCGACGACCAACACCCGCGTCGAGCGCCCCGAGGACCTGGTCGCCCGCGCCCGGGAACGCCAGCCGGGGACGTCGCTTCCGATCGCGCCGCTGATGCACGGTGCGACCCAGTGGGGTGTGATGGGGGGCTCGTTCCAGGGCAACAAGATCGTGCTGACGGCCCGCTTCGATCCGAATCGTGTCTGGCAGCTCGTCGGCGAGGAGCGGGTCAACGGGATCATGATCACCGGCGACGCGATGGGACGTCCGCTCGTGGAGGCACTCGACGAGGCGGGCGCGGACTACGACCTCTCGTCGCTGGTGTCGATCTCGAGCACCGCCGCGGTGTTCTCCCCCACCGTCAAAGAGCGATTCCTCGAGCGCCTGCCCAACGTGATCCTCACCGAGGCGATCGGCGCGTCGGAGAGCGGGTCGAACGGCTACACCCTCGTCCAGTCGGGCGACGAGTCGACGCGGGGCCCCCGGGTCACTGCGATCCTCGACACCGTGGTCCTGGACGACGACCTGCAGCCGGTCGCGCCGGGATCGGGGGTGGTCGGCAAGGTGGCCCGCAAGGGCAACATCCCGCTCGAGTACTACAAGGACCCCGAGAAGTCGGCACAGACCTTCGTCACCGCGCCCGACGGGACCCGCTACTCGATCCCGGGTGACTTCGCGAGCGTGGAAGAGGACGGCCGGATCGTGCTGCTCGGACGAGGGTCGGTGTCCATCAACTCGGGTGGCGAGAAGATCTACCCCGAAGAGGTCGAGGCGGCCATCAAGTCGCACCCTGACGTGTACGACTGCACCGTCGTCGGCGTCCCCGACGATCGGTGGGGACAGCGCGTCGCGGCGGTGGTCCAGGTCCGTGACTCGGGGACGATCACCCTGGAGGACATCCAGGAGCACTGCCGCCAGCTCGTCGCCGGCTACAAGGTGCCGCGCGCGCTCCACCTCGTGTCGAGCATCGTGCGGTCACCGTCCGGGAAGCCCGACTACCGCTGGGCCAAGGACGTGGCGACAGGCGTCGCCACCACCGTCTAGGAGGAAGCATGCGCACACGGGCAACTGAGATGTTCGGGCTGGAGCTGCCCATCTTCGCCTTCAGCCACTGCCGCGACGTCGTCGCCGCGGTGAGCAAGGCGGGCGGCCTCGGCGTCCTCGGCGCGTTGGCGTTCACGCCCGAGCAGCTCGAGATCGAGCTCAACTGGATCGACGACCACGTCGACGGCAAGCCCTACGGCGTCGACGTCGTCATGCCGGCCAGCTACGCCGGCTCGGGCGGCGAGCTCGATCCGGACCGGATGGAAGAGCAGCTGGCCGACATGATCCCCCAGGCCCACAAGGACTTCATCGAAGGCGTCCTCGACGAGTACCACGTGCCGCCCCTTGGTGACGACGGTGAGGATCGGAGCGGGCTGCTCGGCTGGACCTACGAAGGGGCCCGGCCTCAGGTCGACATCGCGCTGGCGCATCCCATCAAGCTGCTCGTCAACGCGCTCGGGCCACCGCCCAAGGATGTGCTGGACCTCGCCCACGAGCACGGCGTCAAGGTCGCGGCGCTCGTCGGCAGCGTCGCGCAGGCAGAACGGCAGGTGAACCAGGGCGTCGACATGATCGTCGCCCAGGGGTATGAAGCCGGGGGTCACACCGGCGACGTCGGCGTGATGGTGCTCGTCCCCGAGGTCGTCGACGCGGTCGGCCACCAGGTGCCGGTCCTCGCGGCGGGCGGCGTCGGCTCCGGCCGGCAGATGGCGGCGTCGATGGCGCTCGGCGCCGACGGGGTCTGGACCGGGTCGATCTGGCTGACGACCGCGGAGAGCGACACGTCGCCCCCCGTCACCCAGAAGCTGCTCGCCGCCACCTCGCGCGACACGGTCCGGTCCCGGGTCATCTCGGGGAAGCCGGCGCGTCAGCTCCGCACCGCGTGGACCGAGGCGTGGGAACGGCCGGACTCGCCGGGATACCTGCCGATGCCGCTGCAGTACATGGCGACCTCGGAGGCGCAGCGTCGCATCGTCAAGCACCAGGTCCACGAGCTGCAGGGCATGCCCGTCGGCCAGATCGTCGGCCGCATGAACGCGGTCCGCCCGGTTCGTGACGTGATCCTCGACCTGATGGAGGGATTCGTCGACGCGACGACGACGCTCGACACGATGCGAGACGAGGAGTAGGCACGTGGCGGTCGTGCTCGTCCACGGCGTTCCCGACACCGCGGACCTCTGGGCACCGCTCGTCGAACGGCTGGAGCGCGACGATGTCGTGTGCCCGTCGCTTCCCGGGTTCGGGACCCCGGTGCCCGCCGGGTTCGGTTGCACCAAGGACGAGTACGCGACGTGGCTCGTCCAGGAGCTCCGCGGCTTCGACGAGCCCGTGGACGTGGTGGGCCACGACTGGGGATCGCTCCTCGTGCAGCGGGTCGCCACGACCAACCCCGAGCTGCTCCGGAGCTGGGTCCTGGCTGACGGCGCGGTGAGCGAGGTGTTCCGGTGGCACGACCTCGCCGAGCAGTGGCAGACCGCCGGGGTCGGCGAGCAGATCATGGAGCTCATGGTCGGCGACGTAGTGGTCGACGCCCTGCGCGAGGGGGGCCATCCCAATGCCGCGGCCGCGGTCACGCACATCGACGACAGAATGAAGGCCGCGGTGCTGGCGCTGTATCGCTCCGCGGTGCACGTCGCCGGCGAGTGGACACCGGGCCCCGTAGCCGGGCAACGCCCTGCCCTCGTGTTGTGGGGCGAGCGCGACCCGTATGGGCCCCCCGAGTACGGCCGCGCCGCGGCCGCGCAGGCCGGCGCCGAGTTCATCACCCTCGATGCAGGACACTGGAGCCTCGTGGAACGACCCGACGACGCCGCGGCCGCGCTGGCCCGCTTCTGGGCCGCGTCCTGATGCCGCTCACACCGGCGCTCGGCGCGCTGCTGGACCAGGTCGCGGCGGCGAACGCGCCCGGCATCGAAACACTCCCCCTCGATGTGGGCCGGGCGGGCGCGATCGTCATGGTCCAAGCGACCGAAGGACCGAAGCAGCCGGTGGCGGCGATCGAAGACCGCGAGCTCGCGACGAGCGCCGGGGCCGTGCGCGCGCGCGTCTACTGGCCGGCGCGCACCGACGAGCCGCTCGCGGTCGTCGCTTACTTCCACGGCGGCGGGTGGGTGATCATGGGCATCGAGACCCACGACAACATCTGTCGGCGGCTCACCAACGCCACCGGGGCCATCGTCGTGAGCATCGAGTATCGGCTCGCCCCCGAGGACCCGTTTCCCGCCGCGCTCGAGGACTGCGTCGCGGCGACGCAGTGGCTGGCCGAGCACGGCGCCGACCTCGGCGGCGACCCCCGTCGCCTGGTCGTCGCCGGGGACAGCGCGGGCGGCAACCTCGCCGCGGCCACCGCGCTGCGGGCCCGGGACGACGGCCCGGACCTGCGGGGTCAGGTGCTCGTGTACCCGGTGTGTGACTCCGCCGCGGACACCGAGTCGTACCGGGTAAACGGTGAGGGGTACCTGCTAACCGCGACCGCGATGGCGTGGTTCTGGGACTGTTACCTGGGTCCGGACGGTGACTCCGCGGACCCGTACGCGTCGCCGGTCCACGCCCGGGATCTCACCTCACTCCCGCCCGCGCTCGTCCTCACCGCCGAGTACGACCCCCTCCGCGACGAGGGCGAGGCGTACGCCCACCGCCTCGAGGCATGCGACGTCCCGGTCACGCTGCACCGATTCGACGGGCTCATCCACGGCTTCTTGGGTATGGAGGCGATCGTCCCCGAAGCCGACGCCGCGATGGCCGAGATCGGCGCCTTCGTGCGCGGGGTCGTCAGGACCTGAGCCGGTCAGACGCGCTGCAGGACGCTCGCGGTCCCGAGGGCGCCGCCGCAGCACATCGTCACGAGCGCCAGTTCCTTGTCCGAACGCTCCAGCTCGTGCAGCGCGGTGGTGATGAGGCGGGACCCGGTCGAGCCGACCGGGTGGCCCAGCGCGATCGCTCCGCCGTTGACGTTGACCCGGTCGAGGTCGGGCTTGTGGACCTGGGACCACGACAGCACCACCGCCGCGAACGCTTCGTTGATCTCGAAGAGGTCGAAGTCGGCCATGGCCATCCCCGACCGGTCGAGCATCTTGTGGGTCGCGTCCACCGGACCGTCCAGGAGGTAGTACGGGTCGGTGCCGGTCACGAACTGGTGCAGCAGCCGGGCACGAGGCCGGAGGCCGAGCCCGCGGGCCACGTCCTCGTCCATCCAGAGGACTGCGGCGGCGCCGTCCGAGATCTGAGAGGAGGTCCCGGCGGTGTGGCGTGTGCCCTCGACGACGGGCTTGAGCTTGGCGAGACCCTCGAGCGTGGTGTCGCGCAGTCCCTGGTCGCGGGACATGGTCTGGGTCTCGCCCGTGGGCTGCCCGTCTTCGCCGAGGACCGGGGTCTCGATCGGCGCTACCTCGCGCTCGAAACGGCCTTCGTCCCACGCGACCTTGGCTTTGCGCTGCGAGTGAAACCCCCACTGGTCGAGGTCCTCGCGGGTGATCCCGCGCTTGTCGGCGATGCGCTCCGCCGCGCCGAACTGCCCGTTCGGGGGGTCGTCGTAGGGCCAGGGCTCGGTCTTGTAGTGACCGGGGCCGTTGATGACGTTGGAGCCCAGCGCGACGTGGCTCATCTGCTCGACGCCGCACGCGATGCCGATCTTGACGCCGTCCGCGGCGACCAGCCCGGCGACGAGGTGATTGGCCTGCTGCGCCGATCCGCACTGCGCGTCGACGGTCGAACAGGCGGTGGTGAACGGGAGCCGGTCGTTGCCGGCGCTGAGCCACGCGTTGCGGGTCACGTTGGAGCCTTGCTCGCCGGCTTGGGTGACGCACCCGCCGACGACTTCCTCCACCATGCCGGGTTCGATGCCGGCCCGGTCGATGACCTCGATGAGGGCGTGGCGCAGCACCTCGGTGGCCTTGAGCCCGGACAGCTGGCCGTTGCGCTTCCCGATCGGGGTGCGCACCGCCTCGACGATGACCGGCTTGCCCACGGGTGCCTCCAGGTGCCGCCACGTCGGCGACTCGGACGATGTGACGACAGCAGGATACCGAACCCGTCACAGCGCCTCCCCGCCGCACGGCGCCTCGAGCGGGGGGACCTTGGCCGGTGCAGCGGGCGCCCCGTTCCGGTAGGCCAACACCGGTGAAGCGGCAGGTGATCCGACGACTCCAGAAGCACGTGCTGAACCCGCCGGTCCGTTGGATGCTGGAGCTGGGCGTCGCCCCGCCCGGCTATGCCCTCCTCGAGACCGTCGGTCACCGGTCCGGTCGTCCGCGCCGGACGCCGATCGGCGACGGTCGCGTCGGCGCCGTGTTCTGGCTGGTCGCGGAGCACGGTCACCACGCGTCGTATGTCCGGAACCTCGAGCACGACCCGCGTGTTCGGGTCAAGGCTCGCCATGGACTGCGGTACCGATGGCGGACCGGGACGGCGCACGTGCTGGACGATGACGACCCGCGCGCGCGCCAGCGGACGCTGAGCCGGGGGCGCCCGATCCGCTTCGTCACCGCGCTGGCGGTGCGACTCATGGGCACCGACCTGTTGACCATCCGCGTCGATCTCGATCCGGAGTGATCGGGGGATGGGCCAACGGTGGACGGATCGCCGTCGTGACGGGCGTTTAGGATCACGCGCCAACCTCATGACCCGGATCCGTCGCATCCCCCACGCGCCACGTACGGCGCGTTTGATCATCACCGGCCGAGCGGTCGGCTGATCCATGGCGGGCCCGCTCGAAGGGGTGCGAGTCGTCGAGCTCGTCGGGCTCGGCCCGGGACCGTTCTGCGGGATGCTGCTCGCCGACCTGGGCGCGGAGGTGCTGCGCGTCGATCGTGTCGACGCCGTGCCACCCGACACGTCGACGCCGTCGTCCAATGCGATGCACCGGTCGAAGGACGCCGTGGCACTCGATCTCAAGACCGACGCGGGGGTCGAGACGTTCTTGCGCCTCACCGACCATGCGGACGTGGCGTTCGAGGTGTTCCGTCCCGGTGTCGCCGAGCGGCTCGGGATCGGCCCTGACGTCTGCCGGGCGCGCAACCCGCGGCTGATCTACGGGCGGCTCACCGGCTGGGGTCAGTCGGGTCCACTCGCCGACCGGGCCGGCCACGACATCGACTACCTCGCCGTCGCCGGCGCTCTCGAGCCGCTCGGACGAGCGGGGCAGCCGCCGACGCCGCCGATCAACGTGCTCGGTGACTTCGCGGGCGGTGGGATGCTGATGGCGTTCGGGGTCCTCGCCGCCCTCTACGAGCGTGAACGGTCCGGGGAGGGCCAGGTGATCGATGCGGCGATGATCGACGGCGCCGCGCTCATGCTGACCCCGTTCTACGCCGCGCGTGCGTCGGGGGCGTGGGGCGAGCGGGGCACGAACCTGCTCGACACCGGGGCGCCGTTCTACGAGGTGTACGAGACCGCCGACGGGCGGTGGCTCGCGGTCGGCGCGATCGAACCGCAGTTCTACGCCGCGCTCCTCGCGGGCCTCGGCCTGGCCGACGCGGACCTCCCCGACCAGATGGACCAGGCGAGCTGGCCCCTGCTCCGCGCCCGCTTCGCGGACACGATCCGGACCCGCAGCCGGTTGGAGTGGGTCGAGCGCTTCGCGGGGCACGACGCGTGCGTCGCGCCGGTGCTGACCCCCGTCGAAGCACCCGATCACGCCCATCATCAGGCGCGCCACGGCTTCGTGTCGTTGCGGGGTGTCCCCCAGCCTGCACCCGCCCCGCGGTTCTCCCGCTCCACGCTGTCCACCCCCCGCGCCCCGGAGCACCCTGGGGCCCACACCCCGGACGTGCTCCAAAGGTGGGGGTTCGATGCCACCGAGGTCGCCGCGCTGCGCGACGCCGGTGCCCTGATCTGAAGGGACTGCCATGCCGATCCCCGAACAGCGTGACCTCGAGCAGGCCCGCGCGACCCTCGCGGCATGGTTGACCCGCCAGCTTCCCGATGCCACCGGGGTACAGGTGGGGCCGATCAGCGGCCCGGCGGCGACGGGATTCTCGAACGAGACGCTGCTGTTCGACGCGTCCTGGGTGACGGACGGCGCGCCGGTCGAGGAGTCCCTGGTCCTGCGGGTGAAGCCGACCCAGCACACCGTGTTCCTCGAAGCGGACTTCGAGCAGCAGTACCTCGTGCTGCGCACGCTCGGTGAGCACAGCGACGTGCCCGTCCCCCCGGTGCGCTGGTACGAGGCCGACGACCGCGTGCTCGGCGCGCCGTTCTTCGTGATGGAGCGGGTGGAGGGCCGGACACCCGAGGACAGCCCCCCGTACACGGTCGGAGGATGGCTGCTCGACGAGGCGACACCACAGCAGCGCCGCACACTGGTCGAGAGCGGGCTCGAGGCCATGGCCCGCGTGCACGGCGTCGACTGGCGGCAACTCGACCTGGGCGTCCTGAGCAAGCCGCAGTACGGGCGCCTCGGGTTCGAGCAGCAGCTCCGCTACTACGAGCGGTCCTTCACGTGGGCCGAGGACGCGGCCGGCTACGCCGCGCCCGCGGTCCCGCGCGCGACGCTCGAGTGGATCCAGCGCAACGCCCCCGCGGAGGATCCCGAGATCGCGCTCTGTTGGGGCGACGCCCGGATCAACAACCAGCTCTTCGGCCCCGACTACCGAGTCACGGCGGTCCTCGACTGGGAGATGGTGACGCTCGCCGACCCCATGATGGACCTGGGATGGTGGCTGTTCCTCGACCGACACTTCCACGAAGGCATGCCCGCCCCGCGGATGGACGGCTTCCCGACGCGTGACGAGATGGTGGCGCACTACGAGCGGGCCAGTGGACGCGCCGCACGCGACCTCGACTTCTACGAGATCTTCGCCGGGCTGCGCTTCGCGGTCGTGATGATCCGAATCGCGACCCTCGTCACCGGCTTCGGCCTCATGCCGATCGAAGCCGCCGAGGAGATGTCCGCCAACAACGCAGTCACCCGCGTGCTCGCGGATCTGCTCGACCTCCCGGCACCCGGACCACCACCCGAAGTGATCACGCCCGCGCCGTGACGAACCCATTCGGGGTCCCGATCATCGACCTGATGGTCGGCCTCCCGCCCGCGGCGGGTGACCAGGCGTGGCGGGATCAGCTGAGCCCGCTCCTCAAGGACCCGGACTCGCAGACCTTCGCGCACCCGGCGTCCTACATGTTCCGGAACCTGCCGGCTGCTCGGTACGCCGACGACCCGGTCCGTGCGGTGCTCGACGAGATGGACCGCTTCGGTGTCGAGCGGGCGATGATCGGGGTGAACCCCGACGACGACGTCTCGCGGCGGGCCGCCCGCGACCATCACGACCGGTTCGTCGGGTCCTACGAGGTCGACCCGAACCGGGGCGTCGCGGGCCTGCGGGCCCTGCGGGCCGCCGTCGGGGACCTCGGGGTGCGTGCCGCGACGGCGTTCACTGCGGGCACGTTCCCGCAGGTTCCGCTCGACGCGTCGGAGTGGTACCCGCTCTACGCCGAGTGCGTCGACCTCAACCTCCCGTTGTTCGTCACCGTCGGGATCCCCGGCCCCCGGATCCCGTTCGCGCCCCAAGACGTCCGACGACTCGATCAGGTCTGCTATGACTTCCCCGAGCTCGTCGTCGTCATGCGCCACGGCGCCGAACCCTGGGCCGACCTGGCCGTCAAGCTCATGCTGAAGTGGCCGGGCCTGCACTACTCGACCAGCGCGTTCGCGCCCCGGTACTACCCGAAGACCATCATCGACTTCGCCAACACGCGGGGTGCCACGAAGGTGTGCTTCGCCGGGTACTTCCCGATGGGGCTGTCGTACGAGACGATCTTCGAACAGCTCTCATCGGTGCCGTTCCGAGACCATGTCTGGCCCCAGTTCCTCCGCGAGAACGCGTTGCGGTTGCTCGGCGAGCCCGCCGCGCGTCCGAGCTGAACTCGCGGGTCACCAGGCGTCGGGCCAGTCCCGGGTCGGTGACAGCGACCAGCGCGGGGACCGCCGTTCGAGGAACGCCAGCACGCCTTCGCGGGCGTCGGCCGCGCCCATGACGTGGCGGTGCATGACGCTCTCGAGCCGGTCGGCCTCGGCCGCGTCGAGCGGCGGGCTGGACCAGAGGAGCCGCTTCGTGATCGCCACCGAGAGAGGGGCGGCGTTGGCGGCGATGTCTTGGGCCAGCGTCACCGCAGTGGCGAGGACCTCCTCGGGCGGCACGGCCCGGGTGGCGAGACCCATGGTGACGGCCTCCTCGGCCGTGAAGTGACGGCCGGTGAGGAGCAGGTCGGCGGCCTGCGCGAACCCGACGGCGCGAGGCACGGTCCAGTGCGCGTGGGCGTCCGGGATGACACCGCGCCGGACGTGGACGAACCCGTATTTCGCGCCCGTCGCCATGATCCGCAGGTCGCATTGCATGGCAAGCGTCATCCCGATCCCGATGGCGTGGCCGTTCATCGCCGCGAGCACCGGCTTGCGGACCTCCCACGCGGGGGGCCGAACCGGTGACGACGTGAACTCGGCGGGCCCCGCATCGGGAGCGGCGAAGGTCTCGCCCGCGGGGCTGAGATCGGCGCCGGCGCAGAACGCGTCGCCCGCACCGGTGACGACCACCGCCCGGACCTGGTCGTCCTCGTCGCAGCGCCGGTACGCCGCGCCGAGGCTCGCGCCCATCGCGCCGGTGAACGCGTTCTTGCGCTCGGGGCGGGACAGGGTGATGACCGCCACGTCACCCTCGAGGGCGAACCTGAGGTCCGAGAAGCCGTCCGGATCGCGCACCCGGGTAGTCTGTCGCCTATGACGGCTACGAAAGTGGGGACACGGCTCCGCTGCGACGGCTGCGGCACCGAGATCATCGTCGTGAAGACCGGCGACGACACCGCGCCGGTGTGTTGCGACCACCCGATGGTCGCCCGCGAGGACTGAGGGACCCAATGGCGAACCTGCTCGGGAAGCGCTACCAATGCGCGGTCTGCGAGGCCACGCTGCTCGTGACCAAGGCCGGCGATGGCGAGCTCGTCTGCCACGGCCAGGTCATGGAGATCGCCCAAGCCAAGCCGCTCCCCTCCTCCGACTGAACCGGTCCGTGCCGGTCGTCGAGGTCGACGCCCGGCTGCTCGCGGCGGGACCCGCCGCCGTCGACGCGGTGCTCGCCGATCACCTCGGAGCGCCGGCCGTGGTGGTCGTGACCGACGTGGGGGCCGTCACCACCGAGCAGTGGGCGCTGCTCTCGGAGGTCCCGCTCCTGGTCGCGGCGGCCGTACCGCCGGACGGGCCCGACGCGCCCCGCCCTGACGTCCTCCTCGCCGACGACCTGAGCGTCGAGGCCCTTTGCGCCCAGGTCGACCGGGTTCCGCTCGCCGCCACCGCGGCGGCGTTGCTGCTCCGCACCAGCCCCGCGGACCGGTGGGTGGGACTGGTTCGGGAGTCGACCACGTACTCGATGCTGCAAGCCGGCCCGGAGTTCCGGGCCTGGCTCGACGGGCGGCGCGGCGCGCGGCCCGGCCCCGACGCCGCCCCACGGGTCCGCGTCGTCCGCCACGACGGGCTCACCGAGATCATCCTGACCCGCGGCGGGCGTCACAACGCGCTCGATCGTCGGTTGCGTGACGAGCTTGACGCCGCATTGCGCGACAGCGCGGCCCAGACGGGACCCATCATGGTCCTCGGGGAGGGACCGTCGTTCTGCTCGGGCGGCGACCTCGACGAGTTCGGCTCGTCGCCCGACCCGGTGGCGGCGCACCTGGTCCGGCTGGGGCGTTCGCTCGCGACCCGCTTCGCCCGGCTCGCCGATCGCCTCGTGGTCGGTCTCCACGGGTCGTGCCTCGGGGCGGGGATCGAGCTCGCGGCCTTCGCCCGTCACGTCGTCGCCGCGGACGACGCCCGGGTGGGCCTCCCCGAGTTGGGCCTCGGGCTGGTCCCGGGCGCGGGCGGGACGGTGTCGCTGCCCGCCCGGATCGGCCGGCAGCGCACCCTCCGGCTCCTGCTCGCCGGGGATACGCTCTCGGCCCCGACGGCGCTCGGTTGGGGTCTGGTCGACGAGGTCGTGCATCCGTCGCGGCTCCGCGCCCGTTGCCTCGAGATTGCGGAGTCACTGCCCTGAACATCGCCATGTTGCTCGAGATGGCTGCGGACGGGTTCGGCGAGCGCGTGGCGATCGGCGTCGGGGGCGAAGGTGTGACCTTCGCCGAGGTGCGGGACCGTTCGGCCGCGGTGGCTGCCCGGCTCGGGCCGTCCCGCCCGAAGGTGGCCCTCCTCGGGGAGACGTCACCCCTGGTCCCGGTCGCCTTGTTCGGTGCCGCGTGGGCCGGCGTGCCGTACGCGCCGATCAACTACCGGCTCCCGGCAGAGACCCGCGACGCGCTGCTTGCCCGGCTCGCCCCGGTCGAGGTCGCCGACGACGCCTGGCTCGACCCGTCGACCGGCGCGCCGGAACCGTTCCCCGACAGCCCAGCCGCGCCGGCGGTGCTGCTCTTCACCAGCGGCACCACCGCCGAGCCGAAGGCCGCGACGCTCGGGCACGACCAGCTGCTGGCGTACATCTTCAACACCGTCGAGTTCGCCGGCGCGGGTGAGGGCGAAGCGGTGCTGGTCGCGGTGCCGCCGTTCCACATCGCGGGGGTCGCGGCGATGCTGTCCTCCACCTACGCCGGGCGGCGCGTCGTCCCGCTCCCCCACTTCTCACCAGAGGCGTGGCTGGACCTGACAGCCCGCGAGCGCGTGACCCACGCGTTCGTCGTTCCCACCATGCTCGCCCGGATCGTGGCGCAGCTCGAACAGGACCCGGACGTCGACGTGTCGTCGCTGCGGCACCTGGCCTACGGCGGCTCGCGGATGCCGACACCGATCTTGGAGCGGGCATTGACGCTCTTCCCGGACGCCGCGTTCGTCAACGCGTACGGCCTGACCGAGACGAGCAGCACGGTGTGCATGCTCGGGCCCGACGATCACCGTGCCGCGCAGCAGAGCACCGACCCGACGGTCCGAGCCCGGCTGGGCTCGGTCGGCCGGCCCGTTCCCGGCGTCGAGGTGCGAATCGTCGAGGGCGAGGTCCAGGTACGGGGCGACCAGGTCTCGGGTGAGTATGTCGGGCAGGGCTCCCGGCGGGACGCCGGCGGATGGCTCCAGACCGGCGACCGCGGCCACGTCGACGCGGACGGCTATGTGTTCGTCGAAGGGCGCGGCGACGACACCATCATTCGCGGCGGCGAGAACCTTGCCCCGGCCGAGATCGAGGACACCTTGTTGCGTCACCCGGCCGTCGCGGGCGCTGCCGTCGTCGGCCTGCCCGACGAGGAGTGGGGCGAGCTCGTCGCGGCGATGGTCGTCGCCCGGCCCGGCGCGGCGATCGACCCCGAGGCGCTGCGGGCCCATGTTCACGAGCACCTCGGGTCCTTGAAGACCCCTGAGGTGCTGGTCGTGGCCGACGAGCTGCCCCACACCGCCACCGGCAAGGTCCTCCGCCGGGAGGTGCGAGCCGGTCTCGCCCAGCGTTCGTGAGCTCCCCGGACGTGTCGCGCCGGGCCTTCCTGGGCGCCACGGTCAGCGCCGCGGCGCTGGCGTCGATCGACCGTCGGCTGGGCCCGTTCATCCCGCGGTCCGGTGCGTCCGCCCTCCCCGTGCCGACCGGGGTCGTCATGACCCGGTGGGGCGCCGACCCGTACGCGCGGGGGGCGTTCTCGTACTACCGGGTCGGTTCGGGGCCGAGCGACCGGCGGGCGCTCGCCGCACCGGTCGCCGACCGGCTCTACTTCGCGGGGGAGGCGACCTCCGAAGACGCCCCCGGCACCGTCCAGGGCGCGCTGCTCTCGGGGCGCCGGGCGGCCCGCCAGGTCGACGGCGTGGCCCCGTCGAGCGCGACCGTCGTCGTCGTCGGCGCGGGCATCGCCGGCCTCGCCGCCGCCGCGCACCTCCAGGTCACCGGTCACCACGTGACCGTCCTCGAGGCCCGTGACCGGGTCGGCGGCCGGATCTGGACCACCCGGGACCTGGGGCCACCCGTCGAGCTGGGCGCGCTGTGGATCCACGGCACGCACGGCAACCCGCTGACCCGCGTCGTCGACCACATCGGTGCCGCGGTGGTGACGGCCGACTCCCGCCACGACGTCATCTATGACCTCGCCGGCTCGCGTGTCAGCACCGCAGCGCAACGCCAGAGCCGCGCGGAGTATCAAGCGGCGCTGCGCGCGGCCGAGTCGGGCCGCGCTCGCGCCGCGCCCGACGCGTCGCTCGGGGCCGCCCTCGCCGTGTCCCGTCCGTACCGGACGGTGAACCCGGCCAGCCGGGCCCGCCTCGACTACGAGGTGAACATTGAGATCGAGCATCCGCACGGGGCGGACGTCGCGGACTTGGCCCTCGCGACGTGGGACGCAGGCCGGTTCGCCACGGGGCCCGACGTGCTGGTGCGGGGCGGGTACGACCAGATCGTCCAGCACGCCGCTCGGGATCTCGACGTCCGCCGGCGGACACCGGTGAACCGGATCGAGTACGGGCCTGGGGGTGTGACGGTCGCGACGGCCGGCGGGTCGACGCACGCGGACTACGCGATCGTGACGCTCCCGTTGGGTGTCCTCCAGGCGGGTGCGGTCGCGTTCAGCCCGCCGTTGCCCGATGCCAAGCTGCGCTCCATCGCCGCGCTCGGCTCGGGGCTGGCCGACCATGTGCTGCTCGAGTTCCCGCGGGTCTTCTGGGACCGTCGTGCCGGGATCATCGGGCACATGGACGCACGGAAGGGCCGGTGGTCGCAGTGGGTCAATCTGGCCGTCTACACGGGGGCGCCCATGCTCCTCGGCGTGAACGCCGCCGCCTACGCCCAGCACCTCGAGGGGCGCACGCAGGCGCAGGTCGTCGCCGACGCGATGGACGTGCTCGGGTCGATCTATTCCTGATCGGCGGTGACGGGAGGCCAGTCGGGTGTCGGCATCACGAGCGTCGGCATGTCGGGGGGTGGTCCCAGCGCCACCGCGATCTTCGAGAATCCCATGAAGAGCGCGACGCCGGCGGTGAGCTCGACGATCTGGCCGGTGTCGAAGTGCTCGAGCAGCTCGTCGCGTTGGGCGTCGGTCAGCCCGTGCGGGTCGGCGAGGAACTGGTCCACGAGGCGGATGGCGGTCTTCTCGTCCCCGGAGAGGTCCGAGTCCTCGAACTCGTCGGCGATGAGCGCGACGCGGTCTTCGGTGAGGCCGGCCTGGCGGGCGCCGTCGAAGCGCACGTTCTGGCAGTAGCGACACCCGGTCGTGCGGGCGTTGCGGAGCCGTGCGACCTCCTTCGTCGCCTGGTCGACGGTGCCGTGGCTCCAGAGGGTGCCGTACAGGCGGTAGAACCCGGTCGTCGCCTCGGGTTGCAGCGCGAGCACGTCCCCGCGGATGGGGTGCCGTGCGGTGCTCATGCCGGTCCGTTCATCGTTGGCTCAGCGTAGGCCCTCGTCGGGCGTGGGGCCGGGGACGACCGTCACGCCGGGCGCGGCACCGGCGTCGATCCCGAGGATGATCCGGAATCGGCAGAACCCGTCGAACAGGGCGAGCGCCTCGCAGAGAGCGACGAGCCCGGCCACGTCGAAGTGGTCGATGACCGCGTCGCGGTGGGTGGCATCGATGCCGCCCACGTCGATGACGAACTGCTCCGCGAAGTTCAGCGCGGCCCGTTGCGCCGTGCTGAACATCGGTGAGGTCGGCCACTGCGAGAGGACCGCGATCTGATCCTCGGTCAGGCCCGCGTCGAGGGCGGGCGCGTACCGCACCCGCTGCTCGCTGTCGCAACGGAGCAGGTGCGCGACCCGCAGCCGGCAGAGCTCGAGCACGACCGGGTCGAGGATTTCGTGGGTCCAGAACGTCGCGTAGAACGATCGGAACGGCTCGTAGAGGTCGGGGCGCACCCCGAAGACCCGATCGAGGGGTGTCGCACCGTCGGCGTGCTCGGGAAGCCAGCTCACGGGCGGGTCACAGGCCCATGAAGCTGCCACCGTCACAGACGATGGTCTGGCCGGTGACGTACCCGGCGTCGTCGCTGGCGAGGAACGCGGCGACGACGCCGATGTCGTGCTCGGCGTCTCCGACCCGTCGCAGCGAGGTGCGGGCCTCGAGCCGGCCCTTGAGGTCGGGGTTCTCGACGAACGCGTTCGTGAGGGCGGGGGTCTCGGCGACGGGCGCGAGGCAGTTGACGGTGATGCCGAGCGGGCCCCACTCCCGGGAGAGGCTCTTGGCGATCGCCCGCTGCGCGGCCTTGACGGGCGAGTAGATCGGGATGCTCACGCTGCCCTCAACACCCGACGGTGACGTGACGAGGATGAGGCGGCCCTGTGTCCCCGCGGCGCGCAGATGGGGATAGGCGAGCTGGGCGGCGTAGTAGGAACCCCAGACAGCAGTGCGGGAGTTCATGGTCCACAGCGCCTCGTCGAGTTCCTCGAGGCGGTGCGGTCGACCCCCCCGGAACGCGTTGTGGACCATGATCTCGAGTCCGCCGTACCGTTCGACGGTCGCACGCACGCACTGTTCGACATCGTCGCGCCGTGTGACGTCCGTGACGACACAGACCGCGTCGCCGCCCCGGTCCCGGATCTCCTGGGCCGCGGGTTCGCCCGTTTCGGCCCGTCGGGCCGCGAGCACGACGCGGGCCCCGCGCGCCGCGAGGGCGAGGGCGATGCCCCGCCCGACGCCCTGGCCCGCGCCGGTGACGATCGCGGTGCGTCCGGCGAGGGGGCCGGGCTCGAGACTCACGGAGCCATCCAGACGCCGCCGTCGATGCTGAGGGTGGAACCGGTGACGAACCGACCCGCCGCGCCGAGCAGGAACGTGACGACGGGTCCGACGTCGGCCTCGGGCTGTCCCGGGCCGCCCAGGGCGGGCGGGGCCAGGGACGTCGCGGCGCTGGCCACCCCGATGGGGACCTGCTCGGGAGCGACCGCGACGGTGTTGACGGTGATCCCATCGGGGCCCCATTGGCGAGCCGCGGACTTCGCCAAGAGGCGTTGGCCTTCGAGCGCGGTCGTGTAGGGGACGAGACGCTCGGCGCCGGACATCGACACGGTGGGCGCGACGAACACGATCCGGCCGTCGCGGCCGTGCAGCGGCGTGTACGACGCCTGGAGGAGCGCCAGCGCGGCGCGCATGGTGCCTTCCCAGATCAGCTCCCAGCGCGCGTCGTCGACGTCGGCGAAGTCGAGCTGCTCGAACGCGGCCCGGTTCATCGCGGTGTGCACGAGCGCGGTGACGGGGTCCCCGAAGGTGTCGGCGGCCGCGGCGAAGGCACGCTCGAGGTCGGCTCGCTCGGTGAGCACCGCGTCGAAGGCGGCGGCGTGGCCGCCACGGTCCCGGATCGTGTCCGCGACGGGCGTGAGCGTGGTCGCGTCGCCGACGAGGGCGACCCGGGCGCCGCTGGTGCCGATCGCGAGCGCTAAGCCGTGGCCGAGCGCCTGGTCGGCACCGGTGACGACCGCGACTCTGCCCGAGAGCGCGCTCATCAGCCGGACCGTATCATCCGACCGTGGGTGATGATCAAGGGGTGCGCGCGCTCGTCGCGCGCTCGTGTGACGCGGTCGCGCGCGCGGATGCCGACGCGTGGTTGGCATGCTGGCGGGAGGACGGCATCTGGGTGCTCCCGGGGGTGGGCACGTTGGTCGGCCACGCGGCGTTGCGGGACGCCTTCGCGTCGTGGAGCGCGGACTTCGACCTGTGCGTGCAGGAGGTGCTGTCGGGCTGGGTCGACCGGGCGGGTGATGACGCCACGGCGCGGTGGTATCTGCGTGAGACGCAGCGATCGAGCGACGGTGGCCACGAGCTGCTCGGCTGCTACGACGACACGGTCGTGCACGACGAGCGGGGGTGGCGGTTCGCGCACCGCCGGTTCTGGGTGCTGTACCGGGGGGCGCGGGACCTGTCGGGTCAGGTGTTCAGGAGACCGCCACCGGCATCGCGGTGATGCCGTTGAGGAAGCTGGACCCGGACCGGGAGACGGGCCCGTCGGGTCGGAGTCCCGGGAGGCGGTCGAGCAGCGTCTCGAAGAGGACGCGGGCCTCGAGGCGGGCCAGGCCCGCGCCGAGGCAGAAGTGGGGGCCACCGGCGCCGAACGCGACGTGATCGTTCGGGGTGCGGGCGACGTCGAAGGTGTCCGCGGCCGGGAACTGGCTCTCGTCCCGGTTCGCGGAGGTGTACCAGACGACGACCTTGTCGCCGGTCTCGATGGCCTGGCCGCCCAGGGTGGTGGCTTCGCGTGCGGTGCGCCGGAACCGCATGACCGGCGTCACCCAGCGCAGCATCTCCTCCACGCCGGTGGGGAGCAGCGCGGGGTCGGCGCGGAGCCGGGCCCGCTGGTCGGGATGCTCGAAGAGGGTCAGCATTCCGCCGGTGATCAGGTTGCGGGTCGTCTCGCTGCCCGCGTTCATCAGCAGCATGAAGAACAGGTCGATGTCGAGCTGGCTGAGCCGCTCTCCGTCGACCTCGGCGGCGAGGAGGACGCTGAGGAGGTCGCCGCCGGGATGCTGCGCCCGTTCGGCAGCGAGCTGGCCGGCGTAGGCGAACATCTCGGCCATCGCGGCGCGGGCTTCGTGCCCGAAGTCGGTGCTCTCGGGGTCGCTGCTCATCATCCGCTCGGTCCAGGCGAACACGGTGTGCCGCTCGTCCTCGGGGACACCGACGAGCTCGGCGATGACCTGCAGCGGGAGCTCCACCGCGACGTCGGTGACGAGGTCGAAGCGGCCGAGCGCCTCGGCCCGGTCGAGGAGCCGGTCGACGAGGGCGCGGACGCGGGGCTCGAGGAGGGCGACCTGGCGGGGGGTGAACCCGCGGTTGACGAGCTTGCGCAGCTGGGTGTGCCGGGGCGGGTCCTGGTTCAGCATGAGCTGTCCGGCGCCGCCGCCGCCGGGGTCGATGTCGGTGATCATGGTGTTGGGGTGCGAGCCGAACCGCTGGGGATGGCGCGACACGTCGACGACGTCGTCGTAGGCGAACACGCCCCAGAACCCGGGTCCGGCGGGTTCGGGGAGGAAGTAGACGGGCTGCTCGGCGCGCAGGCGGCGGAACAGGTCGTGGGGTGGGCCGGCGGCGAAGACCGCCGGGTCGAAGAAGTCGACGGTGGCGGTCGTCACACCGAGGCTCGGGGCCGCACCGCGCAGGCCTCGTCGAGGTCGAGGACCATCGTCAAGCGGCCGAAGGCGAGCCAGTTCCCCACGCAGATGGAGAGGTCGAGGATCTCGGCGTCGGTGAAGTGCTCGCGCAACCGGGCGAAGAACGCGTCGTTGAGGGAGCGGTGATCCAGGGCGTACCGTTCGGCGAACTCGATCGCGAGGCGCTCCTGCGCGGAGTACTCCCCCGCGTTGGGGTCGGCGACGTGGGCGTAGAGCTCCTCGTCGACGCCTTGCTCGGCGAGCTCGGGAATGCGCCACCCGCGGCACACCGCACAGTCGTTGATCTGCGCGATGCGCATGCGGGCCGCCTCCCGCACCCGGGCCGGGAGCGCGCTCTGGGAGTACACCGCGTAGGAGAGGCGTTGCACGGCCTCACCCATCTCGGGACGCAACCCCCAGACGCGGACGATCTCGGGCTGATCGCCGGCGGGCATCTCGAGTCGGGCCATCATGCGACCTCCTGGTCAGTCCGCGCAGCGTACCTTCCCTTGGTGAGCGCGGCGGCGACGACGTCTCGCATCGCTACGTCGATGACCGCACCGCGGTGGGCGCCGAGCGCGTCGAGGGCCGCGGCCGCGCCCCACAGTCCGCTCAGGGGGTCGGCGACGGCGTCGAGCACGAAGACGGGATGTTCGCCGCCCGCGGCGACGGCGGCTCCGCCCGCGACGGCGGCGTCGTCACCGAACGCCACCCGGTTACTCCACGCGCCGGTCAGCCCGTAGCCGGTGATCGCGACCCATACGACGCCGCGCGCCGCGTGCTCCGCCGGGTCGAGCCCGAGTGTGTCGAGGGCGCGGGGCCGAGCCGAGGTCACGACCACGTCGGCGTCGGCGAGGAGCGCGGCGAGCTCGCGGCGACCCGGGGCGGTGCGGAGCGCGACCGCGACGTCGTCCTTGCCGCAATTGAGCCGCTGCCAGAACGCGGGCGGTCCGGCCCGCGCCCCGTCGGGCCGATCGGGGTCCTCGACCTTGACCACCCGCTTCCCGGAAGCAGCCGCGACGAGCCGGGCGCAGAGCGGTCCGGCCCACAGGCTGGACAGGTCGACGACGAGGCCCGTTGCCCGTCGGGCCGGGGCCGAGCGGACCAGGCGGTGCGCCGCGGTGGGGGGCGGGACCGCGACGGCGGCGGGGATGCCGAGCAGCTGCGCCCGTTCGACGGCCGCGTCCGCGGCTTGCTGGTCTGCGGCCGCGGCGACGGCGTCCCAGACGGGTCCCGCCCACGGGCGCTGCATCCACGCCGCGAGCAGGTCGACGTCGTCGCGTCGGGCAAGGTTCATCGCGATCCACCGGTCATCGGCGCAGCGGAGCAGCCGGCACGACCCGCCGGCCGACACCGTGGCGGCCGGGCTGATCCCCAGCACGGCCATGCGCTCGCGGAGCACACCGGGCCCGTCGACGCCGAGCCGGGTGCCGGCCTGCGTGGCGGCCGCGTCGAGCGCCGCTTCCGCGGCGGCGACCGTCAGCTGAACACCTCACCGCCGTTGACGTTGAGTGCTTGCCCCGTGATGACCGACGACAGGTCGGACGCGAAGAACACGGCGGCGTTGGCGCAATCGTCGTCGGTCGGGATGATGCCCAGCGCGATCTCGGCGGCGATCTCGTCGTAGCTGTCCTGGACCGCCTTGCCGGTCTGTCGCTCCATCATGGCGAAGTACCCCCGCACGTTCGGGCCGTCCATCCAGCCGGGGACGATCGAGTTGACCCGGATCTGGTGGGGGCCGAGCTCCTTGGCGAGGACCTGCGCCGCGGTGAGGAGCGCGCCTTTGGAGGTGGCGTAGCCGCCCTGGAGCGGGAGGATCTTGCGGACGATCATCGAGTTGACGAACACGATCGAGCCGCCGCCCTGGTCCTTCATGACCGGGATCACCGACTTCGTCAGCTGGAGGCTGCCGAAGAGGTTGACATCGACGATGTGGCGCCAGGCGGCGAGATCGACGTCTTCGAAGAGCTGGAAGACGTCGGGGGCGAACGCGTTGTGGACGAGGACGTCGACCCGACCGAACTCATCCCGGGCCGTCTGCACCAGCCGGTCGCATTGGGCCTGGTCGGTGATGTCGGTGGGCGTGTACCGGGCCCGTCGGCCGAGCCTTTCGATCTCGGCTTGGACCTCGGCGAGGTACGACTCGGTGCGCGCACCCAGGACGAGGTCCGCGCCCTCACGCGCGAACGCGAGGGCGATCTCCTTGCCGAGTCCCGGACCGACGCCGGAGACGATGGCGACCTTGTCGTTGAGGAGCATCTGGTTCTTCCTTTCGGCTGCGGGCTACCCGAGGGTCCGACCGCAGTTGACGTCGAGAGTCTGGCCGGTGACCACGCGCGACAGGTCACTGGCGAAGAAGAGGACCGCGCCGGCGATCTCGTCGGGCGTGGCGATGCACCCCAATGCGTTCAGGGAGGCGATCTCGGCGGCGACGGCGGCCGCGTCGACACCGCGCCGATCGGCGATCCAGGCGAAGTACTCGTCGAGCGAGGCGCCTTGGATGTGGCCGGGAGCGACGCAGTTCACCCGGATGCGGTGCGGTCCGAGCTCTCGGGCCATCGCCTGCGCCGCGGTCGTGAGGGCCCGCTTCGACGCGGCGTACCCGGCGAGGAGCGGCACCGGGTTCTTCACCGAGAGGGTCGTGATCATGATCACCGACCCGCCGCCGGCGGCTCGGAGGTGCGGGACGGCGGCCTGGGAGAGCGCCAGCGTGCCGAGCAGGTTGACGGCGACGGGCGCGCGCCACCGGTCGGGGTCGAACCCGTCGAAGGGCTCCCGCCAGTCCTCTTCGGTGAACGCGTTGTTGACGAGCACGTCGATGCGGCCGAGGCGATCGGCGGCGGCGTCGGCGAGCCGGCGGCACTGCTCGGGGTCCGCGATGTCGGTCGGGATCACCACGGCGCGGCGGCCCAGACCCTCGATCTCCGCGGCGACGGCGGCGAGGGGGCCGCGCCGGCGCGCCGCGAGCGCGACGTCGGCGCCGGCGCCGGCCAGCGTGCGCGCGATGGAGCGGCCCAGCCCGGGGCCGACCCCGGACACGAGCGCGACCCGGCCGTCGAGCAGCCCGGCGGTCTCGACGTCCATCGGATGGTCCCCCTCGGAGCCGGCTCGACGTGCCTTGCCGGGCCGGACAGGAACATGTTCTACTTCCGGCCCGATGGAGTTCAACCTCGCTGACCTGTTCGAGATCGTGGCTGACACCGTCCCGGACCGGCTGGCACTGGTCGCGGGGGACGCCCGGCGGACCTACCGGGAGCTCGACGAGCGGGCCACTCGCCTGGCGCACCACCTCCAGGACGTGGGGATCCGACCCGGGGACCACGTCGCGGTGTACGCGTGGAACCGGGCGGAGTGGCTGGAGGCCGAGCTCGGCATCTACAAGGCCCGAGCCGCGGTGATCAACGTGAACTACCGGTACGTCGCGGACGAGCTCGAGTACGTCCTGGAGAACTCCGATTCGGTGGCCGTCGTCTTCGAGCGGTCCTTCGCCCCGTTGGTGCTCGCCGCCCGAGCCCGGGCGCCCCGGCTCCGCCACTTCGTGGTGCTGGACGACGGCACCACCGACGAGGGGGCGGCCCGCGCGGTGGACGCCCTCGGCGCGGTGTCCTACGAAGCGGCGCTGGGCGGGGCGAGCCCCGACCGTGACTTCGCGGGCCGGTCGCCGGACGACCCGTATCTCCTCTATACGGGGGGCACGACCGGCCTGCCCAAAGGTGTGGTGTGGCGGGCCGAGGACATCTTCTTCGCCGCGCTCGGTGGGGGCGGGTTCGGCCAACCCCCGATCCGGGCCCCCGAGGAGCTCGCCGTGCGGGTGGCGACCGACGAGCGCCGCACGGCGGCGATCGTGAACGCCCCGATGATGCACGGCGGCGGCCAGTGGGTGACGTTCATCACCTTCTACGGCGGCAACACCGCCCTCCTCAACTGCGACCGTCACTACGACGGCGCTCGGGTGCTGCGTCTCGCCGAGCGTGAGCATGCCACGTCGATCATGGTCGTCGGGGATGCCATGGCGCGCCCGCTCGCCGACGCGCTGCAGACCCCCGGTGCGGGCTACGACCTCGGCGCGCTCGCCGGGATCGGGTCGGGCGGCGCCATCCTGTCCAAGGCGGTGAAGGAGGAGCTGCGCGCCCTGCTGCCCGGCGTCATCGTCACCGATTCGTTCGGCGCCTCCGAGACCGGCGCCGCGGGGACGGTCCTGGACTTCGACGGCCCGGCCGCGGGCCCCAAGTTCACCGTCAGCGACTGGGTCACGGTCCTCGACGACGACGGGCACCCGGTCGAGGCGGGCAGCGGCCAGGTCGGGCGGCTCGCCCGCCGGGGTCACATCCCACTCGCGTATTACAAAGACCCGGCGAAGACCGCGTCGACGTTCGTGACCGACGCCGCCGGTGACCGGTGGGTGGTGCCCGGCGACTACGCGACGATCGAGGCGGACGGGACGCTGAACCTGCTCGGACGGGGATCGGTGTGCATCAACACCGGCGGTGAGAAGGTGTACCCCGAGGAGGTCGAGGCGACCCTCAAAGCGCATCCCGACGTGTTCGACGCGGTGGTCGTGGGCGTCGCCGACGACCGTTTCGGGGAGCGAGTCGCTGCGATCGTCACCCCTCGCCCGGCCGCGACGGTCACCCTCGATGACCTCCAAGACTTCTGTCGCGCCCGACTCGCCGCGTACAAGATGCCCCGCCAGCTGCACCTCACCGACGACATTCCCCGCACCCCGGTCGGGAAGCCCGACTAC
Source organism: Acidimicrobiia bacterium (assembly GCA_035468285.1). Lineage (GTDB taxonomy): Bacteria > Actinomycetota > Acidimicrobiia > IMCC26256 > PALSA-555 > PALSA-555. Next base: position 6,856 of record DATISY010000064.1, on the reverse strand, counting down.
CGCTGGGCGAAACGGCTCGCGACGCCCGTAGCGTCGGCATCCGCCGCGTCCGCGGCACCATCATCGTGACCGACAGGAGCCCTGCCGTGACCACCACCGCGCCCCAGCCGACCCCCCTCGGGTTCTGGGCCATCGCCGAGGCCGACCCCGACCGGCTGGCCCTCGTCGACCCCGACGGCGTCGAGGTCAGCTCGGGCGAGCTGCTCGCCACCGCGAACCAGCTCGTCCACGGTCTCCGAGAGATCGGTCTCGAGGCGGGCGACGCGGTCGCGATGCTGCTCCCCAACTCACGGGAGATCTTCGAGCTCTACCTCGCGGTCCTGCAGGCCGGCTTCTACCTGGTGCCGATCAACTGGCATCTCGTCGGACCTGAGGTCGCGTACATCGTCCAGGACTGCGAGGCGAAGGCGGTCGTCGCGCACGCCCGTTTCGCCGACGCGGCCCAGGCCGCCGCCGACGAGATCGACTTCCCGGCGACCGGTCGGTTCGCGGTCGGGGGGAGCATCCCGGGGTTCCGGGCCTACGAGGAGCTCACCGCCGGCCAGCCGACCAGCGCCCCCGCCGATCGGACGACCGGCGCGGTCATGAACTACACGTCGGGGACGACGGGGCGCCCGAAGGGCGTCCGCCGCCCGCTGCCGGGTGTCCCGCCCGAGACGATGGCCGGCGGCTTCGGCGGCATGCTGTTCATGTTCCGGCTGCAGCCCTTCGATGACAACGTCCACATCTGCGGCTCGCCCCTGTACCACACCGCGGTGCTCGTCTTCGCGGGCGGGGCGATCCACATCGGTCACACCGTCGTCGTCATGGACAAGTGGACCCCCGAGGAGATGCTGCGGCTCATCGACAAGTACCGGGTGACGAACACCCACATGGTCCCGACGCAGTTCGTGCGGCTCCTCGCCCTCCCCGACGAGGAGAAGGCCCGTCACGACGTGTCGTCGCTCCGTCACATGGTGCACGCCGCGGCGCCGTGCCCACCCGACGTGAAGAAGAAGATGATCGAGTGGTGGGGGCCGGTCATCGACGAGTACTACGCGGCGAGTGAAGGCGGCGGCACCATCGTGTTCGCCGATGAGTGGCTCGAGCGTCCCGGGACGGTCGGTCGGGCGTGGCCCATCGCCGAGGTCGTCATTCTCGACGACGAGGGCAACGAGCTTCCCGCGGGGGAAGTCGGGACCGTCTACATGCACATGCAGACCGGCAACTTCGAGTACTTCAAGGACAAGGGCAAGACCGAGCAGAGCCGGCACGGCAAGTTCTTCACCGTCGGTGACGTCGGCTACCTCGACCCGGACGGCTGGCTGTTCCTCCGGGACCGCAAGTCCGACATGATCATCTCCGGCGGGGCGAACATCTATCCCGCGGAGATCGAGAGCGTCCTGATCATGCACCCCCAGGTCGCCGACGTCGCGGTGTTCGGGATCCCGCACGAGGACTGGGGTGAGGAGATCAAAGCCGTGATCGAACCGGTCGACCCGGGGCTCGCCGGCCCGGAGCTCGCCGCGGACATCCTGAGCTGGTCACGCGACAAGCTGGCGAAGTTCAAGACCCCCCGCACCATCGACTTCACCGACGAGATGCCCCGCGACCCCAACGGCAAGCTCTACAAGCGCAAGCTGCGCGATCCGTACTGGGCGGACCGGGACCGCGCGATCTGATCGGCTAGCCGAACTGTCCGGTCAGGAGCTTGGCGGCCCGGCCGACGACGTCCGGTTCCGCGAACGGCAGGTTGAAGATCGGCTCGTCGATTCCGGCGTCGATGATCGCCGCGACCTGGTCGACGACCTCGTCCTCGGTGCCGATGGTGCACGCGTCGACGAACTCGGCGCCGGCGAGCCCGACGAGCATCGAGCGGGTCTCCTCGGCTTGCGCCGCGGAGTCGGCGAGGAAGAGCGACCCGAGACGAGTCGTGCGGATCTCGGTCGGGTCTCGGCCCACGTCGGCGCAGTGCTGGTGCAGCACCTCGACCTTGTGCCGGACCGTCGGGAGGTCCCCCGACACGTTGCACCGGTCGGCGTACTGGGCCACCAGCCGGAGGGTGCGGCGCTCACCGCCCCCACCGATCATGATCGGTGGGCCGCCGGGCTGGAGCGGCCGGGGCAGGTTCTGTGCCTCGTGGATGCGGTAGTACCGGCCCTCGAACGTCGGTGCGTGCTCGGTGAACATGGCCCGACAGATCTGGACGGCCTCCTCGAGCCGGTCGAGGCGCTCCTTGGCGGGCGGGAAGTCGAACCCGTAGGCGACGTGTTCGATGTCGTGCCACGCGGCGCCGATCCCGAGGACCGCGCGACCCCGGGAGATGATGTCGAGGGTCGTGATGATCTTGGCCACCAACGCGGGGTTGCGGTAGGTGACGCCGGTGACGAGCGTGCCGAGCTCGGCGCGGCTGGTGCGCGCCGCGAGCGCGCCGAGGAGCGTGTACGCCTCGAGCATGGGCTGGTCGGCGCCGCCGAGCGCGGGGAGCTGATACAGGTGGTCCATCACCCACAGGGACGCGAACCCGCTGTCCTCGGCGGTGACGGCGAGCTCGACCACCCGGTCGAAGAGCTGCTCGTCGGGGACACCGAGCGTGAAGTTGGGGAGCTGGAGACCGAAGCGCGTCATGCGCCGACGCTACCGCCCGGCGCCGGACGGGCCCGCGTCGGTCAGCAGGGAGCGCAGCCGGGCCGGCACCTCGGCGTCGACACCGATGGCGTCCACGTAGCCGTCGAACGATCCCCACCGGTCGCGGACCAGTCCCACCAGGCCCTCCATCGTGGCGGCGTGGGCATCGAGGATGTCGGCGGGCAGCCGTCGCCAGACGTCCTCGACGCTCGGCGTCGCGGCCCGGGTCCGGGCGTGGATGTCCGCGATGACATCACCGGTCAGGGCGTAGTCGGCGACGATGTCGTCGTCGGCGACGCCGAGGACGCCGAGCAGCACCGCGGAGAACACCCCGGTGCGGTCCTTGCCGGCCATGCAGAAGAACACCGCGGGGAGCGTCTCGGCATCAGCGAGCGCGTGCAGCGCTCCGGCGTAGGCGCGGGCACCGTGCTCCATCATCGTGAGGTACACCTCGGCGGCGGAGTTGGGCGGTGTCCAGTCGGCGCGGGGCATCACGTGCAGGGCCCGGTCCGTCGTGGGGAGATGCACGTGGCGGATGTCGAGGTCGCCCAGCCGCCCGATTCCCACCTCCACGAGCTCGTCGTGCGCACGGAAGTCCAGGGCGCTGCGCAACCCGAGCTCGTGGAGGCGCCGACCGTCGAGATCGGTGAGGTGATGCAGCGAGTCGCTGCGGTACACCTGTCCCCAGCGGACGGACCGACCGTCACCGGTCGGGTACCCGCCGAGGTCACGGAAGTTCAGCGGCCCCCCGAGGCCGACGCGCCGTTCGCTCATCGGGCCCGCTCGGCGCCGTGCGCCCGGGTGTGCGTGGCGAAACGTTCGTGGTCGACGAGGATGAAGATCCCTTCGGCCTCGGCGCAGAGGCGCCCGTCCGCGTGGAGGGTGCCGACGGTCCGGACCTTGCGACCGTCGATGCCGACGGTGTGGGCCGCGAGCTGCAGTTCGGTATGCAGCGGGGTGGGGCTCCGGTAGACGATGGTCAGCGTGCCGGTCATCGCGCCGACGCCGGCGACGATGTTCGCGACGCCGAGGAGCTCGTCGAAGATGCCGGCGATGATCCCGCCGTGCACGCAGCCTGGTGGTCCCTCGTACGCCGCGCCGAGCGTCCCATGGCCCCGGACCTCTTCGTCGTGGCGCTCGCAGTGGATCGGCGGCGCGAGCGGACTGAACAACCCGATCATGGGGCTGAACGGGAAGTAGGTGTGCGGCTCGAGCTCGGCGAGGGGCCGGGCCGGCACCGACGGGGCCCAGGGCCGCGTCGTCGGCTCGAGCAGGTCGGCGGCGTGCTCGACGAGCGCGGCGGCTTCGTCGAGCACCGCGGGGGACGCACCGGGCCGGACGACCAGGTCGGTGCTGCGCCGCAGCGCGGCGGCGAGGCGAGCCAGCTCGGGCCCGGGGGGGCTGGTCGCGTCGGGGCCGTGCCCGTCAACGATGTTCGGCTGGTCGTTCACGGGCGACAACGCGGCTGGGGGGGCGAGACGGGGGGGGTCTAGTCCTCAGCGATCGAGATGGCCTGCTTCGGGCACTGACGGACGGCTTGCTCGACTTTGGGCCGCAGCTCGTCGGGCGGCTCCTCTTGCAGCACGTAGAGGAAGTCGTCGTCACGGACCTCGAAGACCTCGGGCGCGACCCCCATGCAGATGGCGTTGCTCTCGCAGACGTCGAAATCGACGACGACCTTCCAGGCCATCACGCCTCCTTCAGGCTCGCGGCACGGCGACTCTAGTCGGACGGCAGGTTCACGAAGTCGGGCTCGCGTTTCTCGAGAAACGCGGTGATCGCCTCCCGGTTCGCGGGCGCGCCGGTGAGCTCGGCGAAGACGGCCTCCTCTCGGGTCCGGGCGGCTTGCGCCGCGGCCAGCCACCCGGACCGCATCAGCCGCTTCGTCTCGCAGAGCGACACGATCGGCAGGCGGGCCATGGCCCGAGCCGCGTCGAGCGCCTCGTCGAGCAGCCGGGCCGCGGGTACCGATTTCCAGGCCAACCCGGACGTCACCGCGGTCGCGGCGTCGAACCACGCCCCTGCGAGCAGCACGTGCGCGGCGGCTTGGCGGCCCATCGCCGCGGGGAGCGTGAAGCTGCTGCCCGCCTCGGGGACAACCCCGAGGCTGGCGAACGGCGTCCGGAGCCGGGCGTCGTCGGCGACGAGCACCAGATCGCAGTACGGGAGCATCGTCACCCCGAGGCCCACGGCGACGCCATTGACCGCGGCGACGATCGGCTTCGGGAACGCCTCCAGCGCGGCGACGAAGCGGGTGAACCCGTGCGCGCCGCGGGTGGCGTCGCCCGCCGTCGGGGGCGCGTCGCCGAGCCGGCCCATCTCGGCCAGGTCCTGCCCGGCGCAGAACGCCCCGCTCGTCCCGGTGAGGGTGACGACCGCGAGGTCGCCACGGTCAGTGGCGTCCTCGAACGCGTCGGCGAGCGCGTGGTAGTGGGCGTCGTCGAGGGCGTTGCGCGCCTCGGGACGGTCGAGGGTCAGCAGCCGCACCCGGTCCGAGTCGTCGATGTGCAGCACTCAGCGGGCCTCGAACGGGTCGACGGTCAGGTGGTGGCTGAGGTCGCCGACGAGGTCACAGAAGATGACCCGCTCGGTCAGGCGCCATTCGTCGGCGACGCGCTCGAACCGGTCGTGGTAACGGCCCGCGATGATCGCCTGCAGCGCGAAGTCGTCGACCTGCTGCAAGACGGTGAAGTAGGAGCGGGCGGTGGCCGTGCCCGCTTCCTCGTCGGCGTCGATGGTCAAGTTGGTGGTGACGTGCTTGGTGCGGGGTGTCCCGTCGGGATAGCGCCGCACCATGCGCTCCTGGATCGCGAGCACCGCGTCGGACCCGAAGACACCGGGGTCGTCCGGCCCGCCCCCCTTGTACGTCGCGTGCCGGAACAGCGCTGCCAGCCCGACAAAGTCACCCGCGTCGACCCGGTCGGCGTAGCCGTAGACGATCTGCTCGACTGCGGCCCGGACCTCCGTCAACCCCACCGGAGCGACGTCACCCGCCAGACCCTTTGACCTTGAGCGGCTCGGCAAGCTGCAGGTCGAAGCCCTCGATGTAGTCACCGAGGGAAGCACCGAGCTTCGCGAACGCGTCACTGCCGGCATGCGCGTCGAAGGCGCTCTGGTCGGTGTACAGCTCGGTCATGTAGAACACGTTCGGATTCGTCGTCGACCGGTGCAGGACGTAGCTCTCCGTCCCGTCCTCGGATTCGACGTGACGGAAGAACTCGTCGAACGCGGCCGGGAACGCGTCGGCCTTGCCGTCCTTGACGGTCAACGTCGCGATCACTGACACCTTGCCCATCGTTGCCTCTCGCTCAGGCGGCCGAGCCGCTCCGCACCAACGCGCCCGGCCGGGCGCCGGTCTCGTGTCCGTCTCGCACGATCACGTCGCCGCTCACGATCGTGGCCACGTACCCGTCGGCCCGTTGGAGGAGCCGCCGGGCCCCGGCGGGGAGGTCGTGGTGCATCTCGGGTCGATGCAGCACCAGCCGGTCGAGGTCGATGACGTTGAAGTCGGCCTTCTTGGCGACCTCGATCGTGCCGCGATCGTGCATCCCGTAGAGGGACGCGGTGTCGCTCGTCATCTTGCGGACGACGAGCTCGAGCGGCAGCCGCTCACCCCGAGTGCGGTCGCGAACCCAGTGGGTCAGCATGTAGGTCTCGATGCTGGCGTCGCAGATCGAGCCGACATGGGCGCCGCCGTCCCCGAGCCCGAGCGCGGTGGTCGGGTGCATCACCATCTCGCGGATCGGGTCCTGGGTGAAGTTCGAGTACCCGAGGAGGGGACGGAGCAGCAGCTCGCGACCGTCGTTCTCGAGCAGCAGGTCATAGAAGAGGTCCCACCGGTCGCGGCCTTCGCGCTCGGCGATGGCCGCGATGCTCTCCTCGGGCGCGGGCTCGTAGTCGGGGGGCTCACCGAGGCGGAAGATCCGGTTGAGGCCCAGGCCGATGAACGCCTCGATTCCCTCCCGAGCCGGGGGCCGCTCGCTCAGGATCGCGGCACGCACCGCCGGGTCCCGGAGTCGAGCAACCTTCTCGTCGAGGTCGAGATGCTCGAGCGCCTGGTAGGTGGGCCGGTCGCGCAGCGGATGGAAGGTCTGGAGCCCGAGGAGCAACCCGAGCGGGCGGCCCGCGACCTGGGGGCGGACCGGGACTCCGTCGTCGTAGGCGTCGAGGGCGAGGTCGAGCATCCGCTTCCACTGGTCCGGGTCGTGGTCGTGTTGGAGCAGCGCGAACGTCACCGGCCGGTCGATCT
>DATISY010000063.1:0-12013 GCA_035468285.1 Acidimicrobiia bacterium | reverse complement strand
AGGGGACGCAGGGGGGAGCAGGGGGAGGGGGGCGGGTCGCTCTGGAACATCGTCGGCTGCATCGAGCCGAGGCCGGCGTTGAGGTCGGCGGCGGTGAGCACGGCCCGCACGCCGGGGAGGGCCCGGGCGGCGTCCACGTTGAGGCCCGTGATCCGTCCGTGGGCGAGGTCGCTGCGCACGAACGCGGCGTGCAGCATCGCGGGGACGACGACGTCGTCGACGTACTGCCCGTGGCCGGTGAGGAGCCGCGGGTCTTCGCGGCGGAGCACCGACTGGCCGACGAACCGACCCGCGGTGGGTGCGCTCACGTCGGGAACCTACTCCGTCAGTCTCGGCCGTCGACCTGACGGCGACCGCGTTCCATCACCCCACCCCGCCGTCGGACGAGCTCGGACGGGTCGAAGGTCTCGTTCCACCACGACCGGTTCACACGGTCCTCGATGGCCCAGCCGGCGTCGTAGATCGACCCGGCGATCTCCTCGTAGGTCGCGAGCATGCGCCGAACGCCGGCGGTGTCGTTGTGGACCGCGGCGAGCGCGAGCGTGCGGGTGAAGGGGAGCAACTCGTCGTGGGCGACGACATGGTTGACGAGTCCCCATGTGAGCGCCTGCTCGGCGGAGCAGAAGTTGCCGGTGGCGCTGAGCTCGCGGGCCCGTCGCAGCCCGACGGCCTCGACGAGCAGGACGGTGAGGCCCCAGCCGGGCATCACACCCACCCGGGCGTGCGTGTCGGCGAACCGGGCCCGCTCGGACGCGACCAGGAGGTCGCAGTTGAGGGCCAACTCGAACCCGCCGGTGATCGCGGGGCCGTTGACGGCGCCGATGAGCAGCTTGGTGCGGGGTGGGAACGGGCCGCGGAACCCGAACTTGCCCACCTCGTCGCGTTGGTACGGGTCGTCGGGGTCGCGCAGTAACCCTGCCGGGTCGCGGCCGGCGCTGATCTCGGTCAGGTCCGCGCCGGCGCAGAACGCAGGGTCGGCGCCGGTGACGATCATGACGTCGACGTCGTCGCGGGCTTCGCAGTCACCGACCGCGCGGGCCAACGCCGACCCGAGCGCTCCGTTGATGGCGTTGCGAACCTCGGGTCGGTTCAGGGTGATCGTCGCGACGCGTTCCTCGACGTTGACGAGCACGACCGCGGTCACGGCACGTCCCACCGGTAGATGCGGGCGGCGTTCTCGCCGAGGACGGCGGCCTTCTCGTGCTCGTCGAGCCCGGCGTGCTCGGCGATGTTGCGCACCGAGTCGGGGAACTCGGCGTCCCAGTGGGGATAGTCGGAGGCGAACACGACGGTGTGCACGCCGAGCCCGGCGAGGGCGTGGTCGAGGTGTCGCTCCGCCTCGCACGAGATGACGACACGGCCGTCGGCAAGGTAGGTGCTGGGCGGGCGGGAGATGGCGGGCATCTCGGCGGACCGCTTCTCGTAGTGCTCGTCGAGACGTTCGAACAGGTAGGGGCCCCACGCCGCGCCCGCTTCGAGGAGCAGGACCCGGAGCCGATGGAACCGCTCGAAGACCCCGCCGCAGACCAGGGTGGCGGCGGCGAACATGATGTCGAACGCGAACTCCAGGGCGTGGAGCGTCGCGTACGAGTCGACGAACCGTCGGTGCGCGAAGCGCGGACCGCCGGCGTGGACACCGACGGGGACGTCAAGCTCCTCCGCGAGATGCCACAGCGGGTCGAGGTCGGCGGCGTCGAGGTTCTGCGGGCCGATGCAACACGGGACGGTCAACGAGACGAACCCGAGCTCGGTGACGGACCGGCGGGCCTCCTCGAGGCTGTCCTCGATGGACGCCAAGGGGAGCGCGGGGGTCCCCTTGAGCCGCGCCGGGTCGGCGGCGCAGTACTCGGCGAGCCAGTCGTTGTACGCGCGACAGCACGCCCGGGCAAGGTCCCGGTCGGCGATGCCCCAGAACCCGAGGCTGGCGGTGCCGTAGAGGACCGCGATGTCGATCCCTTCGACGTCCATGTCGGCGAGGCGGCGGTACGGATCGATCGCACCGTCCCGGTGGACGGACGCTTCCACGATCCCTTCCGGCACCCACGCGCCTGTCCCGGTCCCGGGGGGGATCTGGCGGCCTTCGATCTCGTACCGGGTGGTGCCGCGGTCGTCGTGGACGATGCGGGGCCGCCGGTCGTGGAACGCGGCGGGGAGATGGCGCTCCCAGAGCTCGTCGGGCTCGAAGACGTGCCCGTCGGCGTCGATGACCATCGGAGCCGGCACGCGCGCTACCGGAGCAGGTCGGGGGGACGGGCCGCGACGAGGCGGCGGAGTCCGTCGCGGAGCGGCACCTCGGGGGCCGGGGTGAGATCGAGGAGCCGGGTGCGGTCGATCGTGACGGAGCCGAGGGTGTTGGCGGTCTCCTCGAAGCGGGGCTCGAGACCGGTGAGCTCACCGAGGATGCTGCACCACTCCTCGATCGAGGACGGCTCGCCACCCCAGTTGACGATGGTGGCGGGGACCGCCGCGGCTGCGAGCAGCGCGGGGATGGTCCGCGCGATGTCGTCCTCGTGGATGGGGTTGAACCGGTTCGGGCGTTCCGGGTGCAGGGAGATCGGCGCGCCGGACTGCATGAAGAGCAGGTGCCACCCGGGCCAGCCGCCGTTGTCCCCGTACGGGACGTTCAGGCGAGCGATCGTCGTGGGGAGATCGTGCTCGCGGGCCGCGGCGCGCACGACGGCCTCGGCGGCGATCTTGGCGAGGCTGTACGTCGGGAACATGACCCGATGGTTGTCACCGAGTGGGGCGGTCTCGCGCAGCGGATGGTCGGGGCCTTGGTGCTGGTACACGGCCGTCGATGAGCAGTGCAGCACCGCGGTGGCGGTCCGGCAGCGGGCCATGAGCAGCCCGATGGACTCGGCGTTGGCGGCGAAGTCGTGGTCCCAGGCGTCGTCGTCGCCTTTGGCGACCGCGAAGTTCAAGAGGTAGTCGAAGTCGTCGGGGAGGTGCGTGAAGTCGCTGGTCGCGAGGTCCGTCGGGACGCACGTGACGCCGGCATCGTCGAGGTGCTGGCGGGCTGTGAGATCGGAGAAGCGGGCGATGCCCCACACCTCGTTGGCCTCGGCGAGGGCGGTGGTCAGCGGGAGCGCGACCTGGCTCGTTGGGCCGGTGACGAGGATCTTCGTGCCCGTGAGCGGGGCCGGCGGTGCAGGCATGGGCGGACGGTAGCCCAGCGTCGACGGCGGCGACTCTGGGTCGCGGTTAGCGCAGCCAGTCGACGTACGTGTCGGTGCCCGGGATCGTGGGCAGGAAGGGAGCAGCGAGCTCGACGGTGCCGACGCCGGCGCGGGCGACCGCGGCGCCGGTCGACGAGAACGTGTCAGCCCAGGTGTCGGCGGCGGGCTCGTCGGTCAGCGTGAGCAGGGTGATGCGGCGCTCGAGGCCGGGAACGTCGTCCACGTAGCTCATGCGATCCGCGGGGAGCGGGATCGGCTCGAAGAAGAGCGTCATCGCCGCACGGGAGCCGCGCAGACGGTCGGGGAGGTACTCGACGCGCAGCCACTGGTCGAGGTCCGCGCGACGTGTCCCCGGTGGCGCGTCGATCACCTCGAGCACAAGCCCCTGGTACGGGTGGTCGAGCGCGTGGATGTCGCGGGGTCCGGTGGGGTCGCGGTACACCGCGCCGGTGTACTGCTGGAACGACGTGTACACGTGGCTGCGGTCGAGGTAGATGCGTCCGTCGGGGAGGAGCCGCTGGTTGGTGGCCACGGTCCACCGGAGGTGGTCCTCGTAGCGGCCGTCGGTGATCCAGTAGGTGGCGAGGTACTTGCCGGCGTTGAGCGGCTCGGCGATGGGGGACGGGTCGGGGTAGCGCAGGGCCTGCAGGTCCCGGGTCGCGACCCACCGTCGACCGGCGAACATCCATGGCATGGCCATTGCGCCGGAGTAGTAGTGGTCGTCCTCGTACCAGCGGTTGTACGCGTGGTCGTGTCCCTCGGCGGGCTCGACGAGGGTGATCAGCGCCGACCCGAGCCGCGTCTCGTACGGGCCCTCGCTCGGCAAGGTCGAGTACGCGCTCGGGGGTGGGTCGCTCACGCCGGCCTCCAGGTGGGGACGCTGGTGTCGGGTCGGACGTCTCGCCAGACGAGCTCGACGGGGAGGCCGACCCGCACCTGGTGCGGTGGGGCGTCGGTCATCGCGCCGACGATCCGGACGCCGGGCGTGTCGGGGAGCTCGACGACCGCGGGGGCGTAGGGGACGGTGGCGGCGAGGTCGGGGAGGATGGGGTGCCACACCACGGTGAAGCTGTAGATGACACCCTGGCCGGGTCGTTCGACCCACTCGACCTCCTGGGTCCGGCAACGCCAGCAGAACGGGCCGGGCGGGAACCGGAACGCGCCGCACTGGACGCAGCGGGGCACGACGAGCCGGTGCTGCACCGCGGCTTCCCAGAACGGGGCGGTCCACGAGTCGGGGGCGAGCTGGATCAGCTCCTCGGGTGGGAGGCGCAGCATCACGTCTGCGTTGTCCGGGGGAGGCTCGGCGGTGTTCATGGGCGGGTCAGGAGGAGCGACGAGGTGGGGAGGGACGCCGGGCCGCCGGTGGCGAGCGCGACCTGGGCGTTGTCGACCTGGTTGACCGCGGTGCCGCGCAGCTGCTCCACGGCTTCCTTCACGTGGGTCATCCCGATGATGTAGGCCTCGGAGAGGTTCCCGCCGTGGGTGTTGACCGGCAGGGACCCGTGGGGCCAGCGGATGTTGCCGTCGGCGACGAACGGCCCGCCCTCCCCGATCTCGCAGAACCCGTAGTCCTCGATCTGCATGAGCACCATCGGGGTGAAGTGGTCGTAGAGGAGCGCGACGTCGACGTCGGCCGGGGCAAGGCCTGCCATCTCGTAGAGACGTTGCGCGACGGGGCGGTGGCCCGACGAGGCGAACTCGTCGTCAGGCATGTTCATCCAGGTGATCGCCTGCCCCCACCGGCCGTGCCCGCCGTGTGCCGACGCGGTGATCGAGACCGGCGGCTGCCGGAGGTCCTTCGCTCGTTCGGTGGGTACGGTGACGACGGCGACCGCCCCGTCACACTCGAGACAGAAGTCGTACAGGCAGAGTGGGTCGGCGATCATGCGAGCCGCGAAGTACTGGTCGCGGTCCAGGGGGTCGCGCATCAACGCGGTCTCGCGGCGGCGGGCGTTCTCCCGGGTCGAGATGGCGATCTCAGCGAAGTGCTCCCGGGTGGTCCCGTAGCGGTACATGTGCCGGTTGGCGAGCACCGCGAACATCTGGCCCGGGGCCATGAGGCCGGCGGGCTGGATGAAGTTGCCCTCAGGGGACGGCGGCGCGGAGTACTGAGCGCCGGGCCGGCCCCGGGGGGCGTACGAGGCGCCGAACCGGCTGGTGGCCTGCTGGAGTGTCATGAGGCTGACGACGCATGTCGCCATGCCCGACGTGATCGCGGCGGCGGCGAGGCCCACCGAGCCGGCCGCTCCCCCGCCGCCGCCGGTGAGCATGGCGGTGAACCGGATCTCGGGGATCCCGAGGGTCTGCGCGAAGAGGGAGGTGTCGCCGCCGAGGCCCATGCTGTAGAGCGCGAGGCCGTCGACGTCGTCGACGGTGAGCCCGGCGTCGTCGAGTGCGGCGAGGGTGGCCTTGCCGGCAAGTTCGAGCGGGGTTTGGGGCAGCGACTGACCGCGCCGGTAGTACGGCGTCGCGCCGATCCCGACGATCGCCGCCTTGTCCTTCAGGGTCATGCCGGGGGCATCATGGCACGGTGCGTGGGGACGGCATGGCGGCGAGTTGGGCGAAGCGCGACGCCGCGGTCGTGTGGCACGGCTTCACGCAGATGTCCGCGTACACCGAGAGCTCGCCGGTGATGGTCGTCGCGGGGGACGGGCACGAGCTCATCGACGTCGACGGGAACCGGTACCTCGATGCCATCTCGTCGTTGTGGGTCAACACGCTCGGGCATCACGTGACCGAGCTGGACGACGCGATCCGAGAGCAGCTCGAGCGGGGGGCGCATTCGACGATGCTCGGGAACGGCAATCAGGTCGTCGTCGAGCTCGCCGAGGCGCTCGCCCCACGCGTACCGGTGGACGACCCGCACTTCCTCTTCGCGTCGGATGGCGCGTCGGCCGTCGAGCAGGCGTTGAAGATCGCGTTCCAGTACTGGGTGAACCGCGGTGTCGCCGGCCGCACCCGTTTCCTTGCCTTCGGTGGCGCGTATCACGGCGACACCATCGGGGCTCTCTCAGTCGGCGACGGCGGCTTCGGCACCGATCTGTTCGACCCGCTGCGATTCCCGGTGCTCCGCGCCCCGGGATTCGACGACCCGGCGTGTTGGGACCAGGCCGCGACCCTCGTACGCGACCACGCCGAGGAGCTCGCCGCGGTCATCGTCGAGCCGCTCGTGCAGGGCGCGGCCGGCATGCGGATCGCCGACCCGGCCGCCGTCGGGGCGCTCGCCGCGGCGTGCGCCCGTCACGATGTGCTCCTGATCTGTGACGAGGTCGCGACCGGGTTTGGTCGCACCGGAACCTTGTTCGCGTCGGAGCAGTGCGGCGTGCGACCGGACGTGCTCGTGATCGGGAAGGGTCTCACCGCCGGCTATCTGCCGCAGTCGGCGACCGTCGCGAGCGGACGGGTCTTCGACGCGTTCCTCGGCCCCGACCTGTCGGACAAGACGCTGTACCACGGTCATTCCTACGGCGGGAACGCGCTGGCGTGCGCGGTCGCGCTCCGTCAGCTCGAGGTGCTGGATCGCGACGACGTGCTCGCGAACGTGCGGGCCCGGTCGGCCGAGCTCCGCGAGCGTCTCGACGCGCGCGTCGCGCCGCTGCCCGCGGTCCGCGACGTGCGGTTGCAGGGATTGATGGGGGGCGTGGAGCTGGCGGCGCCCGACCCGGGGCAGTGGTGGGGCCGACGGGTGTGCGCGGCGGCGGTCGAGCGCGGGGTGCTGTTGCGTCCGCTCGGAGACGTCGTGGTCGTCATGCCACCCTTGACGATCACCACCACCGAGCTCGACCGGATCGTCGACGTGCTCGCGGCGGCGATTGACGTGGCCTGCCGGTGAGCTGGGCCGGGTGGGCAGCCGCGGAGGCGTCCCGGATCCGCGCTGCGGGGCAGTGGCGCCACCCCCGTGACCTCGACGCGGCGGGCCCGGAAGGCAAGCTCGTCGACGACGGGCGGCCGGTGGTCTCCTTCGCGTCGAACGACTACCTCGGCCTCACCCAGCATCCGGCGGTCGTCGCCGCGGCGCACGCGGCCCTGGATCGGTGGGGCACCGGGTCCGGTTCGGCACGCTTGATCGTCGGGTCTCGCCCCGTCCACTCTGACCTCGAGGCGGCGCTCGCGGCCTGGAAGGGTGCGGAGCGGGCGGTGGTGTTCCCGACCGGGTTCGCGGCGAACTTGGGGGTCCTCACCAGCTTCGCGGGGCCGGGGACGCTGGTCTGCAGCGACGAGCTCAACCACGCTTCGATCATCGACGGATGTCGGCTGAGCCGGGCCGAGGTCGCGGTGTATCGCCACCGCGACATTGAGCACCTCGCCGCGCTGCTCGGCGCGGCGCGGTCCCGGCGCACCATCGTCGTGACCGACACGGTCTTCTCAATGGACGGCGACGTCGCCCCGGTCACCGACCTCGCCGAGGTCTGTCGCCGATCCGGGTCGCTGCTCGTGCTGGACGAGGCCCACGCCGTCCTCGAACCCGACCGGGCGCTCGAGACCGTCGACCTGGTGCGGATCGGGACCCTGTCGAAGACGCTCGGCGCCCTCGGTGGGTTCGTCGCCGGGCCGGCCACCCTGTGCGACCTCATCGTCAACCGTGCCCGGAGCTACATCTTCACGACCGCGTCGACACCCGCCGACGCCGCGGCCGCGCTCGCCGCGCTCGCGGTTCTCCGATCGGCTGAGGGGGACGAGCTGCGCCGGCGGCTGCGCGCTCACGTCGATCGCGTCCGGCCCGGTCACCCGTCCCCGATCGTGCCCGTCGTGCTGGGCGACGAGGCGCGGACGGTCGCCGCCGCCGGTGCGCTGCTCGACCGGGGGCTCCTCGTCCCCGCGATCCGGCCTCCGTCCGTTCCGGCCGGGACGGCGCGACTGCGGGTCACGCTCTCGGCCACGCATACCGGAGCGCAGGTCGACCGCCTCGTCGAGGCGCTGGCGACGTTGTGAACCGCCCGCGCCGTCTGGTCGTCGTGACGGGGACCGGAACCGAGGTGGGCAAGACCTGGGTCGGGGCCCGGGCGCTGCACCACCTGCGCCTCCACGGCCTGCGCGTCGCGGCCCGCAAGCCGGTGCAGTCGTTCGAGTCGGGGATCGGGCCGACGGACGCCGAGCTCCTGGCCGGCGCCACCGGCGAGGATCCTGACGAGGTGTGCCCGCGGCACCGCTGGTACGAGGCACCGATGGCACCGCCGATGGCCGCGGCGACGCTCGGCCGGCCCGCGTTCCGGCTCGCGGACCTGCTCGCCGAGATTCGGTGGCCTGACGCCATGGACGTCGGCCTGATCGAGGCCGCCGGCGGACCCCGCAGCCCGCTCGCGAGCGACGGTGACACCGTCGACCTCGTCCGTGAGCTCCACCCCGACCTCGTCGTGCTGGTCGCCGACGCCGGCCTGGGCGCGATCAACGCGGTGCGCCTGGCCGTCGCCCCCTTCGAGCCGTTGGCCCCCATCGTGGTGATGTTGAACCGCTTCGACGCCGGCGAGGCGCTGCACCGGAACAACCGGGCCTGGCTGACCGACCGCTACGGGCTGTGGCTCATGACCGACGCGGCCGCCCTCGCCGAGCTGGTGCGAGCCGACCCGTCGAACCGGCCCTCGGCCAGCTGACGGCGCTGAAGCGGCGACCGGGAGACCGGCCGGGGGGAACGGAACCGGCCTCACCGGAGTCGCCGCTCGAGCCTCCGCATCCTCATCTACCCGGATTGCGGCGGGGGGTCCGGTCGATGAACAGGATGTAACACCGACGCCAAGAACGGGACCATCTTGGGGGTGCGCGGCGTTGTCACCCATACGACGACACGGAGGTCAGCGCCATGTTCGGAACCAAGTCCCAGATGATCGACCCCGAACAGGCCCTGCCGGGCCGCGCAGCGTCGATGCCGGTCGTCGAGCCCCACACGGTGCTGGGCACGAGCCTCGTCGACCCGTTCCCGGAGGGGAGCGCCCGGGCGGTCTTCGGGATGGGCTGCTTCTGGGGCGCCGAGAAGGCGTTCTGGTCGATCCCGGGCGTCTACACCACCGCGGTGGGGTACGCCGGCGGCTACACCCCGAACCCCACGTACGAAGAGGTGTGCTCGGGCCGCACCGGGCACACCGAAGCCGTGCTCGTCGTCTACGACCCGACGGTCGTGTCGTACGAGGACCTGTTGCGCGTGTTCTGGGAGCACCACGACCCGACGCAAGGGATGCGGCAAGGCAACGACGTCGGGAGCCAATACCGGTCCGCGATCTACTTCACGGACGACATCCAGCGGGCCGAGGCCGAGGCGTCACGCGACCGGTACCAGGAGGCGTTGCGCGCCGCGGGCCAGCGCGACATCACCACCGAGATCGCCCCCGCGGGTGACTTCTTCTACGCCGAGGGATACCACCAGCAGTACCTGGCGAAGAACCCGATGGGGTACTGCGGGCTCGGTGGCACCGGCGTGTCCTGCCCGACCGGGTTGACCTCGGCCGGTTGACCGGGATCGGGTGCGATGCCGAGTGGGCCGCCAGGGACTCGAACCCTGAACCGCCGGGTTAAAAGCCCGTTGCTCTGCCAGTTGAGCTAGCGACCCGATGGGACGACCGGTGCGGACGAGCCCGTCGGTCACCACGCAGGGTCCGCTCAGGGTATCGAGCCGCGCTCCGCGCCGCGCGCCCGTTCCGTCTGTCGGACGGGCCCGGCGAGCTCAGACGGGGACGGCATCGCGCAACACCGCGAACTGGCGGTCGGGATCGTCACAGGGCGCCGAGCCGGTCGGTGCCGAGCCGTGCAGCCAGTCGCCCTCGATCCGGCGCAGGCCGACGGGCGCGTACTGGACGATGTAAGCCTTGCGGACGGCGCCGGTCGTGTTCGGCCCGGTCAGATGGGGCGTGAGTGAGGAGAACACCACCGCCCCGCCCGCGGGCACCTCAGCCGCGACGGCGCCGTCCGGGTCGGCGCCGAGGCATTCCCAGCCGATCGGGTCGACCCAGTGGTGCAGCAGGGTCCCGCCGCGGTGCACACCGGGTACGACCCACGGGGATCCGTTCGCGACCGTGACGTCCGTGAGCGCGACCCAGCAGGTCAGGTAGTGCTGCGGTTCGACGTAGGTGTACCCGGTGTCTTGATGCCACGGGAAGCGGCGGGGCTTCTCGGGCTTCTTGTACACCGCTTGGTCCCAGTAGAGGTTGACGTCGGGACCGACGAGGTCATGGCACAGGCCGACGAGGGCCGGGTGCTTGACGAAGGCGCGTGCTGCGGCGGAGCGCAGGACGGCGTGGACGGTGAACGTGATCGCGCCGGTCTCGGCGATGTGGACGCGACCGTCCGGTTGCTGCGCGAGGAACCGGTCGACGTCGGCCTCGAGCTCGTCGAGCTGGTCGGTCAGCGTCGCGATGGTCGATGGGTCGATGAGCTCGGGCAGGACGAGGAAGCCGTCCTCGTCGAACGCGGACCGCTCGTTCGGGCTGATCGTGGTGGGCGTGGTGGCGGGGAGGGACCAGCGGAAGGCGCGGTTCCACGGGTGCGGACGCGTCCCGGACGACGCAGCGTTCACCACGGGTCCCATCTTCCCATGGCGGTGTCGGACGGTCGCCTGACGAGGGTCGGCGTCAGGCTGGTGGTGCTGTCCGAAGAACACGTGTGGGTTCGGGCCGTTTGGCGTCGCGGGAGGAACCGGCGCGCCGCGCCGGTCTCGGGCACCGTGAGGAGGACCGCCCCGGCGGCGACCCGACGGAAGGAGCGCGGGTCACCGGTGTGCGGCGTGGGGCCAACGGCGATCACGCTTGTCGAGAGGGGTGGCTCCGTCCTTTGCTCCGAGACCTTGGTCCGACAGACGATGCGTGGGGTCGGGGAGAGGGCCGCTGATACAGTGCTGTGCTCTTCAGAGGAGCCGAGCCCCCATCGTCTAGCGGCCCAGGACGCTGCCCTTTCAAGGCGGTAACGGGGATTCGAATTCCCCTGGGGGCACAGGCGACGGAGTTCGTCGCCGCACCTGGGTCCTGTGGTGCAGTTTGGAGTGCACGCCGCCCTGTCAAGGCGGAGGCCGCGGGTTCAAATCCCGTCAGGACCGCCGGCGAGCCGGCCTACATGGGCCGGTTCGGCTCGGCCGGGTAGCTCAGTTGGCAGAGCGCGCGCCTGAAAAGCGCGAGGTCGCCGGATCGACGCCGGCCCCGGCCACAGCACACCTCGGACTCCAGCGACCGTCGAGAAGCTCGTCGGACGCGGGTGTGGGCTTAGGGCCCGCCGTTGGTCCTGCCGCCCTCCGCGAGGATGCGAGTGATCTCGCTCTTGCGGAAGCGTCGGTGGCCGCCCAGCGTGCGAATGGCCGAGATCTTTCCCGACCGGGCCCACCGGGTCACGGTCTTGGGATTCACGCGGAACATGGCCGCGACCTCGGACGGTGTGAGGAGCTCCTCGTCGGAGCTCTGGGGGCCCTCAGCGTTCGGTTCCTGCATGTCCGTTTTGCTCGATCTCTCGGAAGCGGTTTCCTGGCCTTCCCCCCGCCCGATCCGTCCCGTTATGCCCCTTGCCGGGGCAACACGCTATGCCTGCTCCGGGGACAACACGACGCGCCCCTGGCCGTCACCGATCTCTCCTACCAGCCACGCACGGTGGCCGGCGGCCCTGACTGCGTCAATGGCACGATACCCATCTTCGGGAGAAACGACACCCACCATGCCCAGCCCGAGGTTGAATACCGTCTCCATCTCGTCGTCGGGGATGGCGCCGGCCTCCTGGATCACCGAGAAGATCCGCGGCTCCTCCCAGCGCCCTCGATACAGCACCGCATCGCAGCTTTTCGGCAGGACCCGTGCGAGGTTGGCGGCGATGCCCCCGCCGGTGACGTGGCTGAGGGCGTGCAGGTCGACCCGGCGGCGCAGCTC
>DATISY010000062.1:0-31691 GCA_035468285.1 Acidimicrobiia bacterium | reverse complement strand
CTCTCGTCCCCACGACCCGAGGTCAGCGATGAGCGGCCCGGGGTCGGGGGTCGCCTGGGGCAACTGGCTGGTCTCCAAGACCAGTGGCCTCCTCGACGCCCGGTTGAACCGCCGCAGCTTCATCGCCCGCACCACCCTGTTCGGCTCCGCGGTCGCCGCCAGCGGCGTCGCGATCGCCGGGTGCAACACACCGCCGTACCAGTCCATCACCGGCTGCGGTCCCGGGTCGGCGTGCACCGACGGCTACACCGAGTTCTGCTGCGTGATCAACAACGGGATCAACGCCTGCCCGCCCGGCACGATGCCCGCCGGGTGGTGGCGGGCCGACGGGTCCATCTACTGCGGCGGCGGCAGCCGCTACTACCTCGACTGCAACGAAGTGTGCTGCGGCCCCGGGCTCAGCAACGGGTTCTGCGCCGGCTGCTCGCCGTGCCGCTGCGCGGTGGACTGCAACACGCGCAAGGTGCACTGCAACTACTTCCGGTACGGGCAGTGCAACACCGGGGTCCCCTTCGTCGGCCCGATCGGCTGTCGGATGGTGTCGTGCACACCCCCGTACGCGCTGAACATCGGCTGCGATCCGTCCGGCGCGGTGGACAACGCGACCGCCAACCACAACGCGAACTGCGCGGCGTATCTGCCTCCGCCTCCGCCCCCGGCGGTGCTGCCGTCCAGCGCGTCGGCCGCGCTCGTCGGTGGGCTCCCCACCGTGATCGGGCGGGGGGTCGACGGCAGCGCCTACGTCAACAGCTTCGACGGGACCGCGTGGAGCGGCTGGTCCGGGGTGGGTGGTGTCATGTCCTCCCGGGTCGTGCTCACGGCGCGCGGGCCGACGCTGTGGGCCTTCGTGAAGAGCGTGGACACCGGCATCTGGGTGCAATCGAAGGGTGCGGGCGCCTGGAGCGGCTGGGCTCCCCTCAACGGTCAGTTCACGTCCGACCCGGCCGCGGCCGCTGACTCCTCGGGCGCGCTGCGCGTGTTCGCCCGCGGCACGGACAAGGCGATCTGGACCCAGGCCGAGAGCGGAGGATGGCACGGCTGGCAGTCACTGGGCGGCCAGTTCACGTCGGATCCCGCAGTCGTGCCCGCCCCGGGCGGAGGTGTCTGGGTCTTCGTGCGCGGTACGGACAACGGGATGTGGGGCCAGGCCGTCACCGGCGGCGCGTTCCCGGGGTGGATCCCGCTCGGCGGCCAGTTCACGTCGGACCCGGCCGCGGGAGTCGACACGACGGGCACGGTTCGGGTCTTCGCCCGCGGGACCGACAACGCCATGTGGACCCAGGTCCCCGGGGGCGCCTGGCAGTCGATGGGTGGCCAGTTCACCTCCGACCCCGCGGTCGCAGCGGACACGGCCGGCACCCTGTGGGTGTTCGCCCGGGGCACCGACAACGCCTTGTGGACCCAGTCGGTGACCGGTGGGGCGTTCTCGGGATGGTTCTCCCTGGGTGGGGGAATCGGCTGGGACCCCGCCGCCGTGGCCGACAGCTCGGTCTGGGCCTTCGCCCTCGGGCCCAACCAGCAGATGTACGCCATCCGTCGGGTTGGGGGCTCCTGGGCTGCCTGGCAGCCCCTCGGGGGCTTGTTCGCACCCGTCCGCGGCGCGCCGTAGCGGCGTGCGGAGGTGAGGACCGCGACGCCGCCCGTCGCTCCGCGGCTCCTCCTCGCCGCCATCACCGCCGCGGTCCTCTGCGTGTCGTGCGGCGGCGCGAGCACCGATCGCCACGTCGGGTCCCGAGCCACCTCGACGACCGCCGCCACCGTCCCCCCGACGACAGGGGCAACGGTCCCGGCGGGCGGCTGTACCACGCCGACCCTCGCGGCACGGGCGGTCGTCACAGCATGGACCGCGTCGGACCGAACCGGGGCGGGACAGTGCGCCACCCCCGACGCGGTGGCGACCCTGTTCGCCCACCCCGGCCACGGCGCCGGCTGGACCTTCCAGGGGTGCGACGGCCCCGACCCGGGGGTCCCCGTCTGCACCTTCGTGTACCCCGGCGGCGTCGCGCGGCTCACCCTGCAGGGCACCGAAGCGGCCGGCTGGTCCGTCGACCAGGTTCAATTCGGCGCGGCCTGACCGTCATCCACGCGGGGCGCCGGGGGAGTGGGGAGACGGTCCAGGCCCGCCTCCAGCTCCACGCCCGCGGCGTTGGCCAGCATCGACAACATCGTGTACTGCCCGACGATGAGCGGGATCTCCACCAGCGCCCCTGGCGGATACCGGTCGGCGAGGTGCGCCCACGTCGCGTCGCTGATCGTCGCGTCGCGGTGCAGCTCGTCGGCGGCGCGCATCAGCCACACCTCACCCCCGTCCCACCCCGTCGCGTCCGATCCCGCGACCACCCGCGCCAGATCCTCGTCGTCGAAGCCGGCGGCGCGCCCGTACACGACGTGATGGCCCCATTCGAAGTCGGATCGACAGTTCCAGGCGGTGCGCAACGCGAGCAGTTCGTGGTCGCGGCGCGACACGACGCCTCGCAACGCCAACGCGCTCGCCCACCCCAGGAACGGGGCCAACAGCTCGGGTTGCTGGGCGACCACCGTCAAGACGTTCAATGGGCGCGCCGAGACGTCACCCGCGGCGTGCCCCTCGAGGGAGGAGACCGGGGCAACCGTCGCCTCCAAGAGCGGGCGGACTGCGTCGCCCCACTCGCGGGGCTCAGCCCCGGGACCCGCACCGTCATCACGTGCCTCCTCCTCCCCGGGCCCGAACGGCCCGGCCCGTCCGGGAGTTGTCATCCGGGCGTCGGGGTGACACCGTGGGAACGGGACCGTTCCGGGTCCCCAACCCGGCCCCGTCGCCGTCACCGGCGTCCGGTGGCACCCCGTGACCCGTCCGCGGGTCACGGGGCGGGACTGACCTGGTCCACCCGCTCCGCCCGGTAGAGCTCGATTGGCTCCGGGATCCCCTTCATCACCACCGGGCCGAGCTCGACGAAGTCGATCGCCTCGACCGCGGGACGCGCCGCGGCCACCGTGGCGTGCGAGCAGAGCAGCTCTCCCGGCGCGGCAACGTCGACGATTCGCGCCGCGACGTTCACGTCATGGCCGACCAGATCATCGCCCCGACGTGAGGGGCGACCCCAGTGCATCCCGATCCGCACCCACAACGCCAGCGCACCGTCCTCGGCGGCCTGCTCGAAGCGCTGCTGCAGCACCAGGCCGGTCCCGATCGCCGAGGCCGCCGCCGCGAAGTACAGGAGCAGCCCGTCACCCAGCTCCTTCACGACTCGAGCATCACCGGGCAGCACCTCCCGCACGATGCGCTCCTGCGCGTTCAGGAGCGCGAGCGCCTCAGCGTCGCCCCGCAGCGCGGTGTACTGCGTGTACCCGACCAGGTCGGTGAACGCGACCACCCCAGCGACGGCGTCGGGGTGCGCGGGCCGATCCGTCAAGGGTGCGCGGTGACGAGCAGGTCGCCGCTGACCGACCGAGCGGTGATCTCGACGTCGTTTCCCGCGTCGCACTCCACCCGCCGCTTCCCGCTCACCGTCTTGAGACGCGCCGCGGGCCGCACCCCCGCAGGCACCGTGACGCGCACCGCCCCCGACACCGACTCCACCAGAGCGGTCGCCGTCGCGCTCAACGCCAGCTCGATCGTGCCGCTCACGGTCCGGACGGATGCCTCCCCCTGCGCGTCCAGGATCGTCACCGTCCCCGACACCGACGCCACCCGCACCGCACCCATCACGTGCTCGACCCGGATCGACGAGCTCGCCGTCTTGACCCGCACCGTCCCCGAGCTGGTCCCGACCTCGACCCGGCCCGACTTCGTCCGCGCGTCGAGGGAGGCGACCCGATCGACGGCGATATCGCCACTCGCGGTCGTGATCCCCACGTCGCCGAGCTCACCCTCGAGCTCGACGTCCCCCGCGGCCGTCCCCACCACCAGATCGGTGCCGACCGGCACCCGCACCTCCATCTTCTTGGATCGGCCCCGCAGCTCCGCCGACCCGGGTCCCGTCACGGGCACCCCATCCGCGGTCACGTCCGAACGGGCCTCACCGACCACCCGCACGCGGCCCGACCGGCTGGTGATCCGCACCGCATCTCCCACCCCGTCATCATGACCGGCCCCGCCCACCGACGACACCCAACGTGTCCAGCGTCACCATCGCCGAACCGGACCGCCGTGCCCCCAGCCGCGATCGGTGCGGTGAGTAGCGTCACCGCCATGAAAGCCGCCGTGTACTACGAGACCGGCCCACCCGACGTGCTGCGCTACGAAGACGTCCCAGATCCCGTCCCGGGACCCGGTGAGGTCCTGTTGCAGGTCGAGGCGATCAGTATCGAGGGGGGCGACACCCTCAACCGGGCCGGGGGCGAGATGGCCGGCAGCCCCCACATCGTCGGCTACCAGTGCGCCGGGACGATCGTCGATCTCGGGCCCGACGTGACCGACCGCACCGTCGGGCAGCGCGTCGTGTGCACCAACCTGTTCGGCTCCCACGCCGAGCTCACCGCGGTGCCGTCCATCCTCACCTGGGTCGTCCCCGACGGGCTCGACATCGTCGAGGCGGCGTGCGTCCCGGTGCCGTTCGGGACCGCCGACGACTGCCTGTTCGAGTTCGGGCACCTGCAGGCGGGCGAGACCGTGCTCATCCAGGCCGGGGCCAGCGGCGTCGGGATCGCCGCCATCCAGCTCGCCAAGCGCGCCGGCGCGATCGTGCTCGCCACCGCGTCCAGCGATGAGCGGCTCGCCCGGCTCCACGACCTCGGGCTCGACCACGGCATCAACTATCGCGACACCAACTTTGCCGACGCGGCCCGCGCGCTGACCGACGGGCGCGGGGTTGACCTCGTCGTCGACTCCGTGGGCTCGACGCTCACCGGCAGCATCCAGGCCCTCGCGTATCGGGGGCGGTGCACGCTCGTCGGGCAAGCCGGCCGCGACCCGCAGCCCTTCGACGCCGCAATGCTCATGATGGGCAACCAGGCCCTCACCGGCGTGTTCCTCGGCGCGGAGATCGTCACCGACCGGGCCCAGACGATGATCGCCCGGCATCTCGACGACATCGCGGCCGGACGGCTCCGCGTGCTCGTGGACCGGGTTTTCCCGCTCGCGGAGGCCGCCGCGGCGCACGCCTACGTCGAGAGCCGACAAGCGGTCGGGCGCGTGGTCCTGGTCCCCTGAGGCCGGCGCGCCGCGGTATCACCACACCGATACCCCAGTAGGATCGCGCGCTGTGGGTGCCCGCGCGACGACTCGAGGTGGCGCGCCGCCGCGCCGCGCGGTTGGATTCACCTTCCTGGGCCGTGTTGCGGTCGAGCCCCCGGAGCGGCCCTCGCCGATCGAGGTGCGGGGCACCCAGCCCGCGTTGGTGCTCGCCTACCTCGTGCTCGAACGGCCCCGCCCGCTGCTGCGCGACGATCTCGTCGAGCTGCTCTGGCCCGGCCCGCTGCCCGACCACTGGGAAGGCGCCTCCCGGCAGGTGGTGTCGCGGGCCCGCCGCGCGCTGACCGAGGCCGGGCTACCACCCGAATCGATCAGCTCCGCCAGCGGCCTGACCGTCCTCGATCTCGGCGACGAGCTCACCGTGGATGTCGAGCTCGCCGTCGCGGAGGTGCTCGACGCGGAACGGCTCGTGCTCGAGCGGCAGTGGGAGCGTGCCGCCGGCGCCGCCGGCCATGCGCTGGAGCAGCTCCGCCGCCCGTTCCTGGCGGTGTCGGATTGCCGGTGGGCCACTGACTGGCGGGAACGGGTGGACGCGTTCGCCCGCAGGGCCCTGTACGCCCACGCGGGCGCTGCGCTCGGCGCGGGCCGCGCCGCCGACGCCGAAGCGCTGGCCCGAGCCGCGCTGGAGCGCGACCCGTTCGACGAGCAGGCGACGCGCCTCCTCATGACGGCCTGCGAGCAGTCCGGCGACCGGGCCCGCGCCCTTGGCGCGTACGAGCGTCTGCGTCGCGTCCTCGATGACGAGCTCGGCGTGCGGCCCTCCGACGACACCGAAGAGGCCTACCGGAACCTGCTCGGCGCGCCCCCGCACGGCCGGGTCGACGCCGCGGTCCGCAGCCGCCCGGTGCCCGCCGACACCGGGCTCTTCGTCGGCCGTGACCACGAGACCGCGGTGCTCAACGAACGGTGGCGCCGCGCCGAAGCCGGCACCTGCCAGGTCGTCGTCCTCGAGGGGGAAGCCGGGATCGGCAAGACCCGCCTCGCGCTCGAGCTCGCCCGCGGACCCGGGGCGGACGGGGCCACGATCCTCTGGGGCCGCTGCGACCCCCAGGTCGCGGTCGCGCACGGACCGTTCGCTGACCTCCTCGGCCAGCTGCTCACCGAACGACCCGACATCGGCGACCGCCTCGGCCCCCTCGCCGGGCACCTCGCGCCCCTCGTCCCCCAGCTCGTCCCGGCGTCCACCGCCGGCGCCCCCGACTCACCCGACCAGGTGACCACCCGCCTGTTCCGCGCTGTCGGCACCGCCCTCCAGGTCGCAGCCGAGGACCCCGTCATCGTCCTCCTCGACGACCTCCACTGGGCCGACGCCGACACCCTGGCGCTCCTCCAGCACGCGGTCTCGTGGCTGGCCGACCGCCCCGCCCTCCTCGTGGTCACGTTGCGCGACGCGCCACCCCCCGTCGCGGACGCGCTCGCCGAGCTGCAACGACGTGCCGCGACCACCACCCTCACCCTGAGCGGCCTCGGCGTGGACGACGTCGTCGAGCTGATCCAGGCCAGCCCGCTCACCTGGGACGGCGAGCTCCTCACCGTCGCCCAGGTGATCGTCACCCGCACCGCCGGGAACCCGCTCTACGTCACGGAGCTGCTCCGCGAGGCGACGACGACGGGCCTCCTCCTCGACCCCAGCGCCGTCCCAGAAGCCGTGGCGCGCCTCCTCGGCCGGCGTCTGACCGCCCTCGAACCCGACCTGGCGTCGGTGCTCGTCCTTGCCGCGGTCGCCGGTCCTGTGTTCGACCTCGCGACGCTCGAGGCCTGCACCACGTTCGGCCCCGACGACCTCCTCGACCTGGTGGAGAACCTCTGCGCCCGACGGTTCCTCGAGGAGCGGGCCCCCGGACGCTTCGGGTTCGCGCACGACCTCGTCCGCGACGCGACGCTCGCCACCGTCGGCGCCACCCGCCAGAGCCGTCTCCATCACCGCCTCGCCGACGTGCTGGCCCGCGCGGGCGCCGACCCGGGGGTCGTCGCGAACCACTACGTCGCGGGCGGGAGCGCCTGCCTGCCCGACGCCGTGACGTGGTCGCTGACCGCGGGCCACGCAGCGCTGCGGGGCGCGGCGTGGGCGACCGCCCGGGAGCACTTCGCGACCGCGAGCCGTCTCGCACCCGACGACGCGTCCCGCTGCGAAGCCCTGATCGGCCTCGGCCGTGCGTTGCGCGCCGTCGGAGACCTCACCGACGCGCGGGCCAGCGTCGAGGATGCCCTCACCGTCGCGCAGCGTCGGGGGCTCGCCCGGCTCGCCGCTGCGGCGACACTCGCGCTCGTCGGGGGCGGTGGCCGGGGCGTGGCCCTCGACCTCGACGACGAGGAACGGGCCCGGCTGCTCCGTGCCGCCCTCGCCGGCCTCCACGATCGCGACGACGACCTGCGGGTTCCGCTCCTGGCCGAGCTGACCCTGGCCATCGTGCTGACCGACGCCACCGACGAACGACGTGCCCTCTGCGACGCCTGCCTGACCGCGGCGCGCCGCTGGGGCCACCCGAGCGGCCTCGCCACGGCGCTCTGGGCCCGTCGCTTCGCGCTCATGGGTCCCCCCGGTACGACGGCGCGGGTTCGCGACGGCGAGGAGGTGCTCCACCTCCCGCGCGCCGACGTCGCGCCCGAATCGGTCGTCGCCGCGCACCTCGGCCTCGTCGAGGACCTCCTTGAGCTCGGCGACCGTGCGGGAGCCGACCGGGCACTCGACGACGCGACCCGACTCGCCACCGAGCTGGACCACCCGTACTGGTCCTGGGCGACGGCGTGCTGGCGGACCCTCACGACCATCGTCGACGGGCACCTCGACGACGCCGAGCGACAGGCGTTCGCCGCGCTCGAGCAGCAGACCGGCGACCACCCCGAAGCCGTCGCCACGCTGGGCGTCAACCTCGTCGATGTCCGTCTGTTCCAAGGCCGAGCCGGCGAGATGATCGACCTCCTCCACGGGGCCGCCGCCGACGCCCCCCACATTCCGGCCTACCGCGCCGCGCTCGCGCTCTGCTGCGCCGAAGCCGGCGACCACGCCGGCGCCGCGGCTGCGTACGGTCACTTCGCCGCCCGGGGCTTCGAGCTCCCGGAGGACTCGAACTGGCTCCTCGCCGTAGCCGCGCTCGCCGACACGTGCGCCACCCTCGGGGACACCGCCGGGGCCGCGTCGCTGACCGAGCTGCTCGAGCCGTGGGCCGACCGTCAGGTCATCCTGAACTGCTACGGCGGGGGCGGCGCCTACTGGGGTCCGGTGGCGCACCACCTCGGGCGCCTCGCGCTGCTCCGCGACGACCGGTGTTGCGCCGAGGCGCTGCTCCACCGCGCGGTCGAGCACGCCGAGCACTTTCGGGCCCCCCGGTTCGCGGCCCGGTCGCGCGCCCAGCTGGCCCAGCTCGCCTGACCGGTGCGCCGACGGCCGACCGCGAGCCCGAACGGCAGTCAGCCGCTGACCACCGCCCGCTCCAGCTCGCCGCGGGCCACGGCGAACCAGGCCTTCGCTCGGGCCTTGCGCTCCGCCCAGCCGCGTCGACCCATCTCGACGAAGCCAGGCTCACCGGCGGCGATCCGGGCGGTCACCAGCCGTTCACCCCACCCGAGGTACGCGCCCAACCCGCGGACGAGGTGCTCCCGGCCGGCGCGCGGGAGCCCGTAAACGTCTGCGAAGAGGCGCAGGCGTGCCGCCCGATCGAGATCGACGTCGAGATCCTCCGGCGCGACGAGCGGCATCCAGTAGTACGCCGTCGCCGCGACGTCGAAGAGGGGATCGGCGGGACCCGCGAAGTCGAAGTCGATCAACCCGACGGCCGCGCCGTCCCGGAAGACCACATTCTCCGGGCACACGTCGTTGTGACCCACGAACGTTCCACCCCAGCCGGCCGGTGCCTCGAAGCCCCAGGCCGCCCCGGCCGGGGCGTGGAACGACCGCGCCGCCTCGTGGAACCGGCGGGTCAGGGCGGCGACCGATCCCAGCGCATCGTCGGACCATGCCCACGCCGGGAAGGGTGGGTCCGCCACCGCACCGGGCAGGAAGTCGACGATCTCCCGACCATCGTCGTCGAGTCCGTGTGGGCCCGGCGCACCATCGAACCCCGCGGCGCGGAGGTGTCGGAGGAACGCGTGCACCGCGGGTGTGTGCGGACCAGCCGGGCGGCGGACCGTCGCACCGATTCGCACGACCGCGCCCGGGTGCGCGATCCCACCGTGCAGCGTCACCTCGTCGCCCTCAGCTTCGAGCCGCTCATCCACGGGGCGCATCCTGCACCCGGCTCCGGAGGCACGGCGACCCGCGGGTGGCGTCGAGCGCACGACCGTCGAGGCGTAACCGGGACGTGCCGTCCTCGGAGCTTCGCAGCGGCTACTGCTCGGCGCGATCTGGTAGTCGACCAGGACAGCGCCCGTGCTCACCGGCCTGCACCGTGTCCACGAACCAGGGGCGCCCGGATCGACACCGCCCCGAGATCCTGTTGGCGCAACGGCGGGCATGCTCGCAGGCGGCCCCGGGGCGCCCGTGCTCGTCGACGTCGTGCTCCGCCCCGACCCTGCTGCACACCCACCACGTTCCGGCGTCCTGCGCGGCGCGGGCGAACCTGACGTCTCTGCTCCAGCCTCAGGTCCGGTCGCCTTGTACTAGATAGATCGTTCTAATAGCATCCTCGCATGAGCCTCCGTCCCCCGAACGACACCCGGGCCCGCATCATCGGATCAACCGCCGGGTTGTTCCAGCGGCACGGCTACACCGGCACGGGCCTGAAGCAGATCTCCGCCGAGAGCGGCGCACCGTTCGGCTCCCTGTATCACTTCTTCCCCGGAGGCAAGGAGGAGCTCGCGGCCGACACGCTGCGCTGGTCCGGGACGGGCTACCAGCTGCTCGTGGAGGCCGTCTTGGAGAACGCCCCCGACCTGCTCACCGGTCTGCAGGACTGCTTCGCAGGCGCCGCCGACGTCCTGGTGGCCACCGACTTCGCGGACGCGTGCCCTATCGAGACCGTTGCCCTCGAGGTGGCCAGCACCAACGAGCGGCTGCGGCTGGTCACCGCCGACATCTTCGACGGCTGGATCGACGCGATCACGGCCCATCTCGAAGCCGGCGGAGTCACCCGACGGGAGGCCCGTGACCTCGGCATCGCGTTCCTCGCGGCGCTCGAGGGCGCGTTCGTCCTCGCCCGGGCCCTGAAGAGCACGGAACCGATGTACGCCGCGGCCCGCGCCACCGTGGCCGCCACCCAGGCCGCGCTCGACCCCTCCAACGCAGGAACAGACGGGGAGACCATGACACCGGATCCAGTGAGACGAGACCGGTGAGCACGCTCACCACGGCACGGGCGTCGTCGTGGACCGACGACACCCGGAGCGCGGCGCTCCTGCGGTATGCCGCCTGGTTCTACGGCATCGCGTGGGTCGTCCACACCGGGGACCACCTCCGGCGCGGGTTCAGCTCCATCACGAGCGAAGTGACCATCCTCGGGACGACGACCGCCATCTTGCAGATCGCCGCCATCGTCCTGGTGCTGACCCGCAATCGTTGGGCGCCGCTCGTCGCGGTCGTCATCGGGATCCCCGACGGGATCGGGATCGCCGCGGTCCACCTGCTGCCGCACTGGAGCTCGTTCAGCGACGCCTTCCCCGGCGCCCACGGCACCGGCGTGACCGGCTTCTCCTGGTTCGCCGCGATCGTCGAGATCATCGGTGCGCTCACCTTCGCCGCGGCCGGTGCGTACTGCCTCAAGCGCAGCGGGCTCCCCGCCGGAAACCTCGCCCGTCCGTCCTGAGCCGCCGGGCTCCCCGCGGGGTGAGGCGCTAGCCGACGGCGACGCGTGCGGCGGCCGCGTCGAGATGCTGGCCGTCCTCAGGGAGCAGGAAGCCGGCGGTGACCGCTCGACGCGTTGCGCGCCGGAACGTGTCGAGGTAGCGGGCATGGCTCGGGTAGAGCGAGGACAGCACCGTGGGGCTGAACGGCGCGGTCGACCCGAAGAGAGTGCAGAACGGTCCGCCCTCGTTCGGGTTGCCGTCGAGCCTCGCGATGGGAGCGTCCACGAGGGGGGTGCGGATCCCTCCGAGCGCGATGCCGAAGCGGTCGCGCGCGATCGTGACCGGCGGACCCGCGGAGACCGCGAGGCGGGGCGCCCGGGGCGGGGGCGTCCCGGTCGTCACCCACCGGTTGAGGTCGTGGACGGCGGTGCTCAGCACCAAGAACGCCGGGCCATCGTTGATGGGCGAGCTGCAGTTGAGCGGGCCGCCACCGACGGCTCCCATGTCGAGCAGCGCCACCTCGGCGGCGCCGTCCCCGGTGTCGCCGAAACCTCCCGTGGTGTAGCTGTCGGCGTGGGCGGTTCCCGCCACCTCCCACAGCCGGAACCGTGTCGAGTCCGGTTGTCGGGCCGAGGCGTAGCCCCGGAGGAGGTCGGTCTCGGTCTCGAAGGTCAGGACCGGGACCGTGAGGTCGTTCCGGATGACCGTCGCGTTGGGCAGGCTGATCGCCGGTTGGGGGCTCTGCGACAGGCGTTCGCCGGTGGCCCAGCGGCTGTGGACGAGGAAGCCGTCGAAGACGTGGTCGCGCGGCTGGACGCCGTTGATGTAGGTCACCAGCCGGAAGGCCGACTGGGACTCACCGAGCGCGAGCACGCGGTGGACGGGCAAGCCACCCAACGGCGACGACGGCGTGGTGGCTCGAACCGCCCGCCCGGCTTGGGAGAAGATGTCGTACGAGTAGCTGTCCCCCGGGTGGCTCAACGTGGCGTACCGGGCGGGGTCCGCCGCTTTCAGGCCCCCGGCGGCCACCCCGCCGACCGCGGCCGAGCCACCCTGCACCCCGACCGCTTGCGCGTCGACCCCGACCCACGCGGTCCCGTCACGGAGCATCGAGACGTGCGAGCCCAGCCAGTCGGGCGGCGAAGCGAACCCCGCGGAGACGTTGAGCCACTCGAGCGCGACCGTGCCGTTGAACCGCTTCGGGTCCGAGGGGCGGTACACGATGATGCGCGTCTTGTACGGCGCGGTGCTGGCGGGCTCGATCTTCCACTTGCCGTCGGTCGTCAGCGGTGTCGGGGACGTGTACGCGGTGGCCGTCCCACTCAGGAAGTACTCCGCGGCCGTGTAGCCCTTGGACGCGAGGTCGAAGCTGGTGCTGACGAGGTTCGGCTTCCCCGCACCACCGGTGACGGGGCCCGTCACCACCGCAGGCACTGGGCGTCCGGCGGCGTGCGTGCTCGCGGCGGACACGCCGGACATCCCGGCGAGGACGACCAGCGCGGCACCCAGGATCGGCACGAGGCGTCGACGGACGGAGCCCGGCAGCGGCGCGCATCCCGACGTGGGGAGACCGCTGCAACCACCGATCGCGGTTCGTCGCCATGATGGCGACCCGAGATCACGCCGGTGCACGTCCCGGAACCTATCCGAGATCACGCCCCACCATGGGACCGGATGCAAGTCGCACATCGGCGCTGATGCACGGCGGAGCGGCGGCCTCCGGACTCTCTTCGTGTCCAGTGTGCCTCGGTGGTTGCCGTGCGAGCCGGTCCGGACTCGCTCGTCGACCCGGGGCATACTGGCCTGCTCGTCAACACCTCGAGAGGACCAGCGCACCATGATTCGTCTCAGCGTCTTCTACCCCGTGACCGAAGGGGCGACGTTCGATCACGACTATTACCGCGACCGGCACGTGCCGCTTGCGCTGAAGTCATGGGGTCTCGACGGCGCCGAGATCGACAAGGGTGTCGACGGTCCGTACGTCGCCGCGGTCCACTTCAAGTTCGAGTCGCCGGAGGCGCTCGCGGCGGCGATGGGCGCCCCGGGGACGGGTGACGTGCTGGCCGACGTCGCGAACTACACGTCGATTGCGCCGGTGTTGCAGACCAGCGAGATCGTGGGCTGACGCTGCTGGTCGAGGCGCAGCTGAGCAGTCGGTCGCCCGCACCGGGGCGCCGGGACGCGTCTCACCGAACGAACGAGCGCGATGCGGCCCAGGCGACAGGGCCGTGAGCTGTTCGAGGCCGGCCACTCGTCCACTGCAAGATCGGGAACAGACCGCATCCGCGGCCTTGGCGGCGGAGGCCACGTCCGCCTCGCTGGTTGTCGCGGCCACCTCGTCGAGCGCTTCCCCGCGGGACCGGCCACCCGATCCCCCCCGGCCTGCGATTCTTCCCGAAAGAGCCCTGCTCGAACACGGTCTAGACGATAGATTTCGGGTATGAGCGAGTTTCGGATCGGGCAGGCTGCGGAGCTGCTCGGCGTGAGCCCGGACACGGTGCGACGGCTCGCCGATGGGGGGGAGCTGCAGAGCCGTCGGACCGAAGGGGGCCATCGGGTCGTGGACGGCGCCGCGTTGGCCCGGTTCGTCGCCGAGCACGGACAAGCTCCGGCGACGGGCGTCATCGTCGGCCAGTCGGCACGGAACCGGTTCCCCGGGATCGTCACCCGGGTGGTGAAGGACTCGGTCGCCGCCCAGGTCGAGGTGCAGGCCGGCCCGCACCGGGTGGTGTCTCTGATGACGGCCGAGGCCGTCGAGGAGCTGGGCCTCGCGCCCGGCATGCGGGCCGTCGCCGTGGTGAAAGCGACCCAGGTGGTCGTCGAGGTACCAGAGACCAGGTAGCTGGTCTTCTTGGTTCGAACCAGGAGGTTCTGTGCGTTCTCGATTCATGCTTCCTGGAGTGGCGGTGGTCGTCGCGGCCGTGACGACGGGAATGTCCGCGGGCTCGGCGTCGGCGACGACGCCCGCAGACCGCGTGGAGGCCGCCCAGCCCGCCGGGTCGGTCACGGTGTCGGCGGCTTCGTCGCTGACCGAGGTGTTCACCGAGCTCGGCCACCGGTTCCAGAAGCAGTACCCGCACACGACGGTGACCTTCAACTTCGGGGCCTCGTCGACTCTGGAGACCCAGATCCAGCAGGGAGCCCCCGCGGACGTGTTCGCCTCCGCGGACACGACGAACATGGACAAGCTGTCCGGAGCCGGTGACGTGTCCGGCAAACCGGTCGTCTTTGCTCGCAACCTGCTCGAGATCGCGGTAGCCACCGGCAACCCGAAGAAGATCAAGACCCTCGCCGACACCCTCAAGCCGGGCGTCCAGCTGGTCCTGTGCGTGCCGACGGTGCCATGCGGCAAGTTCGCGTTGCAGGCCTACCGGCAAGCCGGTTTGACGGTGCCGAAAGTCCCGACCGGCCAGGACGTGAAGGCGACCCTTTCGAACGTGACTCTCGGCTCCGCCGACGCGGCGGTTGTCTACGTCACTGACGTGAAGGCCGCCAAGGGCAAGGTCGCGGGTGTCGTGATCCCCGAGTCGCAGAACGTCGTGGCGACCTATCCGATCGGCGTCGTGAAGTCGTCGGGCAACGCGGCGACGGCCCAGGCGTTCGTGCAGTACGTGGCCTCGTCCGCCGGTAAGGCCACGCTCGCGAAGTTCGGGTTCCTGAAGCCGTGACCTCGCGTGGGGATGGTCGACGGGCGCTCCGGGCGCATCGGCCACCCGCCGCGGCCTGCGCCCTCGCGGCGCTGGCGGTCGGCTTTCTCGTCCTTCCGCTGGTCGGGCTCGTCCAGCGGGCGCCGTGGTCCCAGATGTGGGCCGATCTCACCGATCCGGCGACCAAGGATGCGCTGCGGCTCTCCCTCGAATGTTCGCTCGCCGCCACCGGGCTGTCCGCGCTGTTGGGGATCCCGTTGGCCTGGGTCTTGGCCCGGACCGACTTCCCCGGCCGGAGCCTCACCCGAGCGGTGGTCCTCCTCCCGATGGTCCTTCCCCCGGTCGTGGGCGGGATCGCGCTGTTCTTCGCGATCGGACCGCGGGGTCTCCTCGGCCAGTATCTCGACGATTGGTTCGGGGTTCGGCTCCCCTTTACGACCCTCGGGACGATCATCGCCGAGACGTTCGTCGCCATGCCGTTCCTCGTCATCACGGTGGAAGCAGCGCTGCGCAGCATCGACCGGCGTTACGAGGACGCCGCCAGCACCCTCGGAGCCGGACGATGGACCGTCTTCCGCCGGGTCACCCTGCCGCTCATCGCACCGTCGCTCCTCGCCGGGGCGGCACTGAGCTGGGCCCGGGCCCTGGGCGAGTTCGGCGCCACGATCACCTTTGCCGGCAACCTGCAGGGCAAGACCCAAACCATGCCGCTGGCGATCTTCGTCGCGTTCGAGCACGACCCTGCCACCGCGGTCGCCTTGAGCCTCGTGCTCGTCGCGATCTCGATCGCCGTCCTGGTCGGATTGCGTGACCGCTGGTTCTTCGCGTGACCCTCGACGCGGAGCTCGATCTGCAGCTCGGGACCCTCGACCTCTCGGTCACGTTCGATGCCCAGCCCGGTGAGACCGTCGTGCTCCTCGGCCCGAACGGAGCCGGAAAGACCACCGTGCTTCGGGCCCTCGCCGGGCTCATTCCCATCGATCGCGGGCACATCACCCTCGACGGAGCGGACCTCGATGATCCGACTCATACGACCTGGGTGCCCGCGGAGCGGCGACGCATCGGCGTCGTCTTCCAGGACAACGTGCTGTTCCCACACCTGAGCGCGCTCGACAACGTCGCGTTCGGGCTCCGCGGCCACGGGGTGCGACGAAACGCCGCCCGACGCGAGGCCCGGACCTGGCTCGAGCGCATGGGCCTGGCCGAGCACGTCGACGCTCGCCCCAGCCAGCTTTCGGGTGGCCAGGCCCAGCGGGTCGCGTTGGCGCGTGCACTCGCCCGATCACCCCGCCTGCTCCTGCTCGACGAGCCGCTCGCGGCGCTTGACGCCACCACCCGACTCGCGGTCCGCCGCGACCTCCGGACCCACCTGGACCGCTTCGACGGTCCCCGCCTCCTCGTGACCCACGACCCCATCGACGCGATGATCCTCGCCGACCGCGTCATCGTCCTCGAGCACGGCCGCGTCACCCAAACCGGCACCGTCTCCGAGCTCCGCGCTCACCCCCGCAGCGAATACGCAGCGAACTTGATCGGCGTCAACCTGTACCGCGGGACTCTGAGCGGCGACCGGGTCACCGTCGGCACAGGAACCAGCCTGGCCGTTGTCAACGACGACCGCGTCACCGGTGAGGTTTTCGCCACCATCCGGCCCGAGAGCGTCGCGCTCCACCCCGACCAACCAACCGGCAGTCCCCGCAACACCTGGGCGGGAACGGTCACGACCATCGACCGCTACGGCCCACGGGCCCGCGTCGCCCTCGACGGTCCGATCGGCATCACGGCCGAGATCACCCAAGAGGCGCTCGACGAGCTCGCCATCCGGCCCGGCACCCGGCTGTGGGTGAGCGCCAAGGCCACCGAGATCGAAGTCGACCCCTTCTAGGACACCGTTGAACCAATCGTCTGGTGATGTTCGCGATTGGGTTGTGAGTCCTTCAGATTGTGGGGATGCAGGGCAAGAGCGATCCTGATCGGGAGTTGTTGGACGCGGCG
The DNA here is from genome assembly GCA_035468285.1 of Acidimicrobiia bacterium. Lineage (GTDB taxonomy): Bacteria > Actinomycetota > Acidimicrobiia > IMCC26256 > PALSA-555 > PALSA-555. The sequence continues at coordinate 15,155 of DATISY010000062.1, read as the reverse complement.
GCGTTGTGCCGTCAGCTGGTGCCTGAATCGGTGAGGGCTAGGTCGAACGGTCCCATGCCGTGCTGGGAGCGCAGGACCCGGGAGGTCAGGGGCCGGGTGGGGCTCCGATGAGGAAGAGGTGGTCCTGGTTGGCGAGCCAGGCGCCGCTGCCGGTGGCGGTGAGGGTGCCGAGGAAGGGGAGCCCGGTCCGGTCGGGTCCGGCGCCGGTGAACGTGACGGTCGGGGTGGGAAGCGCGCCGGTCAGCTTCCCGATGGTGATCTGCAGGGACGCGGTGCTGGCCTGCTCGTACCAGACACCGCTCGTGTCGACGGCGGCGGCCTGGAGGTTCGGGACCGGGACCGCCCCACCGGGCGCGCCGGTTTGGGCGTCGTACCCGGCGAGGGTGGCGTGCTGGTCGTCCTCGGTCCAGAGGGTGTGCCCGGCGAGGCCGAGGAGCCGCACCGCGCTGGTCGGGACCGAGGCGGTCACCGCGCCCGTGTGACCGTCGACGCGGACGAGGCGAGACCCGCCGGGCATGGCGCGGCTCGACCAGAGGTCGTCGCCGACCGTCGCGAGGCCGGTCACCTGCTCCCCGGGACCGACCGTGACCGGGTCGGCCCGGCCGGTGGTGACGTCGAGTCGGAACAGGCGGGGCGCGGTCGCGCTGCGGGCCGCGCTGGTCGCCCACACCGTCGTGGCACCGGCGGCGAGCGCGTCGAGGCACGGGGCGGGCAGCGGGACGCGGACGCCGATCTGGCCGGGGGCGTCGACGCGGACGAGCTCCGCGCCACCGGGCGTGTCGCCGGTCGCCGCGGGGTTGCAGGTCGCGACCCACACGCTCGTGCCGTGTCCCGTGATCGCGGTGACGGTGCAGCCGGTCACGACAGGGATGATCTCGGTGAGCGCGCGGCCGGCGGGGTCGACACGGGCGATCATCCCGCCCGGCGGGTTCGCGTTCGGGTCGCGGACGATGGCCCAGGTGGCCCCGTCGCTCGTCTCGGTGACCGCGCCGGGGACGAGCCCTTTGGTGTCGATGGCCGCGGCGCCGGGCACGGTGACATGCGCCGCGGGCGCGACGGGCGCGGCGGGTGGCGGCCCGGCGGGTGTCCCGGCGGCGCAGCCGGTCGGCGCGGTGTTCGCGTCCGACGGCGCGGCGACGACCGACCGGTGACCGCCCCCCTGACCCTCGAGGAGGGCCGGGACGGCGAAGGCGGCGACGGCGGTGAGAACCGCAACGCCGATCAGGACTCGGCGGCGGGTCACGGGCCGGCCCCCAGGATCGGCCCGGCACCGGCGACGCCGAGGCGGTTCAACCGCAGGGTGCGTCGCCCGTTCGCGGCGGTGCCGACCGCCGCGGGATCCCACGCGTGATACACGAGCCAGAGCTGGCCGCCCGTGTCGGTGAACGTGTCCGGACCGCCCGGACCGGCACCGAATGGACCGGACCCGACGAGCGGACCGTTGCGAGGCTTGACGCACGGACCTGCGGGAGACGTGCAGCGCGCGTACCCGACCGCGTAGTTGGAGCTGTCCCACCAGTTCGCGGAGTAGAAGAGCCAGTACACGCCGCCCTGCTGGACCATCGCGGGTCCTTCGACGAGCCGCTTCCACGGCTGCTGCCCCCCGTTGCTGCCGTCCTCCCAAGCCTGGTCCTGGTTGAGGATCGTGTGGGGCGTGGTGCCCGACGCGACGGTGAGCCCGTCGGGTGCGAGCGGCTGGGACTTGACGGGTGTTGGCAGCTGGCAGCAGTTGCCGTCGGTCTTCCACAGCAGCCAAGCCTGGTTGCTCGTGTCGACGACCACGGACGGGTCGATCGACCCGCCGGCGCCGTAGTCGCACACGATCGGCCCGGCATCGACCGGCTGGTAGGGGCCCTGGGGCACCGCGGCGGTGGCGACGCCGATGCACTGCTCGCCGGTGTACGCGGGGGCGGCGAAGTACAGCACCCAGGTGGCGCCGAACTGATGGACGGCCGGCGCCCAGTTCTTCTCGAGCAGCGGCGTCTGGACCTGCCAGGCGGGCCGGCGGGCGAGCGCGTCGGTCGGGACGCCACGCGTCCAGGTGCTCAACGCGGTCGCGGTGGCGGTGGGGACGATCGGCCAGTCGAGGGTGCCGTAGATCGAGTTGGTCGAGAACGCGTAGTAGTGACCGGCGGCGGCGGCGATCGCCGGGTCGGGGAAGTCGGGTGCGTACAGGGAGCGGCTGGGGGTGTACAGCGGCGGGGGCGGGGGCGGTGGAAGGCAGCCGGCCAGCGCGACCGCGCCGCCGAGGACCAGCACGGCGCCGAGGCGCAGCGACCGCGCGCCCCGAGCGCGGCGGGACGGCGGGCGCGTTGGTGAGTCGCGGTCGGACCGCATCACCTGTCCGATCTGTCGGGATAGGGGGGCCATCCCGATCGGCCTTCGGTCTGACTCTAGTTATCGGCCGTGCCGGGGACGGGTTGATCGGCGCACCCGGTTTCCGAGGCGGTCAGCCGTCGGTCTCGGCGCCGGTGGGGCTGGGCGCAGCGCCTCGGCGTTGGGGGGTGCCGGTGAGGGTGGTGGTCGGGTGCACGGGCAGGACCGTCGGGTCACGGGGATTCTGGTTGAAGTCGAAGTCGCTGGTCAGGTCTCCGAGGATCTTCACGTTCTCGCGCACGGTGGGACGCGGGTCGGGGCGTCCGTCGGTGCGGGGGTCGAGCCGCTGGCCGTGGAGGAAGTCGTCCTCGATGAACTTGTCGAAGGCGTCGAAGGACAGGGTCTGGTGGTCGACGTAGCCGCGCTTGGCGTACGGGCTGATGACCATCGACGGGACGCGGAGGCCGTACCCGTTCTGGTCGACGGTGGGGGGGGCGACGTGGTCGTAGAAGCCGCCCCAGTCGTCCCACGAGAGGAAGATCGCCGTGGAGTTCCAATCCGGGCCGTGCATCGCCGCGTTGATGAGGCTCGTGACGTAGGACTGCCCGGCGCTGACGGTGGCGGGCGGGTGCTCGCTCACCGCGCCGGACGGCGCGACCCAGGTGACGGCGGGCAGGTGCCCGGTCTTGGCGGCCGTGTAGTAGTTCGCCACGGATTGGATGTTGCCGAGCTGCCCGTCGGCGCGGACCGTGTCGAAGTACGGGAGCGGGTTCCAGATCCCGGGGGTCGTGGCGTTCTGGCGGACTGGGGCGCAGGAGACCGCAGCGTCGTTCTCGCAGTCAGGCTCGGTTCCGTTCACGACGTAGTAGCCCCAGGAGACCTTGTTCTTGTGGAGCAGGTACGTCATGTCGGTCCACGCGTAGATCGGGTTGGGTCGGGCGGCTGCGCCGGCGCGGCGGCCCCCCACGTCCGGGGGGAGGCCCGGGCTCTGGAGCGCGTTCGCGCAGCTCGACGGGTTGTCGTGCTGGGTGCAGTGCGCCGACCACTCCGAGACCTGGAAGAGGTGCTCAGGCAGGCTCCAGGACGCGTTCGGCTCGAACATGTGGTCGTGGAGGACGTAGTTGTTGGCGTACGACCAGTAGTTCGGGATGTCGCTCTGGGTGTGGTATCCCATCACGTCGGGCGTGGTCGAGTTGGTGCAGGCCGGGTTGGTGACGTCGAGGCAGCCGCGTTTGGCTCCGAGCGCCTGGTTGATGAACCCGTTCATCTGGCCGCCGTTGATGTCGGCGGTCGCGTTGGAGGCGCTGTGGGGGCCGCCGCCGTTCACGTCGGAGTGATCAGCGAAGGGCGCCACGCACTGTCCGGTCTGCTGGTCGGGCACGCATGCGGCGGGGGCACCGTTCTGGGACGAGAGTCCGTCCGCGCCCGGGTAGGTCCCGAAGTAGCTGTCGAACGACCGGTTCTCTTGCATGATCACGATGACGTGCTTGATCTTGTGGATGCCGCTCCCGGAGGAGGCGGCCGACGCCGTCGAGTCCTGCGCCGCGACGAGCGTGCCCGCGGCGACGGCGGAGACGGCGAGGGCGGACACCGCGACCCAGGTGCGTGTCCGGCGACGGGACTGGAATCGAAGTGTGCTCATGGCGCTGAGTCTGCCCGGCCCGCGCGCCCGACCTGTCCGTTTCCTGTTAGGCGTCGATTAAGGCCGATGACCACCGTGCAGCACCCTCGATCGACGAGGTCGTCCAGGACAGCTTGCCGGATCCGGTGACGACCCCTTGGCCAGCGTCGACCTTCATCTCGAGCACCGGGAGGACGGTGCCGGTCACCGGGTGGTCCATCGGCCCCTCGGGTCGGACATGCGGCGCCGTGCGACGGGGCGAACCCTCGAGGAGGCCTCGGCGGCCGGCGCGCCGCGCTGTGGCTTCAGTCCCGGGAGGGCCCGGTCACCGCGTGATGCTGCAGCGAGGGAGCACGGCGTCACCGCGGACCCGGAGGACGGTCACCGCGTCCACGGTCGCGACGGGGTTGACGCCGGGTCCGAGCCGGACGAGCTGGGCCTGGGTGATGACGGCGGTGTCGTGGCGTGCCGCCCGGGCGAGGCCCCGCGCCGCGCAGAGCACCGCGGTGAGACCGAGATGCTGGTAGCCGCGGGCCTCGCGGTCGTCGTGGACGAAGTACCGGATCCACGCGTGCCGTGCCACCGAGTAGACGGGCTGATCGAGGTACGCGCCGGCGCTGGTGGCATCGAAGTCCTCGCCGGACACCACGCGCGACTGCAGTCCCGCGGTGCGGACCGCGTCGGCCACCGCCTGGTTGGGCGCGAACCGGTGTGTCGCCTGTGACGGGTACACCGCGAGCAGGGCGACGACCTGCGCCGCGACGACGACGGCGATCACCTGCCGCACCATCGGCGACACCCGCCTGGGCGCCTCCGCTCCTGGCGCGGGGTCGGCGCCGCCGGGGGGAGCGACGGCCCACCAGGCGGCGCCGAGGAACACGAGGAAGACCGTGACCGCGTACCGGCTCTGGTCAGGCAGCACCGCCACCGCGAAGAAGACGAAGACGCCACCGGAGCCGAGGAGCCAGAGCCGCCAGGCGATGCCGGATCGGCGCAGCGCGCCGGCGACGACCACGACCACGACGACTGAGAGGGCTGCTTCGACCCACGCGGCCGCGGGGAGACGGTCGAGGAACTGCGAGTTCCACCCCCCGAGCCGCGCGGGGACGGGGAGCAGGCCCCGCCACGTTCCCGCCGCCGCGGTGAGCAGCCGGTTCCATCCAGTTGTCGCGCCGCTGTTGACGCTCGGCGTGAACGCGTGGAAGTCCGCCGGGGGCACGCACGTGATCGCGGCCCCGACGGCGGCGACCACGGTGCCGCCCGCGAACCACCGCTGGTCCCGGTCCGGCCCCGTCGTCCGGCTTGCCCGGGCGTGGCGGCCGGTGACGGCAGCGGCCAGGGACACGGCCACGACCGCGCCCGCCAGATTCGTCCACGCGAGCACGACCGCCGGGACGAGCGCCCACCGCCATCGGGGTCGGGACCGCCCGAGGAGCGCCAACGTCGCGACGAGACCGAGGACACCCAACCCGTACGCGCGGGTGATCACGCCGTACTCGAAGCTGATGGTGTAACCGGCAAGCAGCGCGACGCGGACCGGCTTCGAGAACGGCGACGCGAAGAGGATGACCGCGTAGGTGCCTGCAACGATCAGCAGCTCGACGGCCTGCATGGCCCGCGGGTCGCCCGTCACACGGGTCAGCGCGTACAGGGCGAGGTACCAGGCCGCGGGATGGCCCTCGTAGCGGAGATGGTGGAAGAGGTCCGGGATCGAGCGGCTGGCCCGGGCGATGTTCCAGGCCTGGAGCTCGTCGAACCACATGGCGTGGCGCGCCAACGCGACACCGAGAAGCGTGACCGCGACCGCGAGGACCGCGAGAAGGAGCGGGCGGCCCGACCCGCGCGCCGTCCCGCGGACCGGCCCGGCGGCGTCGGTGCCGGTGGGCCGGTCGGCGCGGCGGTCCCGGGGATCTTGCGGGGCGCTCCCGGGGCGTGCCCCGAGCAGCTCTACGGTCGGGATCTGGCCCATCGCCTTGTCCGAACCCCGGAGGGTCGACCCGTGCCGGGCCGAGCGTGGAGGAGTGGGGGACCGAGGACGATCGGCCCGCTGGGAGTGCCCCTCACGAAGGCGTGATCGGCCCCCCGGCCTGCTGACTAAAGGTACGAACGGGCCTCAAGGTCGGGGGAGACGCTGCCGTTAACAGGTCTCGGGAAACGGGCTTCCGGGAGGTCGTGGGCTACGACCTGGAATCCAATCGGAAGGACGGGGCTAGACAATGAACCTCTTTGTTATGCGGAGCTGGCTGCAGGCCAAGCTCGGTCGGGATGAGCGGGGCGCCAACCTGGTTGAGTACATCCTGCTCGTCGCGCTCATCGCCCTTGCGGTCATCGCTGCGGTGGTCTTCCTCCGCGGTCAGGTGAACAGCCAGTTCAACAACGCTGGCAGCCACCTCTCGCAAGGCTCGTAAGCACGCCACAGGGGCGGTCGACCCGGGTCACCACCCGAGCCGACCGCCGCCGCTAGCAGTCGGTCAAGGCCGCCCTCACGGGGGCGGCCTTGACCGCGTCCGCCGGCCGATCGGCGATCACGGTCGCGGCTCGAACGGGTCTCTCCCGGCGTGGCTCCCACCGCGACCGTCGAGCGCCGCGCCGCGCCCGCCCGTGCCGTCCCGGGTCCGCTGGACCGTCGGGAGTGGTGGGCGCTGCGCTGGGTCGCAGAGCAAGGCGTGACGCGTCTCGACGTCGTCGGCGCGCTGCTCGGCGGCGACGAGCCTCTGCCAGCGGACCGGGTCCGGCGGGTCGTCGACCGGTGGCGGCGCGCTGGCCTGATCGAACGGGACCGGATCCTGGCGACCGGCCCGCCATTCTGCTGGCCCACCCGAGCTGGTCTCCGCGTGGTCGGCGTCCGGCAGCGCCCCCGATCTCCGACGGTCGGGCGTCTCGACCATCAGCACACCGTCTCGCTGGTTCGCCTCGGAGTGGAGCGCCTCGGGGGACGCGCCTGGGCTGGCGAGCCCACCCTCTACCGGCAGCGCCGCGCGGCCGACGACCACGTGGCGGACGGTCGGTTCGTCACCGCCGACGGTACCGTCACCGCGGTCGAGGTCGAGCTGACCGTGAAGGCGGCGCGCCGCCTCCGTTCGATCGTCGACGACCTCACCCTCGAATACGGCGCCGTGCTCTACGTCGTGCGCGGCGTCGGCGTCCGTCATGCCGTGGAGCAAGCGGTCGACGCCCTCGACGAGTGGGCCCGGGTGCGTATCGTCGACCTCGCCTGGTTCGCGCTCCACTCGACCCGGTGACAAGCGGCGCGGCACCCCGGGACGCGCTCGACGACGTGAGCGGCCCCCTGCTGGTCGCGGCCTGCCTGACCGCGGTCGCGCCCGGCGCGGCGACGGCAGCGACGCTGGCCTGGTGGATCGACCGGCGCGGCGCGCGCCGCTGGCCGGCCGTCGTCACCGGGATCGTTGCCACCGCGCTCGTCGCCGCGGTCGGGGGCTGGAGCGCCGTGCGCCACGTGCTCTCGGTGCTCACGTCCCCCGCGCACGCCGGAACACCCGTGCTGCGCGCGCTCGGGTGGATCGCCGCACTCGAGGTCACCGCCGGAATCGCCGCCGCCCCCGCGCTCCTCGCGTTGGCCGACCGACGCGACGGGTACGAGACCAACCGCCCCCGCCCGGAGCGGCGACGACGGTCCGTCGCGGCGCACGCCGCCCGGATCGCGGCCCGGGGCCGTTGGCCCGCGCCACCCGACCGGACCGTGCTCGGTGTCCGCCTCGCCGGCACGCTCACCGGATGCCGCACGCGGGGGCACGGCCGGTCGCTCGTCGCGATCCCGCTGGCCGACTGGGGCCGCCAGGCGCTCATCGTGGGGGAGACCGGCAGCGGGAAGACCGTCACCGCGCTCACCCTCGCCAGCGAGGCGATGCGCGTCGGCTGGGACGTGTACTGGATCGACGGCAAAGCCGACCCTGACGTCGCTGACCGCTTCCTCACCCTGGCGTGCGGGCACGGCCGGCACGCGATCGACGGGTCCCGCCAGCCCATCGACGGGTGGCGGGGGAGCGCGGAGACCATCGTGAACCGGCTGCTCGCGACCCAGCGGTTCACCGAGCCGTACTACGCGGGAATCGCCCGCAATGTCCTGCGCTGGGCCGTGGCGCGGCCCGCGCCACCCCGGTCGTTCGGCGAGCTCGTGGCCCGGATGGACCAGCGCGCCCTCCGGCGTGCCTGGCGCGACGTCCCGGAGCAGGCCGACACGATCAAGGCCATGGCCACCCCCGACTTCCTCGGGGCCCGCTTCCGGTATGAGGGGGTGGCGTGGGCGGTGGGGACCACCCTCGACGGGACCTGGTCGTACGAGGACGTCCCCGCGGCGTACGTCCCGGTGGGCCGACCCGAGCACCGCGACCAGGCCGAGGAGGTCGGGGCGTTCCTCCTCGAGGACCTCCTCCACTGGGCGATGGCCCGCAAGCCGACGACCCGCCGGGCGCTCGTCGTGGTCGACGAGTTCTCGAAGCTCGCGGCCCGACCCGACGCCGCCGTCGAGCTCGTCGAGCGGGTCCGGTCGTTCGGGGTGGGAGTCGCGCTCATCGGCCAGACCTGGGCCAGTCTCGGCCGCACCGACGCCGTCCGGGAACGGCTGGCCGGCACGGTGGGGACCGTCGTCGTGCACCAGCTCAAGCAACCCGACCGCCTCGCCGAGCTCGCCGGCCGCACCCGGACGATGGAACGCACCGAGCAGCTCGTCGACCGTGCACCCACCGGTCGCGCGACCCAACGACCCGCCTCGCGCCCCGTCGTGGACCCCGACGAGGTCCGGGCGCTCCGCACGGGCGAGGCCTTCGTCATCCGAGGCGGCGAAGCCGTCAAGGTCCTGGTCCGCGCCGCGCCCGTCGAGAGACCCGATTCGGTGCCGCCGGATCTCTCGGTACCATGCGATCCGGCGCGCCGCCGGTCCGCCCCGCCGATCCCCGGACCCGGTTGGTGACCAGCGACGGGCTTCCCCGCACGAAGCGACGATAGGACGTGTGCGTCATGGCGATGCGCGAAGACTGCCGGCACTTCGAGAGCCGGACCTACGACAGCGGCGAGGTCGCCCGGTACTGCACCCTCGGCCTGGCGCCCGAGCAGCCCTGGCGCTGCCCCGAGCACTGCGAGAAGTACGAGCCCTCCCTGCTCCAGGGAGGCATGGCCGAAGGCAGCCTGGCCCGCCCCCCCGTCGAACCCGAACCGGACGACGATCCCGAGGAGATCGCCTCCGTCCTCGAAGACGCCGAAGCGATCGTGGAAGGAGCCGAACATGACGTCGTCGTCGACCTCGACCGTCAAGCCGGGTCCCGGAAGCGGTGGCAGTTCTGGCGGCGTCGCCCACCCGACGACGGCGACGACTTCCAGCTGAGCAATCGCTGAGCTCGTCGACGCGACGTCGCGTCGTGACCGTTCCCGACACCGCACCCGCGATCTCGTTCCGCCCGCTCACCCGGGCCGACCTCGCGAGGCTCACCGACTGGCTGAACACGCCGCACGTCGCGGCGTGGTGGCGTGACGAGCTGCGCCCCGACGGCGCGGAACCGCCGCCGATGACGCTCGAGCAGACCGAGGTCGAGTACGGGCCCGACATCGACGCCGGTGGTCCCGGCCACGAGTACGTGATCCTCGTCGACGGCACCGACGTCGGGATGATTCAGTGGTACCGGCTCGCCGACTTCCCCGAGCACGCCGCGGCGATCGGTGAGCAGGCGGGCGACGCGGCGGCCGTCGACATCCTGATCGCCGACCCGGCGTTCGTGGGACGGGGCGTGGGGAGCCGGGTCATCGACCAGTTCGTCGCCGACGTGGTCCTTCCGGTCGGCGTCGACCGGGTCGTCGCCGGCCCTGCCGTCGGGAACGCCCGCTCCATCGGGGCGTTCGCCCGGGCGGGGTTCGCCTGGGTGCGCGACGCGGTCGTCCCCGACGAGATCGCGCCCGAGCATGTGATGGTGCGGTCCCACGTCGGCCCGTCGCCGGGTTGAGCGTTGGTTCAGCCGTGCACCGCGGGGGTCAGCCGGGCGAGCACGGCCTGGATGATGCCCACGCCTTCGGGGAGCCGCACGTCGTTGTTCAAGAAGTTGAAGCCGACGAAGGCTCGCCCGACCCGGCCCCGACGACGTCCGCGACCGCGTGCACCGGCTGGCCGTTCTGGGTGCCGGTGATATCGGCCTCGAATCCGACGCCCTGGTCGCCGAGGCCCTGCACGTCGGTGAGCGGCGTGACGGCGGCCTGCCCCTGCCCGCGGCTCGCCCGGACGAATGCCTGCTGGTAGCACGACGCGGCGTTGCTGGCCGCGGAGGCGCCGGCGTACTGCTGGGCGAACTTGACGCTCGTGAAGGCGAACACGGTGTCCTCAGCTAGCGCGTTGCTCGTCGGGGACGGGTCCGCGAACTGGGGTGAGAAGCGGTGCGCGCCGCGCCGGGCGGCGTCCATCGCGTTCGCGATCTGGCGGCAAATCGCGATGCCCTGGTAGTTCTTCGTCCCCACGTCGGCCTGCTTGGCGCCCACCCACGTCGATGGGACATCCCTAGCGGTGAGCACCCCGGCCGTGAGGATGGCCCGGTCCGATGCGGCGGCGCGCGCTCCCGCGCCGGCCGGCGCGACGAGCGTCAGCGCGGCCGCGACCCAGACAGTCCCGGCGACCCAACGTCCTCGACGCATGCGCGGGGTCCTCCCTGGTGCGCCGCGGCCGCGGCGGGATTCTCGGCGAGCCCGGCAACCTAGCAACGGCCACCGTGCCCGTCGTCAACGCGGCGGGCACGCGGCGGTCATTGACGACGGCGGCGGGTACGGCTAGACATCGAGCCGTCGTAGTGCACGGGAAGCCGGTGCAAGACCGGCGCGGTCCTCGCCACTGTGACCGGGGAGCGAACTCCTTGTCGCCACTGGATCTTCGGGTCTGGGAAGGCGGAGTGAGCGGTGATCCGGGAGCCAGGAGACCGGCTGCGACACGTTGACAGGTTCGATCCACGAAGGATGGGTGCAGATGTCAGTTGCTTCTTGGCGCGCTCGGCGCGCATCGCATCCCGTCGCGCTGGTCGGCGCGGCCGTTACCGTGTTGATCACGCTGGTGGTGTCCGGGGTCGCGACGGTGATACCGGTGTCGGCGGCCTCGTCGACGTCCGTGGCGGCCGCGGCGCGACCGAAGCGGATCGTGTCGCTGTCCCCGACCGCCACCGAGATGCTCTTCGCGATCGGAGCCGGACGGCAGGTCATCGCGGTCGATGACAAGTCGAACTATCCGAAATCGGCGCCGCGGACCAAGCTTTCTGGGTTCCAGCCCAACGTCGAGTCGATCACCGGGTACAAGCCCGACCTGGTAATCCTCTCGGACGGCGGCGTCGCCGACGCGCTCCGCCAGCTCGGTGTCCGGGCCCTGGTGCAGCTGCCGGCAACCACAGTCGCCGACAGCTACCGACAGCTGACCGCGCTCGGCTCCGTGACCGGCAACCGGTCCGGGGCGACGCGGGTGGTCGCGTCCATGAAGTCCGAGCTGGGCCGCCTGGCGGCCAGCGTCCCGAAGCGGTCCCCGCAGCCCACCGTCTACTACGAGCTCGACAACACCTTCTTCTCTGCGTCGTCGCACTCGTTCATCGGTCAGATCCTGGCCATGGCCGGGTTGAAGAACATCGCCGACCAGGCCGACCAGAGCGGCTCGGGTTACCCGCAACTCTCCCAGGAGTACATCATCTCGGCGAACCCGACTTACATCTTCCTGGCCGACACCAAGTGCTGCGCCCAGAGCCCGGCGGCGGTCGCGTCCCGTCCCGGCTGGTCCCAGCTGACCGCGGTGACCGGAAGGCACGTGGTCGCCCTCGATGACGACATCGCGTCCCGCTGGGGTCCCCGGACCGTGCAGCTGTTCCGCACCGTCGTCGCCGAGGTCCAGGGGACGCAGGCGAAAGCGGCGTGAGGACCGCCGCCGCGCACCTCAAGTCCCGGTGGGTGCTCGCCGGGCTGGCCGCGGTGGCCGTCGCGTTGCTCGTCGGGGTCGCCGTCGGTCCCACCAGCATCCCGCTCAGCCGGATCGTCACCGAGGCCACCAGACACCTGCCGCTCGTCGGCGGGGGTCACGGCCTCGACCATCAGCAGCGCACCATCGTGTGGGAGCTGCGCCTGCCCCGGGTCGTGCTCGCGCTCCTCGTGGGCGCGATGCTCGCCGGGGCGGGCGCCTCCTACCAAGGGGTGTTCCGCAATCCCCTCGCCGACCCGTACCTGCTGGGCGCCGCCGCGGGCGCGGGCCTAGCGGTGACGATCGTCATCGCCGCCGCCCCCGGCCTCTCGGGCGGTGGGCTCAACCCGCTCCCGCTCGCGGCGTTCGTCGGCGCGCTCGGCGCCGTGCTCGTCGCCTACCTCGTCGGCCGGGCCAGCGGTGGGGGATCGACGGCGTCGTTGCTCCTCGCCGGTGTCGCGGTGGCGAGCTTCCTCACCGCGGTGCAGACCTACGTGCAGCAGCAGCACGCTGACACCATCCGGGAGGTCTACTCCTGGATCCTCGGCCGGCTCACCACCGCGGGATGGAGTGACGTGCTGCTCCTCCTCCCGTACTTCGTGGTCACGTCGGTGATCCTGCTCGCACACCGCCGAATCCTCGACGTCCTCGCGGTCGGTGACGCCGAGGCGACGACGCTCGGGATCTCGGCCCGGAAAGCCCGGGTCATCATCGTGATCACCGCGTCGTTCGCGACCGCGGCCGCGGTGTCGGTCAGCGGGCTGATCGGCTTCGTCGGGATCATCGTCCCCCACACGGTGCGGCTCCTCACCGGCCCCAGCTACCGGACCATCCTCCCGTTGTCGCTCCTGTTCGGGGCGGCGTTCCTCGCCTTCGCCGACCTCGCCGCCCGCACCGTCGCCGCGCCGGGCGAGATCCCCATCGGTCTCGTCACCGCGTTCGTCGGCGCACCCTTCTTCATCCTCGTGCTGCGGACCTCCCGGCTGGCGCCGTCGTGAACGGGATCGCCGCCCACGGCCTCGTCGTCGAGCACGGGTCGCGTCGCGTCCTCGACGGTGTCGATGTCGCCGCCGCCCCGGGCGAGTGGGTGACGGTCGTCGGACCGAACGGGGCGGGCAAGACCACACTCCTCCACGTGCTGGCCGGGATCGTCACCCCGGAGCAGGGTCAGGTCGAGCTCGCGGGACGTGACGCCCGCCAGCTCCGCACCCGGGACCGGGCCCGTCTCCTCGCGCTCGTCCCACAGGTGCCGGTGGTCCCCCCCGCGATCCGAGTCCTCGACTACGTCCTCCTGGGCCGCACCCCGCACCTGCCGTTCCTCGGGACCGAGACCGCCGCCGACCTGGCCCGGGCCCACGACACGCTGACGCTGCTCGGGCTGACCGACCTCGCAGAGCGTCGGGTCGAGACCCTGTCCGGCGGCGAGCGCCAGCGTGTCCTCCTCACCCGCGCGCTGCTCCAAGAGCCCCGAGTGCTGCTCCTCGACGAGCCGACCACCGCGCTCGACATCGGTCACCAGCAGGAGGTCCTCGAGCTGATCGACACCCTCCGCCACGACGAGGGGCTCACGGTCATCTCCACGCTCCACGACCTGACCCTGGCCGGCCTCTACGCCGACCGGCTCGTGCTCCTCGCCGAGGGTCGCGTCGTCGACCGGGGCTCGGCGACGGAGGTGCTGACCCCGGACCGCCTCCGGGCGCACTTCGGCGCCCACGTCACCGTCTTCCAGGGCGACGACGGGCCTGTCGTCGTCCCCTACCGCGCCGTGCGCGCCGCCCGATGAGCACCGCCCCGCCGTCCGGTCCCCCGACGGTGGGGCGCCGCATCGTGTCGCTCCTCCCGTCGGCGACCGAGATCGTCTACGCCCTCGGGCTCGACGACGCGCTGGTCGGCGTCACGTTCGAGTGCGACTACCCGCCGGGGGCGCGGACCAAGCGGGTCGTCTCCGACACCTCGCTCCCCGAGGGGCTCTCACCGGCCGAGATCGACCAGGCGGTGACCGAGCGCACCGACGCCCACGAATCCATCTACACCCTCGACGAAGGCGCGCTGCGTGCCCTCGACCCCGACCTCGTCCTCACCCAGGACCTCTGCGCGGTGTGCGCGGTCGACGTGAGCGAAGTGACCGACGCCCTCGACCACCTCGGCTGCCGTGCCCAGGTGGTCACGCTCGACCCGAAGACCCTCGAGGAGGTTCTCGCCGACATCCAGACCGTGGCCGACGTCACCGGGCATCCCGACCGCGGTCACGCCTGCGTCGCCAGGCTGCGGGACCGCCTGGCCCGCGTCGCGGCCGCGGTCGACGGCCTCCCGCGACCCCGCGTGTTCGTGCTCGAGTGGACGGACCCGCCGTTCAATGCCGGGCACTGGCTCCCCGACATGGTCCATGCCGCGGGGGGCGAGCCGGTCCTCGCACGCGCCGGGGCGTACTCCGAAGCGCTGACGTGGCCCGCCATCATCTCGGCCGCCCCCGAGCTGGTCGTCGTCGCCCCGTGCGGCTACGACCTCGCGGGCACCCGCGAGCTGCTCGACGACCCCGGCCTCCGGGCGCACCTCGCGGCGACCCCGGCCGCAGCCGCCGGGCAGGTCTGGGCGGTTGACGCCTCGTCGTACTTCGTCCGACCCGGTCCCCGCCTCGTCGACGGCGTCGAGATCCTCGCCGGGATCCTCCATCCCGATGCGTGGGCGCAACCTGCGCCGCCGCTCGCCGCACCGCTGGGTTGAGTGCACGCCCCGGGTGGGCCCGAAGGCTTCGGGATCCTTCCCCGAGATACTCCCTCCGGACTGGCCCTGTCGCCGCGCCCGGTGGGGTGCGGCTCACCAGCCAGCCGTCGTGGGTTGACCGGCGAATCGACGCCAAACGGCCCTGGGCACGTCAGGGACGGGCCTCACGTAAATACTGCGCCGCCTCGACGCCATCGAACACCGATTCGCCAGCTAACCAGTATCAGGTCGAGCCCTCGCCCGGCTCCCCAATACTGGTGGCCTCACAGGGCCTGCTGAAGGTGCGTCTCGAACGTCGAGAGCGCAGCTTGGAACGACGATTGCTGTTGGTTGTAGGTCGTGACCACGTTGGGGTCGCCTTGTCCCGCGGCCGCCGCCGCGTTGGAGGTCGTGGCGGCGATGTTGTTCGCCGTGCCGATGATGCTCTGTGACTCAGGCTGGACGGCGGGCGGGAACTTGATGGCCGAGAGCGCGGCAGCGAACGTGCGGTAGGCATCGACCCGACCGTCGTCGTGTCACGGTCCTGGGGCTGCATCGGGCGTCCGCCAGCGTGCGATCCCGGCCCCTCTA
>DATISY010000061.1:0-8232 GCA_035468285.1 Acidimicrobiia bacterium | reverse complement strand
GCCGGTGTCGCGCTCCTCGTCCTGTTCGTCATCCTGGAGTTACGCCCCCGTCGGAACCCGCCGTTGGTGGAGTTCTCGCTGTTCCGCGACCCCCGGTTCACCGGCGCGTCGGCGGTGGCGTTCCTCGGGAACTGGCAGTTCGGCGCGATCCTGTTCTTCCTCACCCTGTACCTACAGGAGATCTTGCTGAAGAGCCCGCTCGACACGGGGCTCATCTTCTTGACGTTCAGCGTCCCGCTCGTCGTGCTGTCGCCCGTCGGCGGCCGGCTCGTCCCCAAGGTCGGGTCGCAGCTGCTCATGGCGGTCGGGATGGCGCTCGTCGGGGTCGGGATGGTCGTGTTCGCGTTCCTCGACGCGTCGTCGACGGTGTTGCTCGTCATCGCCGGGCTCATCATCGCCGGGCTCGGTCAGGGGTTCGCGTACAACATCTCGAACACCGCGGGGATGGAGGCGATGCCGGACGCGAAGGCGGGGGTCGCGTCGGGGGTGCTCCAGACCGCCCGGCTCATGGGCATCGTGATCGGTTTGGCGCTGTCGGTGGCGCTCTTCCGGGGGTTGGAGAACCACGAGGTCATTCACCGCGTCGACCAGGCCAAGGGCGGCGCCGCCCAGGTCACCGCGCAGGAGCGACGCGAGATCCGCGACCAGCTTTCGGGGTCGGCCGACGCGCGGGCCGAGATCCAAGAGAACCTGCCCGTGGTTCGCAACCAGGTGAACTCGATCGCCGACGACGCGTTCACCAAGGGCCTCCAGGCGGTCATGCTGCTCGGCGCGGGCCTGTCGTTCGTCGCGGTGTGGCCCGCGCTGTGGGGTCGACGCCGCAGGGACCCGATCACGCCCCGCCAGGCGCACGGCTTCTCCCCCGCGCACTGGCATCATCCCGCGAACACGGGGCCGGGCGCTTAGGCCGCCCCCGCCCGCAGGAACGCGACGACGTCGTCGCGTTCGACCGGGCGACGCCTCGGGGGGAGCGCCTCGAGGAGGACCCGCCGGTATCCGGCGGTGGCCAGCCGGGAATCGAGGATCGCGACGACGCCGCGGTCGTCGCGGTGGCGCAGGAGGCGCCCCGCGCCTTGCGCGAGGACGAGCGCCGCCGCGGGCAGGTCGACATCGCGGAACCCGGAGCCGCCGCTGCGTTCGACCGCCTCACGGCGGGCCTGCTCCAGCGGGTCGTCGGGCCGGGTGAACGGAACCCGGTCGATGACGACGAGGACGCACGCCGGGCCGGGCACGTCGACGCCCTGCCAGAACGCCCGGGTCGCGACGAGACAGGACGTCTCCTCGGCCGCGAACCGCCCGAGCAGCGCGGCGTTCGCCGCGTCGCCCTGGGCCAGCACGACATGGTCGGTGCGGTCGCGCAGCAGGGCGGCGAAGCGCTCCACAGCGCGCCGCGACGTGCACAGCACCAGGGTCCGGCCCCCGGCGGCGGCGACGAGCGCGCAGAGCTCCTCACCCGCGGCGTCGGCCCAGCTGTCGCGACGCGGGTCGGGCCTCGCCCGGGGCACGTACAGCAACGACTGGCCCCGCACGTCGAACGGTGACTCGACGCGGGCTGCGACATACCCGAGGTCGGTGGCCGCGTCGGCGCCGGGGTCCAACCCGAGCCGCCGGGTGAACGGCTCGAACCGGGGGCCGGGCCCGAGCGTGGCGGACACGAGCACGCAGGTGTGGTCGGTGAAGAGGAGCGGCGCGAGCCGCGACCCGACATCGACCGGGGCGAGGCGCAGCACGGGGCGGAGGCCCCCCTCGACCCACACGACGTCGTCGACGCGGGGGGCCTGGACTCGCCGGACCGCGTCGAGGCGGGCCGCGGCGAGCCGGGCGGTCTGGGCGGTCTGGGGGGCGCCGCCACGCTGGTCGAGGCGCGCCGCGGCGGTCGCGACGCGCTCCGCGATGGCGGCGAGGACCCCGGCGAGACGGTCCTCGGTCGGGTCGACGCGGCCGTCGGTGTCACCGAGCGCGCCGTCGAGCCGCTCGGCGGTGTCGGCGACCGCGTCGGCGTCCGCGGGAGGTGCGCCCGCGGCCTTGAGGCGAGCCGCGAGGTGGCGGAGCCCTCCGGGTGCGACCTCGCTGCCGAGGGCGCGGGTCGCGGTGTCGGCGAGGGCGTGCGCCTCGTCGACGATGACGACCTCGTGCGCCGGCAGCAACGTCCCACCGGCCGCGAGGTGCGCCAGGTACAGGGCATGGTTCACGACGAGGACGTCGGCGCCGTCGGCCCGGCGGCGGGCATGCTCCGCGAAGCAGTCCTCCCCGGCGGGGCAGCGAGCCGCGCCGGGACACTCGTTGGGGCCACACGACACCGCCCGCCACACCTCGGGGGTGACCGCGGCGTCGGCGGCGTCACCCGTCTCGGACTCGGCCGCGAACCGTTCGAGACGTTGCAGCACCTCGGCGAAGTCGGGGCCGGGCCGCTCGTCGAAGAGGGCCTCCCCGCCCACCGCGGCCCGCAGGCGGGCCAGGCACAGGTACTGGCCCCGTCCCTTCAGCACCGCGGCGTCGAAGGGGATGCCGGCCTCCGCCGCGACGAGGGGCAGGTCCTTGCGCCAGAGCTGGTCCTGGAGGGCGAGCGTCGCGGTGGCCACGACCGTGGGGCGCCCGGACGCGACCACCGGCGCGAGGTAGGCGAGGCTCTTGCCCGACCCGGTCGGGGCCTGGGCCACCAGGTGATGCGATTCGTCAAGCGCGGCCGCGACGGCCTCGGTGAGGAGCCGCTGGCCGGCCCGGTCGTCACCCCCGAGGCCCTGCACGCACTGGTCGAGGACCGCGAGCGCCCCGGGATCGGTCACACCTCGAAAACTACCGGGGACCCCGCGTCGTGACACGGAACCGCCTATCGTGCGCGACCAGCCCTCCCGGAGGACCGCGTGCCCGACCGCACCATCCACTACCGCACCTGCCCGCTGTGCGAGGCGATGTGCGGCCTGGAGGTCCACGTCGAGGGGCACGCCGTCCCGCTGATCCGCGCCGATCGCGACGACGTGTGGAGCAAGGGGTACCTGTGCCCGAAGGACACGACGCTCGGGCACCTGCATCACGACCCGGACCGGGTGCGGGAGCCGATGCTCCGCGCCGGCGACGGCTGGCGCACCGTCGGGTGGGACGAAGCGTTCACCCGCTGCGAGGAGCTCCTCCACGGGGTGCTCGCCGACGCCGGGAAGCCCGCGCTCACCGCGTACATCGGGAACCCGACGGCGCACAACTTCTCGCTCGGTGGGGCCACAACGTCGACGGGATCCAGCTGTCCGTGGCCCGCGAGCACGTGGGCGTGAACAACAACCTCCTCGCGCCCGGTCACCTCGTCGACGAGATCTCGGGCAACGCCGTCGTGAACGGCATCCCCGTCGAGGTCGTGCCGGCATGACCAGCGAGCCGCTCGACCTCACGCCTGTCGAGCAGCCGTGCCTGCGCTGCCAGCGGCCCGTCCTCCTGCGCTTCGCCGGGATGTGCCCGACGTGTCGGGACGAGCTGCGCGCCACGTTCGATGTCGAAGGCCGCGACATCTCGGTCCCGGGCTACGAGCCGAAGCGCAACGTCACCCCGAACTCGGTCGCGACCCGCGACGACTGACCGTCGCCGCGCTCACCCGCCGGCGGCGGCCCACGTCGGGCGATCGAGGCGGTACAGCACGTGGCGGCGCAGGTCGCTGCCCGCGGCGACGTTGGGGTGCTCGAAGTCATCCGCGGGGTCGCGCCGCAACCCGAGCCGCTCCATCACGGCCCGGGATCGGAGGTTTTGCACCGCGGTGAACGACACGATCTCGTCGAGCCCTACCGTCTCGAACCCGTAGCGCAGCGACGCCCGGCCGGCCTCGGTCGCGTACCCGAAGCCCCATGCGTCCCGGGCGAGCCGCCAACCGACCTCGACCGCGGGCGTGAACCGGGCCTCGAAGACCGCCGTGCTCAGCCCGACGTACCCGACGAAGGGCGCGACACCGGGGACGTCGACGGCCCACAGCCCGTAGCCGTACGTGGCCCAGCCGGCCTCGATGCGGTCGACGAACGCGTCGCTCTCGGCCCGGGTCAACGCGGCCGGCAGGAACTCGACCACCGCCGGGTCGGTGTTCATCGCCGCGAACGACGCCCGGTCCTCGGGTCGCCACCCCCGCAGGCGCAGCCGCTCGGTGCGCACGGCCGGGACAGCGGGGACCACGGCGGGGACGGTACCGCTCGGTCGGTGCCGCGCCCCGCCGTCAGCCGGGCGACCCGCCTCCGATCGGGGTGTTCCACCCATCGGCGGGCGGTGGGGCCTAGCGTCGCTCGACGACAGGCGGCCGACAGGAACGGGAGGGGAGCGTGGCGGGGCTGCTGGACCGGCTCGGCCGCGCCATCGCCCACCGCAAATGGACCGTGATCGGGGTGTGGGTGCTCGTCGCGGTCGCCGTTGGCAGCGCCGCGGTCGCGCTCGGCGGCTCGACCATCGACGTGTTCTCCATCCCCGGGGCGCAGTCCCAGAAGGCGACCGACCTCCTCACGGCTCGGTTCCCGTCCCACTCGGGTGACACCGCGACGGTCGTGTTCGCCGCGCCGCACGGCGCGACCCTGCACGACCCGGCGTCCTCCGCCGCGATCGCCGCCACCCAGGGCCGCCTGGCTGTCCTCCCCCACATCACGCAAGTCGTCGGGCCCGCGACCCCTGTGGTCGGCGCCGCGCTCGTGTCCCGCGACGCCACCATCGGGTACGCCACCGTGCAGTACGACACGAAGGCCACCCAGCTCCCGTCCGACTCGTTTCAGCGGCTGAACATCGCGACGGTCCCCGCCCGCCAGGCCGGCCTGCGCGTCGTGTACGGCGGCGCCGTCGCCGACATCTTCAATCAGCAGACCACCGGCAATGCCGACGCCATCGGCATCGTCGTCGCGATCGTGATCCTGCTGGTCGCCTTCGGGTCCGTCATCGCCATGAGCCTCCCGATCGGCACCGCGCTGTTCGGGCTCGTCGTCGGGTTGTCGCTCATCTTCGTGGTGGCGTCGTTCACCGACATCGGCACGGTGGCACCGACCCTCGCGACGATGATCGGTCTCGGTGTCGGCATCGACTACTCGCTGTTCATCCTCACCCGGCACCGCCAGAACCTCGCCGCCGGGATGCCGGTGATCGAGTCGATCGGGCTGGCCAACGGGACCGCTGGTCAAGCCGTGCTGTTCGCCGGCGGGACCGTCGTCATCGCCATCTGCGGCCTCGCCGTCGCCGGGATCCCGTACGTCACATGGCTCGGGTTCACCTCCGCGATCGTCGTGCTGGTGATGATGACCGCCGCCGTGACGCTGATCCCGGCGCTGCTGGCCGTCGCCGGGCATCACCTCAACAGGGTGCGCACCCCCCGACTCCGCCGCTCGGCGCGCGGTTCCGACCACCATGCGCTCACCGGGGCGCGAAGCCACGGCTGGGAACGGTGGGCCCGGTTCATGTCCCGGCACCGCTGGGCGGCCGTGTTCGTCAGCCTCACCGTCCTGTTGGTCCTCGCCGCGCCGGTCCTCGGGATGCGCCTCGGGCAGGTCGACGACAGCACGGCGCCTCCCGACACCACCCAACGCCAGGCGTACGACCTCATCAGCGAAGGATTCGGGAACGGCGCCAACGGCCCCCTCCTGCTTGCCGTGGCGCTGCCCCGGCCCGGCGCGACCGACGCCGCCGCCGCGGTCGAGCGCGCCGTCACCCACGTCCCGGGCGTGGCCGCCGTCGCGCCACCCCAGCTCAGCCCGAAACGTGACGCCGCGATCATCGTCGTCGTCCCGACCACCGCGCCGCAGGCCGCGGCGACCGAGACGCTCGTTGACCGGCTCCGGAACACGGTCCTGCCACCCGCCGTGCGCAGCACCGGCGCGTCTGTCTACGTCGGGGGCGTCACCGCGGCGTTCATCGACCTCGGCCAGCGGATCCAGGACCGGCTCCCGCTGTTCATCGGAGCCGTCGTCGCCCTCTCGTTCCTGCTGCTCATGATGGTGTTCCGGTCGGTGTTCGTCCCGCTGAAGGCGGCGATCATGAACCTGCTGTCGATCGGCGCGTCGTTCGGCGTGATCGTCGCGGTGTTCCAGTGGGGCTGGCTCAAGGGTCTCGTCGGTGTCTCCGAGACCACGCCGATCGTCGCGTTCGTGCCGATGATGATGTTCGCCATCCTGTTCGGGCTCTCGATGGACTACGAGGTGTTCCTGCTGTCCCGGATCCGGGAGGACTATCAGGAGACGAAGGACAACCTCGCCAGCGTCATCAACGGGCTCTCGGTCACGGCGCGGGTCATCACCTCCGCCGCGCTCATCATGATCAGCGTGTTCCTCGGCTTCGTCGCCAGCCCCGAACCGACCGTGAAGATGTTCGGTCTCGGGCTCGCCGTCGCGGTGCTCGTCGACGCCACCGTGGTCCGCCTGGTGCTCGTCCCCGCGACGATGGAGCTGCTCGGCGACGCCAACTGGTGGCTGCCCGGCTGGCTCGACCGGATCCTCCCCCACATCGAGATCGAGGAAGGCGACCCGCCCGCGCCCGTGCCGCAACCCGTCCCCGCCGCCCCGGGTGCGTAGCGCCGCCGCCGGCCGCCCGTGCGCGGCCCGCCTCCGCGCGCTCGTCGCCGCGCTCGCGACGCTGCTCGCCGTCGTGACGGTCACGGCGGTCAGCGCGGTGCCCGCGGCGGCGAAACCGCGCCCGAAGGGTTCGTGGCAGTCCCCCACTCTCGACGGGATCGTCCAGGGCCGCCCCCTCGTCGTCGGTGACATCGTGGTGGTCGCCACCGAGAACAACTCCCTCTACGGTCTGGCCCTCACCGACGGGCATCGCGTCTGGGGGCCGCGCCACGTCGGCGCGCCCGTGCCCCTCTCCGCCGTCGCGGCGGCCAACGGCGCCGCAAGCGGGTGCGGTGACATCGACCCGCTCGGGATCACCAGCGCCCCCGTCGCCGACATCACGGCCCACCCGCCGCGCGTCTACGCCGTCGCCGAGGTCCTCGGGCCCGACCACCGCAGCCCCGTCCACGAGCTCGTGGGGGTCGAGTCCACCACCGGGCGCATCGTCGTCGTCCCCACCCCGGTCGACCCGCCGGCCATGGCTCACCCCGAGCTCGAGCAGCAGCGGGCCGCCCTCGCGTTCGCGAACGGGACCGTGTACGTCGGGTTCGGTGGCCTCTACGGCGACTGCGGCCCCTACCACGGGTTCGTCGTCGGGGTGCACGCCGACGGGAGCGGCCTCGGCGGCGTGTTCGAAGCCGCCAGCGAGCCCGGCAACACCGGAGGGGCGGTCTGGGCGCCGACCGGTCTCACCTTCGACGCGTCGGGTCGGCTGTTCGTTGCGACCGGCAACTCCCAGCGGCCCCCGACGGGGAACGCGATCGACAACAGTGACGCGGTCGTGCGCCTCGACCCGGCGACGGGTGCGGTGCTCGACGTCTTCCAGCCCAGCTCGTGGCGCGACGACAACGCCCGCGACGCCGACCTCGGCTCCACCGCGCCCGTCCTCCTCGCCGACGGGCATCTCTTCGAGGTCGGGAAGCAGAACCGGGCGTACCTGCTCGACCCGGCCGGGCTGGGGGGCGCCGACCACCCCACCCCGCTCGCGTCGCTCGGCCTGTGCTCCGCGTACGGCGCCAACGCGACGCTCGGCACCGCGGTGTACGTCGCGTGCACCGGCGGGGTGCAACAGGTCCTCGTGGACACGACTCCACCGCGGCTCCGGCACGGCTGGACCACGAGCAGCGGCGCGGACGGTCCGGTCACCGTCGGCGCCGGCCTGGTGTGGTCCGTCAACCGGTCCGCCGGCATGCTGGACGGACTCGACCCGACCACCGGCCACGCCCGCGTGACGTACCGGCTATCCCTCGATCCGAGCCAGCACTTCCCCGTCGTGACCGTCGCGCCGGGCGAGGTCCTCGTCGAATCGGCACGGCGTATCGTGGCCTTCCCCTCCTCCGCGCACGGGACCACCACAACTTCGTTGACTACATCCACGGGCGCGTAGAGGGGCCGGGATCGCACGCTGGCGGACGGCAGTTCGCAGGGGAGTGTCTCGGGGAACGATCCCGAAGCCTTCGGGCCCACCCGGGGCGTGCACTCAACCCAGCGGTGCGGCGAGCGGCGGCGCAGGTTGCGCCCACGCATCGGGATGGAGGATCCCGGCGAGGATCTCGACACCGTCGACGAGGCGGGGACCGGGTCGGACGAAGTACGACGAGGCGTCAACCGCCCAGACCTGCCCGGCGGCTGCGGCCGGGGTCGCCGCGAGGTGCGCCCGGAGGTCGGGGTCGTCGAG
>DATISY010000060.1:0-25697 GCA_035468285.1 Acidimicrobiia bacterium | reverse complement strand
GGTGGACTCGATCAAGTCCCAGGCCCAGAAGGTCGAGACCGACAAGGCGCAGATCGCCAACGTCGCCGCGATCTCGGCCGCCGACGCCGAGATCGGCTCCATGATCGCCGAGGCGCTCGAGAAGGTCGGGACCGACGGCGTGATCACCGTCGAGGAGAGCCAGACCTTCGGGATGGAGCTCGACCTCGTCGAAGGGATGCGCTTCGACAAGGGCTACATCTCGCCGTACTTCGTGACCGACCCCGAGCGCATGGAAGCCGTCCTCGACGACGCCTACCTGCTGTTGGTGTCCTCGAAGATCTCGGCGGTCAAGGACATGCTCCCCGTCCTCGAGAAGGTCATGCAGGGCGGCAAGCCACTCGCCATCATCGCCGAGGACGTCGAAGGTGAGGCACTCGCCACCCTCGTGGTCAACAAGATCCGCGGCACCTTCAAGTCCGTCGCGGTCAAGGCCCCCGGGTTCGGGGAGCGTCGCAAGGCGATGCTCCAGGACATCGCGGTCCTCACCGGCGGCCAGGTCGTGTCCGAAGAGGTCGGCCTGAAGCTCGAGAACGTCGGCCTCGACCTTCTCGGCACGGCCCGCAAGGTCGTCGTCACCAAGGACGAGACCACCATCGTCGAAGGTGGCGGCTCGAAGGAAGAGGTGCAGGGCCGCATCAACCAGATCAGGGCCGAGATCGACAACACCGACTCGGACTACGACCGGGAGAAGCTCCAGGAGCGGCTCGCCAAGCTCTCCGGTGGTGTGGCGATCATCAAGGTCGGCGCCGCCACCGAGGTGGAGCTCAAGGAGAAGAAGCACCGCATCGAGGACGCCGTCCAGACCACGAAAGCCGCGGTCGAAGAAGGCGTCGTCGCCGGCGGCGGCGTAGCGCTCCTCCGGGCCCAGACCAAGGTCCTCGACGGGGCCAAGAAGGCCGAAGGTGACGAAGCGACCGGCGCCCGCATGGTGGCCCGGGCCCTCGAAGAGCCGATCAAGCAGATCGCGCAGAACGCGGGCATGGAAGGCGGCGTCGTCGTCGAGAAGGTCAAGGGCCTCTCCGGCAACGAAGGCCTCAACGCGTCGACCGGCGACTACGAGGACCTCCTCAAGGCCGGCGTCATCGACGCGGCGAAGGTCACCCGCTCGGCGCTGCAGAACGCGGCGTCGATCGCGGCGCTGTTCCTCACCACCGAGGCCGTCGTCGCCGACAAGCTCGAGGAGAAGCCCGCCATGCCCGCCGGGATGCCCGGTGGCGGCATGGGCGACATGGACTTCTAACCCTCACCGAACACGAACTGCCGGGATTGGGGCGCCCTTCGGGGCGCCCCACCCGCGCCCGATGAGGGTTGTTTACCTCCGGCCCGCCTCGGTCCAGACTGACCCATGGAGGAAGCGCGGATCCGGTCCATCGTCCTCGCCAAGTGGTCCGACTACGAACGGGCCGCGTCCGCGGTCCGGGTCCGGTTCCTCGCCCGTGAGGCGTACCTCGACGCCGCCCGCCACGACCAACGTGTCCTCGACGAGCTCGCCGCCGGCTGGTTCGCCGACTTCGACACCGAGTTCCGCGACCCCGTGCTGGCCGACCCCGTCACCGAGCAGGTCACCGTCTGTCCCCCCATCATGCGCGACGTCGTCGCCCCCGAGCCGCCCCGCATCCAACGAGCGTTCGTCGAAGGGGCCTTCCTCCGCCGGCTGTTCCGCCTCCTCGTCGACACTCAAGGGTGGGAAGCCGACGTCCAGGTGCGGGCCGTCATGCGCAAGCACTTCCCGTTCCACCTCGTCGCCGTCGAAGCCGTCGAAGGGCGGTCGCCCGACGGCGCATAAAGTCATGCGCGGCGCGCGACACAGCGCCCGACCTCCCTCCCCGGGGCGGCCGACCCCGGACCCGAGCGCGGCAGGACCCATGAGCGACGAACCCCTCGAGGCGTCCGTGGGCTGGGGTGTCGTGCACCTCTTCTACCGGGTCGACCGGAGCCGGGCCGACGACGACCCGTGCAGCGCCAAGCACATCCTCGAGGCGATCGACCGTCTCACCGCCGACGACACGCACCAGGCGCTGACCTTCGCGGTGCTCGGCCACAAGGCCGACCTCGGGGTCATGGCCGTCGGCCCCGACCTCGCCCACCTCCACGCCTTCGAACAGGACCTCGCACGCGGCCCGCTGATCCCGACCTGGTCGTACGTGTCGCTCACCGAACAGTCCGAGTACGCCGCGACCGAGGACGACGAGCGGAGCCGCCTCGCCACCGAGGACGGCGTCACCGACCCCGCCGAGCTCGACGCGCGTCTCGCGGTGTGGCGTGACCGCATCGCGCACTACCGGGAACAGCGGATCCATCCTCGCCTTCCCGCCCGCCGGACGATCTGCTTCTACCCCATGTCCAAACGACGACTCGGAGCCGACAACTGGTTCGCGCTCGACTTCGCCGACCGGAAACGGCTCATGGCGGGCCACGCCCGCGTCGGGCGCAGCTACGCCGGCCGCGTCCTCCAGCTCATCACCGGCTCCACCGGTCTCGACGACTGGGAGTGGGGCGTCACCCTCCTCGCCGATGACCCCGCGGCGCTGAAAGAGATCGTCTACGAGATGCGCTTCGACGAGGTGTCCGCCCGCTACGCGGAGTTCGGGCCCTTCGTCACCGGCCTGGTCCTCGAGCCCGCTGAGGCGCTCCGTCGCGTCGGGCTCGACGCCTGACCGATGACACCGCCGCGGCCCGGGACCGGCTCACCGAAGCCGGCGCCGCCATCGTCCAAGGCGTCACCATCCACCTCCCCCCATACCTGCTCGCTCGCAGCAGCCGGATCCTCGACGCGTGGGGCCGCGTCGAGCCCGCCACGCGCCCCGACGTGGAGAACCGGCTCCGCGTCGCCGTCGTCGCCGCCACCCGACGCGTCGTCGCGGAGCTCGAGGACCTCAACGGCCGCGACCCGAAGGCCCAGCGCGCCACACCCCTCGAGGTCGTGCGCGGCGCGGCGCGCGAGCCCAGCCGCGTCCTCGCCGACGCCGGGGTCCCGCCCGTCGTGCGCGACGAGTTCGAGGAGCGCTCGTTCCCCGACGACCGCTACGGCCTCGCCCCGCGCACCTTCGCCGACGTCGCCGAGGACCTGGGCCCGCTCCAGCTCGTCTGGGGCCTCGCGAAGGCCAGCGTCGTCGCCCCAGCAGCCCCCGACCCACCGCAGTAGAGTGGTCACTCGGCCACGTTGGGTGAGGGATGTGGGATGAGGGACCCCGGGGCACCGGCCGGCACGGTGTGGGCGGGCCAGGATCATCAGCGCCTGGGTGACCAGGCGGACGTCCCCCTCGCGTGCGGTGCCCTGTCCGCGGAGCAGCTCGGCGCGGTCCTCGAGCACGCCTTCGACACGATCACCGTCATCGAGCGGGACGGGACCATCCGGTACACGACCCCGTCCGCCGAGCGGATCAGCGGGTGCCCCGAGGGGCTCATCGTCGGCGAGGACGGCTTCGACCGCGTCCATCCCGACGACGTGGCCGACGTCCTGGAGGCGTTCGAGGAGTGCGCCGCCACCCCTGGGCTCAGCCGCCGGATGCAGGTCCGGCTCCGTCACGCCGACGGCCACTGGATCACGATGGAAGCGGTCGGGAACAACCTCCTCGACGACCCGAGCATCCACGGCATCGTCATCTCCGCCCGCGACATCACCACCCAACGCGAGACCGAAGGTGCGCTGCGCTCCAGCGAGGAACGGCTCCGCGACCAGGCCCACATCCTGGAGATGATCGCCACCAGCGAACCCCTCGAGGAGATCCTCGCCGAGATCTGCCGCTCCGTGGAGGCGTACTCGAGTGACGTGCGCTGCACGATCTGGCTCGTCGACGAGGACGCCATGGTGCTGCGCGCGGGCGCCGCCCCGTCGTTTCCCGACTCGTTCGTCCGGGCGCTCGACGGCTTCCCCGTCGCCGATGGTGCCGGCGCGTGCGGCACCGCGGCGTTCCGGGGCAAGACGGTCGTCGTCACCGACACCTTCGATGATCCTCTGACCGAACCGCTCCGCGACCTGGCGCGCGTCGAGGAGATCCGCGGCTACTGGTCGACGCCGGTGTGCGCCGCGTCCGACGGCCGGGTGCTCGGGACGTTCGCCAGCTACCTGCGCGACGCGCGCGGCCCGACCCTCACCGAAGAAGCGACCGTCGAATCCCTGCTCCAGCTCGCCGCGATCGCGATCGAGCACCACACCTTCGAAGGCCAGCTGTCGCACCAGGCGCACCACGACCCGCTGACCGGGCTGCCGAACCGGGTGCTGTTCTACGAGCTCCTCGAGCACGCCCTCGCCCGGTCGCTGCGCCTGAACACCGCGATCGCCGTCCTCTTCTTGGACCTCGATCGATTCAAGGTCGTCAACGACAGCCTCGGTCACGACGCCGGCGACGCCCTCCTCGCGGTGCTCGCCCGCCGACTCGAGAGCGTCCTACGTCCGGGTGACGTCGTGTCCCGCTTCGGTGGCGACGAGTTCACCGTCCTCTGCGAGGACATCGACCCCCACGCAGCGGCGCGCCAGTCGGTCAACGTCGCCGAGCGGATCATCGACGCCGTCGGCGAACCATTCGTCCTCGACGGCGACGAGCAGTTCCTCAGCGCCAGTGTCGGGATCGCCCTCGCGTTCCACGGGTCGGAACGCCCCGAGGACCTCCTCCGAGACGCCGACGCCGCCATGTACCGGGCCAAGGAGCGAGGCCGGGGCTGCTGCGAGATCTTCGACGAAGCCATGCGGGCCCGAGCCCAGGACCGCCACGAGATCGAGAACACCCTGCACCGCGCCGTGTCACGCGAAGAGCTGCGGGTCTTCTACCAGCCGGTCATCTCCCTCACCGACGGGGCGTGCGTCGGCGTCGAGGCCCTCGTCCGCTGGCAGCACCCCGACCGGGGGCTCCTCGCCCCCCGGGACTTCATCCCCCTCGCCGAGGAGACCGGCCTCGTCGTCCCGATGGGCCACTGGGTCCTCCACGCGGCCGTGACGCAAGCCGCCGACTGGCGACGCGTCCAGCGTGACCCCGGCCGCTTCCGGCTCTCGGTCAACCTCTCCGGCCGCCAGCTCCAGGACCCCGGCCTCGCCGACGGTGTCGAAGACCTCCTCGACACGGTCGGGCTGGACCCCCAAGCCCTGTGCGTCGAGATCACCGAGAGCGTCCTCATGGACGACGCCGACGCGGGCGCGTTGAAGGCCCTGAAAGCGATCGGGGTGCGCGTCAGCGTCGACGACTTCGGGACCGGCTACTCCTCGCTCGGCTACCTGCGCCGGTTCCCCGTCGACGAGGTCAAGATCGACCGCTCCTTCGTCGCCCGGCTCGGCACCGACCCCGCCGACGCCGCGATCGTCGCCGCGGTCGTGAGCCTCGGGCACGCGCTCGGCGTCGAGGTCGTCGGTGAAGGCGTCGAGACCGAGTCCCAGCTCCACGAGCTGCGCGCGCTCGGCGCCGACGCGGCGCAGGGCTTCTACTTCTCTCCGCCGCAGCCGGCCGCGGACCTCACACCCCGCCTGCTCGGCAGCACGCGCTGGGGATAGCCGGGACGTCAGCCGCTCCGACGCGACGTCCGTCGATAAGGTGCGCGTGTGAGCGAGAGCGCCCCCGTCTCGGCCGCCGACCTGCTCCGCTGGGCCGAGACCCTGTCGGGCATCGCGCGCACCGGTCTCGGCTTCACCCAGAGCCTCTACGAGCAGGAGCGCTTCGAGGAGGTGCTGCGGGTCGCAGCCGACATCCGGGCCGGCGCGATCGAGGAAGCCGAAGCCGACGCGCTCTACGAGGAGTGGATCAGCACCGTCGGGGAAGGCGTCGCGGGCTACGTGACCCCGAAAGTGGCGGTCGCGGCAGTCGTCGGCAACGAGGAACGCGAGATCCTCCTCACCCAACGCGCCGATTCCGGGGTGTGGCTCTACCCCGTCGGCTGGGCCGACGTCGGCTACTCGCCCTCGGAGGTCGCGGTGAAAGAGGTCTACGAGGAGACCGGGATCGAGGTGGAGCCGGTGTCGCTCATCGCGGTGTTCGACGGCCTCCGCCTCGGGTTCGCGCGCGCGCCCCTCTACTCGCTGGTGTTCCACTGCCGCATGCTCGGCGGTGAGCTGGTCGGCCATCCCCTGGAGACGCGCGCCGTAGGGTTCTTCGCCCGCGACGCGCTCCCGTGGCCGCTCGCGGGCGGCGCACGGTGGGTCGACACGGCCTTCGCGGCGATCGACGGGGAACAGTGGCCGTGCGATTTCGACCCGCCCCGCACGCCCCCGTGGCGCGAAGGATCGCCGGAGCGCTAGGCGACGGCGGCCTTCAGCTCGCTCATCGTGAACAGCGGCCGGGTCTCGACGCCGACCTCCCGCAGCGCCTCGGGGGCGCCGGACTCCCGGTCGATGACACACACCGCGTGCTCGACGATGGCACCCCGGGCCCGCAGGTCGGCGCAGGACAGCACCACCTGGCCACCCGACGTCACCACGTCCTCCACCACCGTCACCCGGCGGCCGTCGAGCTCGCCGCCCTCCGCGAGCTGGCAGGTCCCGTAGGTCTTGGCCTCCTTGCGGACGAACAGCGCGGGGAGGCCGGTGACGGACGACACCGCGACGGCCAGCGGCACGCCGCCCAGCTCGAGGCCGGCGAGGGCCTCGGTGCCGTCCGGGACGAGCGGGGCCAGGGCCTCACCGATGGCGTGGAGGAGCGCGGGGTCGCTCTCGAAGCGGTACTTGTCGAAGTACTCATGGCTCGTGACACCGGAACGCAACGTGAACGTGCCGGTGAGATGCGACGCCGTGTAGATCGCCCGAGCCAGCTCCCGTCGGTCCATCACGGCCGTCGGCCGAGCTCGTCGAGCAGCAGCGCGGTGATCGACTCGCCGCGCTTCGAGCGTTCCCACCGCTCCCCGATCGCGGCATGGTCGACGAGCCCGGCCCGCTCGGGTGCGACGCCGAGCGCCTCCGTCGCGGCCGCGGCCAGAACGGCCGGCTCGACCTCGTCACCGAACGCGGGGAAACACTCGAGGCCCTCCCACAGCGACGTGAGCGGACGCGGGTTCCCGCCGAGCGCCAGCGCGTCGGGGTCGGCGCCGTCCCGGAGCGCCTGCGTCACCGTCTCCCACAGATCGTGGTGCGACAGCGGCGGGGGTGTGAACCCGCCGACCGGGTGCAGGCGCCACTCGAACGTCGTGCCACCCGGGCCGTCGTCGGTCAACCAGGTCTGGGACCCGTTGAGGTAGCTGTCCACGGGCAGCCCGAACCGGTCGTCCAACGCCAAGACGAGCGCCGCCGACACCGGCCACACCGCCGATGGGGCCCGGTCGCTCACGCCGCGATGGCCGCCGCGACCTCGATCGCCCCGTAGCGGGTGATCGGCTCGAACAGGTCGAGCACCGTGCGGTCGCTCTCGAGGAGGCCCCGAGCCCGGGGCGTCGCCAGGTGCTGGCCCGCGAAGCGTCGGGCGACGACGGCCTTGCGGGCGTCGTCGCGTTGCAGCGCCCAGGTCGCCTCGTCGAGGAGCAACGCGCCCTGCATCAGGTCCGACAGGAGATAGGTGAGACGACGGCTGTTCAACAGCTGCAGCTCGTTGGATGCGGTCTCGAGATGCGCGATCGCGGCGCGGGTGTCCGTGAGTGTCACCGCGACCGCGTCGACCGCGGCGGCGAGCACCGGCGACGCGTCGGCGCCCTCCAGGGCCCGCTCGACGCGCTCGAGCAGCGCCTCGTGAGCCCCGTCGTTGCGCATGGCGCGTCGGACGTCGAGGCAGCAGATGTTCTCGGTGCCCTCCCAGATGGTGTGGCACTGCGCGTCGCGCAGCTGGCGGGCCATCGGCCAGTCCTCCATGTAGCCGTTCCCGCCGAGCAGCTCGAGCGCCTGGCTGGCCGCGCCGATCGCGGACCGGGTGGCCCGCACCTTGGCCAACGGGACCAGGATGCGGCGCAGGCGCCGACCCTCGTCCTCGTCGGCGGCGCCCCGGGCGGCGACGGCGCACTCGAAGGTCAACGCCGCGCCCGCCTCGAGGTCGACGAGCAGATCGACGAGCGTCTCCCGGACCAGCGGGTACCGGTCGATGCGCTGGCCCCACTGCTCCCGGCGGGACGCGTAGATCGCGGCCTCGAGGAACGACCGGCGATGGATCCCGAGGCCCATGAGCGCCACCCCGAACCGGCTCCCGTTGACCATCTCCATCATCGTGTTGAGGCCCCGCACCGGGCCCGAGCGGGGCGCGGGATCCGACGCCCGCGGCATCGGGCTCGCCAGCCAGGCGCGCGCACCGTCCAGGATGACCTCCCCGGTCGGGACGCCCGTCGTGCCGAGCTTGGACTTCAGCCGCTTGATGCGAAAGTTGTTGGCCGACCCGTCAGGGCGAAGCCGGGGCACGATGAACGTCGCGAGGCCCCGCCCCCCCTCCGGGGCACCGTCGGGACGGGCCAGCACGATGAACACCTCGGCGTCCACGTTCGAGCAGAAGAACTTCTCGCCGTGGAGCCGCCACTCGCTGCCGTCGGGGACCGCCCGGGTGGTGTTCGCGCCGACGTCGCTCCCACCCTGACGCTCGGTGAGGAACATGCCGCCTTCCCACGCCTCCTCGGGATCGAGGCTCGTGAGGCGGGTCAGCATCTCGTCGCGCACGGCGGGCGGGGCGTAGCGCTCCACGATGTCCGCCGCGCCCGCCGTCATCCCGAGCCCGCAGTAGATCGCGGTCTCGGCCTGGCTGACCAGGTACGCGAGCGACGCGGTCACCACCGCCGGCACGGGGCGTCCGGCGTGGTACGGGAGGCCGGTGAACCCGGCGCGCACCAGGTCGGCTTTGCTCTCCAGCCAGGTCGGGTGGTGCTCGACGGTGTCGACCTCGTTGCCCCACCGGTCGTAGCGGCGCAGGACCGGACCGTGCTTGTCGGTCTCCTCGGCGCGCGCCGCGATCGGCCCGCCGCACAAGACGCCGTACTCCGCGACGTGCTCCTCGGCGAACGCCCGGTCATCGGGGTCGGGGAGCAGCCGGTCGAGGAGCGCCCGCAGGTTGGGGTCGACGGCGTACCAGTCGAGGCCGATGCCGCTCTCGTAGGCCGCGTAGTCGGAGAGCACGAAGCGAGGGTACCGTGCCCCCATCGGGCGAGGACGGGAGACGGGACCAAGTCGGCGTCACGCCGCCACGCTCATGGTCGTGATGGGCCTGGCCGCCTGCGGCGGGGGCGGCGGACCGAGCGGGCCCGTGCTGAGCCGCGCCCAGGTCGTCACCCGGGTGAACGCCGAGTGCCACCAGCTCCTGCAGGCGAGCAACGACCTCGCCTCGGCGCAGGACCCCAACGCCCACGGGACCCGGGTCGAGCACTACATGAAGGCCGCCGCCTCCCAGCTCCGCTCGCGGGTCGCAGCCATCGGCGCCCTCCACACCCCCGGCTCCATCTCCGGCGACGTCAGCAGGTTCGTGTCCCTGCTCGGCCAGTACGCCGACGGGCTCGACGCGCTCGCCAGCCGGATCCGGTCCGGTGAGACCTACGCCGACCTCCTGAACCGCAGCGGCGCTCAGGTCAGCGCGCTCAACAACCTCTCGAGCCGGACGAACACCATCGCGGCCCGGCTCGGCTTCACCGCCTGCGGCACCTGAGACGACCCGTCGCGTCCCCGTGGGGTCATGTGTCGCCCCCGGTCATGACGCGCCCGGTCACGACACGCCCGGGCGCGTGTCTCGGTGACGGCGCGGCAACCGAACGGGGCCCGCCAGGAGGATTCCGTGTGCATCCCTTTCGCTTGGCGCGCCGCGGCGCGCTCGCCTGCTCGCTCCTGCTCGGACTCGGCGGCGTCGCCGTGTCGGGACAACCCGCCGCCGCGGCGGAGCAGACCGTGTGTCACGACGCGTCGCTGAGTCACCAGCGCACCGAGGTCGACACCGATGTCACGCTGCCCCGCTTCGATCCCGGCCTCGGCACCCTGCTCGCGGTCAGCGTCCCGACCCAGACCGTGCACCTCGACACCGACGCCCGCTTCCAGAACACCGCGCAGTCCAGCGTGCTGTTCTCCGAGGACATGCACTACACGTTCGCCCTCACCAGCCCCGGCGGGCTGGCGTCACCGCCAGCGCTGACGGGCACGATCCCGCGCATCCCGCCGACCACCCTCGCTCCGTTCAGCGGCACGCTCGACTACCAGGGACCCAGCTCGGTGACCGAGCCGCCCACGGCGCGCGACGCCGCGGCCGCGCCGGTGACGTCCAGTGACCCCGGGGTGCTCGCCGCGTTCACCGGGTCGGGCACCGTCCCGTTCCACGTCAAGAGCACGATCAGCGAGCTCTTCAATGGCGGCGGCGGCAACATCGTCTTTCAGATCCACACGGTCGTCGCGGGCGCGGTGCAGGTCTGCTACCGGTACGCGACCGTGGAGGTGTCGGGCACGCCACCCGCCCTCGCACCGTCGCCACCAGCCGCGGTTGGGCCATCTCCCGTGGTGGCCGTGCCGGTCCTGACCGGTTGAGGGTGCTTGCACCGCATGCGCCCCTCCACGATGATGCCCACAACAGTGGTGACCGCAGGGCACGGTCACCCACGGTTGCCCGGTTCCGGCTCTCGCACCGAGCGGTCACTGCCCAGCCCCACCGCTGCGGGAACGGCCGGGTGAAGGGGCGCCCCGTCGAGCCGGATGTTGCCCAGCCGACTCCGGGGCGCCCCACCTTTCTCGTCCCCGCACGGCATCCGGAGCCGACCGTGGCCCCGCGCAGCGACCCCTGGCTGTTGAGGGACGCGACCCGTAGCCTTCCGGTGTGCCCTACGACCGACTGAGCGCGCTCGACGCCAGCTTCTTGCACCTGGAGCGGCTCGAGACGCCGATGCACGTCGGCGCGCTCACCGTCTTCGAAGGGGAGTCGTTCTTCACGCCGGGCGGGCGGTTCCGGATCGGCGCGGTGCGCGACCTGGTCGCGTCACGCCTGGACCGCATCCCCCGGTTCCGCAAGCGGCTCCAGACGGTGCCGCTCGACGCGGGGCATCCCATCTGGGTGGACGACGATCACTTCGACATCCGCCAGCACGTGCGGCTGGCCGCACTGCCGAGCCCGGGCGACCGGGCCCAGCTCCTCACGTTGTTCGAGCGGCTCCAAGCCCAGCTGCTCGACCGCGCCCGGCCGTTGTGGGAGATGTGGTTCGTCGAAGGCGTCGAGGACGGTCACGTCGCCCTCATCCAGAAGATCCACCACTCGCTCGTCGACGGCGTCTCCGGTGTCGATGTCGCCACCGTCCTGCTCGACGTCGCCCCCGACGTCGCGGTCCCCGACCCGGTGCCGTGGGAGCCCGCCGCGGCGCCCTCGCCGGGCCGGCTGCTCCTCGACACGCTGAAGGAGCAGGTCGAGCGGCCCGCCGCCGCGGTCCTCCGCCGTGGCGCGGCCGAACCCGATGGCCCCCCCGCCAGCGACCGGCTCGCCCACGTGGCGCGGTCGATCGCGTCGCTCGCCGGCGGTGGCGTCGCCGCGCCGCGCACCTCCCTGAACCGCACGGTGGGACGTTCCCGGCGCTTCGGGTGCGTCCGGGTGCCGCTCGACGAGGTGAAGACGGTGCGCCGGACGCTCGGCGGCACGGTCAACGATGTCATCCTCGCCGGCGTCACCGGCGGTCTCGCCCGGCTGCTCGGCGCGCGCGGGGAGCTCACCCCGGACCTCACGCTGAAGGCCTTCTGCCCCGTGTCGGTGCGCGACGACGCCCAGCGCCTCCAGCTGGGGAACCGGCTCTCGGGGATGCTCGTCCCCCTTCCCGTCGGGGAGCCCGACGCGGGGTGCCAGCTCGAGCTCGTGCGCGCCGCGACCGAGGATCTGAAGGACCGGGAGCAGGCCCTCGGCGCGTCGGCGCTGCTGAATCTCACCGAGCTCGCCGCGCCGACGCTGCTCGGGCTCGGGGCCCGGGCCGCGCATCACCAGCCGTTCTTCAACCTGATCTGCACCAACGTGCCCGGCCCGCAAGTGCCGCTGTACTGCCTCGGCGGTCGCATGCTCGAGGCGTACCCGATGGTGCCGTTGTCCAAGAACCTGAGCCTGGGGGTCGCCATCCTCTCCTATTGCGGATATCTGCACGTCGGTCTCCTCGCCGACCGGGACCTCTGGCCCGACCTCGAAGTCCTCGAGGCCGGCATCGACGAAGCGTTCTCGGAGCTGCACAAGATCGCGGTGGAGCGATGAGCACCGTCGGACGCGATGCCTGGGAGCTCGCGGACGCGGTCCGGGCGGGCGACCTGTCGGCCCGGGACCTGCTCGAGGACCACCTCGCCCGCATCGAGGCGTGCAACCCGGACTTGAACGCGGTCTGGTTCCTCGACGTCGACGGGGCGCGAGCCCGCGCCCGAGCGATCGACGATCGGGTCGCGGCCGGCGACGACCCCGGCCCGATGGCCGGCATCCCGATGGGGATCAAGGAGCTCGCCGCCGTCGAGGGCTGGCCCGACACGCACGCCTCCCTCGCGTACCGCGACCAGATCGCGGCCGCCGATTGCACCGAGGTAGCTCGGCTGCGTGCCGCCGGCGCGGTGCCGGTCGGGCTCACCACCGCCTCGGAGTTCGGCGCGGTCAGCTACACGAACACGCCGTTGCACGGCGTGACCCGCAACCCGTGGGACACCACCCGGACCCCCGGCGGGTCCTCGGGGGGGTCCGCGGCGTCGGTCGCGGCGGCCATGTTCCCGGCGTGCACGGGCAGCGACGGGGGCGGCTCGATCCGCATCCCATCCTCCTACTGCGGCCTGCCCGGCATGAAGTCCACCTACGGGTTCTGCGGGTCAGGACCCGGGCCGCACTCGTTCTCGGAGACCTCGGTGTCCGGTCCCATCGTGCGCTCCGTCCGTGACGCCGCCCGCTACCTCGACGTGATCGCCGGCCCGACCCTCCTCGACCCGACGTCGCATCCCCGACCCCCGGTCTCGTTCGAGGCCGAGCTCACCTCCGGAGCAGCCGTCGACGCGCTGCGCGGCCGCCGCGTCGCGTGGTCCTCGACCCTCGGGTACGCCACGACCCAGACCGAGGTGGAGGCGGCGACGCACGACGCGGCGCAGGCGCTCATCGCCGCCGCAGGGCTCGAGCTCGTCGACGTCAACCCCGTGTTCCCCAAGCCGGGGACGTCGTGGTCGGTGCTCTCGACGCTCGACAGCATGGCCTCCGACTACGAGGCGATCCGGGACCACCTCGACGAGGTCACCGAGGTCATCGCGGCGGGGTTCGGGTCCTTCGAGCATCTCCGCCCCGAGGTCGTCCTCAAGGCGATCCGGGGGCACCGGGCCGCGATCGCCGCGACCGCGGCGGTGTTCGAGACCGTCGACCTGCTCCTCACCCCGACGACCCCGACCCCGGCGTTCGAAGCCGAGGGTCGCCTCTACGGGTCCGTCAACGGCAAGGACGTGACGCTCATGGGCCTGTCCGCGGCGTTCACCGCGCCGTTCAACCTGTCGGGCCAACCGGCGTGCTCGATCCCCGTCGGGTTCGTCGACGGTCTCCCGGTGGCGTTGCAGGTCGTCGGGCGACGCTTCGACGACCTCGCCTGCCTCGCCGCGGCCACGGTGCTCGAGACCGAGCGGCCCTGGCCCAAGCAGGCCCCGCTCGGAGCAGAAGAGGCCCCCTCACCGGTCCCGTAGGATGAGCGCGTGACCGACGTGGCACGTCGGCCGGGCGACTCCCCGACGGGAGCGTCCAGGCCACCAAAACAGGAGCAGGAGCCGGCGTCGGACGAAGTGACCGAGGTCGCCCCCGGCATCATCCGGATGCAGCTCCCGATCTGGATGCCGGGCCTCGGGCACGTCAACACCTACGGGCTCCTCGACGATCGGGGCCTCGCCGTCGTCGACCCTGGGCTCCCCGGCCCGACGTCGTGGCGGGCGCTGAAGGACCGGCTGAAGACGGCCGGCTTCCAGCTGAGCGACATCCACACCGTCATCGTCACCCACTCACATCCCGACCACTTCGGCGGCGCGGGACGCATCAAACGCGAAGCCCACGCCGAGCTCATCACCCACCGGGCGTTCACCACCTGGTCGTTGGAGGAGACGAGCCGGCGCCGGCACCTCCCCAGCGAGGAAGCCGCCCTCGAAGCCGAACGCGCCGCGGCCGCCGCGGCGCAGGCCCTCGACCTCGGCGAGGAGATCCCGACCATCGCCGATCACGCCGACGACTACCGGGGCGACCCGCTGCGCGATAACCCGACCGCGCAGATGCAGGCCCAGTCGGTGCCCTGGGGTGGCGAGACCCCGTGGGGTGGCAGCAAGCACGCCATGCCGCCGCTGCGCCGCCGGCTCATGATCCGGGCGTTGCGGCACCTGTTCTCACCCCCGGCCCCGACACGGCGGGTCGTGCACGGCCAGCGCCTCCAGCTCGCAGGACGGGAGTTCGTGTCGATCCACACCCCCGGCCACACCGTCGATCACCTGTGCCTCTACGACCCCGAGCACGGCATCCTCCTCTCCGGTGACCACGTCCTGCCGACCATCACGCCGCACGTGTCCGGGGTCGGGAACGGCGCCGACGCGCTGCGGTCCTACCTGCAGACCCTCGACCTCGTCGCCGCGCTCGACGGTGTCACCCTCGGCCTCCCCGCGCACGGGCATCCGTTCGACGACGTCCCCGCCCGGGTCGATGCCATCAAACGCCACCACGAGGAGCGCATGCAGCTCCTCCTCGACGCGTCCGGCCAGATCGGGCCCGCCACCGTCGAGGAGCTCTCCCACGAGATCTTTCCCCGCAAGCACTGGGGGGCGATGGCCGAGAGCGAGACGTTCGCGCACCTCGAGCACATGGTGATCGACGGCAGCGCCGAACGGTGGCGCGACCACGACCGGCTCCTCTACCGCGCCGCAGCACCAACCACCTGACACGAACGACGGCCCGGGCCGGGGCCGGCGAGCCCCGGTACCCTGAGTCGCTGTGACCCCGACCGCGGTGGACACCACCGCTGAGACCACCGCTCTGCTCCAGGTCCTGATCCGCAACGCCTGCGTGAACGACGGCCACGTCGAATCGGGACAAGAGACCCGCAGCGTCGAGGCGCTCGAGACCTACCTCGGCACCGCGGGGCTCGAGGTCGAGCGCTACGAGCCCCAGCCGGGACGCACCAGCCTCGTCGCCCGGATCGAGGGGAGCGACCCGACCGCGCCCGGGCTGCTGCTCATGGGCCACACCGACGTCGTGCCCGTGAACCCCGACGGGTGGAGCCGCGACCCGTTCTCGGGTGAGGTCATCGACGGGTTCGTGTGGGGGCGCGGCGCGGTGGACATGCTCAACATCACCGCGTCGCAGGCCGTGGCGATGCGCCACCTCGCCGAATCGGGCTTCACCCCTCGGGGGACGTTGACGTACCTCGCGGTGGCGGACGAGGAGGCTCTCGGGACGTGGGGCGCGAAGTGGCTCGTCGAGCACGAGCGCGACGCGGTGTACGCCGACTACGTGCTCACCGAATCCGGTGGGTACCAGATGGCGACCCCGGAAGGGATTCGCCTCCCGGTGCTCACCGCCGAGAAGGGGACGTTCTGGTCCAAGCTGCGGGTCCGGGGGACCCCGGGGCACGGCTCCCAGCCATTCCGCACCGACAACGCCCTCGTGACCGCGGCCGAGGTGGTGCGCCGCCTCGCCGAGTTCCAGCCCGAGGCCCACATGCACGACGTGTGGCGCCGCTTCGTCGAGGGGATGCACTACCCCCCGGAGCTGCACCATGCGTTGCTCGACGCGGTGGAGCTGCCCAACGTCCTCGCCGAGCTGCCCCTCGGCATGTCCCGGCTCGTGCACGCGTGCACGCACACCACGTTCGCGCCGACGATCGCGCACGGCGGCTCCAAGACCAATGTCATCCCCGACCTCGTCGAGCTCGAGGTCGACATCCGCACCCTGCCCGGGCAGACGGGTGCGGAGACGCTCGAGCTCGTCCGGGAGGCGCTCGGCGACCTCGCCGACCGGGTCGAGATCGAGTCGAACGACGACCCGTCGACCGCGTCGCCGATCGACACGCCGCTCTGGGATTCCCTGGCCCGCGTCACGGGACGGCTCGTCGAGGGGTCTGCGCTCGTCCCGTTCCTCATGGTCGGCGGCACCGACAACCGGTTCTTCCGGCGGGCCGGTTCGGTCGGCTACGGGTTCGCGCTGTTCTCACAGCGGCTCTCGTTCGAGGACTACGCCACGATGTTCCACGGCAACGACGAGCGCGTCGACGTCGAATCGCTCGGGTTGTCCGAGCAGCTGTGGGAGGCCGTGGCCCACGACCTCCTCGACTGAGCCGGTCACGGCGCGGTCAGCGCCTCCCGGGCTGCGTGCAACGTGTCGCGCAGGCCCCGCCGGTACGGTCCCCGCAGCGGCGCCGAGATGATCCCGGCCACCGACCGCACCGGGATCTCCCACTCGACGGTGGCCGTGACCAGCGTCGCGTCCCCGACCGGCTGGAACTCCCGGACCATTGTCGTCACCACACCGGACTGGATGTTGCGGGTCACGGTCCGCCTCGGCGGGTCGTAGGCCACGTGCTCGCTGCTCGCCTCGTGGACGGTCCCAGCGCGGTCCCGGAACGTGTACTCGACGCGGCGACCGCCGGACGGGAGCGTCTCCACGGCCGTGACCTCGTCCAGGTTGGAGACCAGCACCGCGGCGTTCGCCAGGTCGTCGAAGAACCCGAACACGACCTCCACGGGCGCGGCGATGTCGAGACGAGCCTGGACGCGGCTCAACTGTCGTCGCGCTGCTCGCGCAAGAAGCGCTCGACCTCTTTGGCGAGCTCGTCGCCCGACGGCAGGTTCGTCCCCCAGGACTGGTCGGTGATCGAGCTGTCATCGCCGGACTGGGCGTCGAAGCGCTCTTCGAGGGTCGAGACGTAGTTGCGGACGTCGTCGTCGCCGGCCGCGACCTCGTCCACCTTCTCCCGCCAGGCCTCGGCGGTGCGCTGCAGGCGACCCAGGTCCAACGTCAGGCCGGTCAGGTTGGCGAAGCGCTCGAGCAGGGCGAGCGTCGCCGGCGGGTTGGGGGGCGCGGCGAGATAGTGCGGGACGGGTGCCCACAGGGACACCGAGGGCACCCCGTCGGCCCGGCAGTAGTCGTTCAGGACCCCGACGATCCCCGTCGGTCCCTCATACCGCGACGGGGCGAGCCCGAGCCGGTCGATGAGCTCCCCGTCGGTGGCGGTCCCGGTGATGCGCGCGGCGCGGGTGTGGGGCACGTCGGCCAGGAGCGCCCCGAAGGTGATGACCATCTCGCAGCCCGTCTCGTGGGCGACGGTCGCCACCGCCCGCGAGAACGACTTCCACCGGTAGCTGGGCTCGATGCCCCGCAGGACGACGAGGTCACGGTCGTCGAACCCGACGGAGAAGAACTCGTTCTCGGGCCAGGTGATCGTGCGGGTCACGCCCTCCACGAGCTCCACCTGGGGGCGGCGGGACTGGAAGTCGAAGTGCTCCTCGGGGTCGATCGACGCCAACCGGGTCGAGGAGCCGTGCTGGGTGAGCCACCCCGCGGCGGTCGACGCGGCGTCGGCGGCGTCGTTCCAGCCCTCGAAGCCGGCGACGAGCACCGGCCGGCGGAGCCGCTCCGGGGCACGATCCCAGGTCAAGCCGTCAGGCACCCGGTCACGTTACGTCCCGCCCGGCGACCTCACGCGACCGCTCCCGCCGAGCGCAGCGACCGGATCGCCTGGGCGTCGTAGCCCAGCTCGGCGAGGACCTCGTCGCTGTGCTCCCCGGTGTCCGGCGCGGCCCGGCGAATCTCGGTCATCTCGTCATCGAACTGCATCGGCGCGCACGCCAAGCGCAGCGACGGTCGGCTCGGGTGCGCCGCGAAGTAGCCGTTGGCAATGACCTGCGGGTCGGCGATGACCTCCAGCGGCGACGCCAACGCCGCGAAGACGGTGTCCTCGGCCTCGAGGCCCCGCCGGAGCGCGGCGAGGTCGGAGGTGCCGATGCGCTCGGCGATGAGCCCGTGCAGCTCGACCCGATGCTCGGCCCGCCCGGCCGTGTCCGCGAACCGGGCGTCTTCGAGGAGCCCCTGGAGACCCAGCGCCCGGCACGCCGGCACCCAGTGGCGGGTGTCGTCGAGCATGTTCAGGAGCAGCCAGCGGCCGTCGCCCGTCCGGTAGGGGCCGACCAGCGGGTTCGGGAGGACCCCGGCGCCGTGCAACGGCCGCGGGTTCTCGCCGAGGACCCCGGTCGCGGTGAGGTCCATGCTGAGCTGCCACACCGCGGTGTTGAGCAGCGCCACGTCGACGACCAGGCCACGCCCGGTGCGTTCCCGCCGGTACAGCGCCGCGGCGACACCGCCGGCGAGCATGGCACCGCTCGGCGCGTCGCCCATCGCGCCCCGCTGCATGATCATCGGGCCCTCCGGGGGACTCAGGATGTACCCGAGGCCACCCCGCGCCCAGAACGACACCGCGTCGAACCCGCCGTGGTCCGCGTCGGGACCCCGCTGACCCTGCCCGTGCCCCTTGGCGTAGATCAGACGCGGGTTCACCGCCCAGCAGTCCTCGGGCTGGACCCGGAGCTTGCTCCGCGCCGAGGGCAAGAAGCTGGTCAGGAGCACGTCGGCGTCCTCAAGGAGCCGGTCGAACACGGCTCGGCCCTCGGGGATCCGCAGGTCGAGCCCGAGACCGCGCTTGTTGCGGTTGTACAGCTCCCAGAGGAAGTTCACGTCGCCGGTGTCGGCGACGAGCCCCGCCGTCATCACCCCGCGGAGCGGGTCACCCGTGGGCTTCTCGACCTTGATCACCTCGGCGCCCCAGTCGCCGAGGATCGCGCCGCAGGCGGGGACGAACCCGTGCTCCGCCAGCTCCACGACCCGGACCCCGTCCAAGACCCCCATCGAGACCACCTCCGTCGGATCGGGACGCAGTCTGACGCCGCCGGTCGTCCCGTGCAGCCGAGCGGGTCAGAGCGCGCCGGTCACGGCGAGGCCAGCGGCGGCGAGCCCCACCCCGAGGATCAGGCTCGACAGCGCGTACAGCGTCGCCACCCGCACCTCACCAGATTCGGCGGCGCGCACGATCTCGTAGGCGTACGTCGAGAACGTCGTGTACGCGCCCAGGAACCCGACGCCGATGACGGCCCGGGCGTCGGGCGAGAAGCCCTGCGCGAGCGCGGCGCCGGTCACGAGCCCGATCGCGAACGAGCCGCTGAGGTTCACCACGAGCGTGCCCCACGGGAACACCTGGCCGGCCCGGCGCACCGCCTGCTCAAGCAGATACCGGGCGGGCGCGCCGAGCGCGCCGGCAGCGAGGACACCGAGGAGGATCACGACTCGCCCTCGGCCGGGACCGGGGGGCGGCGCCACCCCGCGGCCACGAGCCCGGCGAGGACCGCGCCGATCCCGACGACGAGCGACCCGAGCCCGTACGCGACGGCGAGAACGGTGTGGCCGTCGCGGGCCAAACGGGCGAGCTCGACGGCGAACGTCGAGAAGGTGGTGAAGGCGCCGAGGACGCCGACCCCGACGAGCGGGCGCGCCCAGTGGGACTCGTCCCGGTGGCGGACGAGCCACTCCAGCAGGACACCGAGCACGAACGCGCCCCCGACGTTGATCGCGCCGGTCGTGAGCGGCAGCCGGCCCGGCTGGACCGGGAACGCCTGGAGCAGCCCGTAGCGGGCGGCGGCGCCGACCGCGCCGCCGAGAGCGACGAGCAGCACGTCCGACCGGGCCTGCACCCGGGGCAGCCTACGAACCCGGGGAAACTCGGGCCGGCACCGCCTGGGACTCTGCGACACTGCACGCATGGCCGAACGCGGGACTGCGCTAGCCGCGCGCGGTCTCATCAAGCAGTTCCGGCGCATCCGCGCCGTGGACGGCATCGACCTGACGGTCGACGCCGGTGAGCGCGTCGCGCTCCTCGGGCCGAACGGCGCGGGGAAGACGACCACGCTCATGATGCTGCTCGGGGTCATCACCCCCGACGAGGGCGAGATCGAGGTCGTGGGGCGGCGCCTGCCCGGT
Organism: Acidimicrobiia bacterium; assembly: GCA_035468285.1. Classification (GTDB taxonomy): domain Bacteria; phylum Actinomycetota; class Acidimicrobiia; order IMCC26256; family PALSA-555; genus PALSA-555. Next base: position 5,841 of record DATISY010000060.1, on the reverse strand, counting down.
GAGCGCAGCGCGGCGATGGAGCAGGTCGGTTTCGCCGCCGGCTACCTCCCGCTCCCCGAGCGGCTCCGGGTCCGGGAGTTCCTCGAGCTGTTCGCCGACCTCTACGGGCTCCGCGACGGGCGCGCCGCGGTAGCGCGCGGCCTCGAACGGTTCCGCATCGAAGGGCTCGCCGACGTCATGGGCAACGAGCTGTCGTCGGGGCAGCGCACCCTCGTCGGGATCGTCAAAGCCGGGCTGCACCAGCCCAAGCTCCTCGTCCTCGACGAGCCCACCGCGTCGCTCGACCCCGACGTGGCGCACCGTGTCCGCAGCGGCCTCGAGCGCATCTGCGCAGAGGACGGCACCGCGCTGCTCGTCACGAGCCACAACATGCAGGAAGTGGAGCGGCTCTGCTCCCGGGTGGTGTTCGTCGCCGGGGGCCGCGTCGTGGCCGACGGGACCCCGGACGCGGTCGCGGCCCGGTTCGGGCGCGCCGACCTCGAAGGCGTGTTCCTGCATCTCGCCGAATCCGGCGCGGAGCCGATCACCGACGCCCGGACGGTGCCGTGATGCGCGCCCAACGGGTGTGGGCCGTCGCCCGTCGCCAGGGGTACGTGCTGAAGCGGGCGCCGCAACGCTGGTTCGACGTCATCGTGTGGCCCGTTGTCGACGCCATCCTGTTTGGAGCGATCGGCGTCTACTTCGGGCGCCAGCACGGCACCGCGTCGGCGAGCGCGGCGTTCCTCCTCGCGGGGATCGTGCTGTTCCATGTCGTCTTCCAGGCCGAGATCAGCCTCGCGACCGGCTTCTTGGAGGAGACCTGGTCCCGGAACCTCTTGAACCTCATGGTCACGCCGCTCACCGAGCTCGAGTACGGGGCGGGTGTCGTCCTGTTCGGCATGGCGCGCCTCGCCATCGGCGTCACCGTCGTGTCCGTCGTCGCGTTCGGGCTCTTCGCGTTCGACATCACCTCCCTCGGGCTGGCGCTGATCCCCTTGGTCGTCATCTTGCTGGTGGTGGGCTGGTCGATGGCGCTGCTCGTCATCGGGCTGATCCTGCGCGTCGGGCAAGGCGCGGAGATCCTCACCTGGGGCGTCATCGCGTTCCTGTTGCCGATGTCGGGAATCTTCTACCCGGTGAGCGCGCTGCCCGGCGGCTTGCAGCCGCTGGCGCAGGCGCTCCCCACGACGCACGCGTTCGCCGCGGGGCGCGCCGTCGTGAGCGGCCATCCGCTGCCCTGGGACCAGGTCGGCGTCGCGGCGCTCAGCGCCGTCGCCCTCGTGGCGCTCTCGGTATGGTTCCTGACCCGCATGCTCGCCACGTTCCGCCGCCGAGGCTTCATCAGCCGTCACGTCTGAGATGAGCGGCCGGCGCGACGAGCTGCGCTCGCTGATGGGGCGGCTCCGTGGCGTGGTGTTCTGGTCGGCGGTCACCGGCCTCCTCACCGGCCTGATCGTGACCGGGTTCGAGCACCTCGTCCTCGACGCGACGCTCGCCCACGTGCTCGGGCTGCCGGTCTGGGCCACCGCGCTCGTGCCGCTCGGGGGCCTCGTCGTCGCGCTCGTGGTGCTCCGGGTGGTCGGCGGCGGCACGAGCCCCGCGACCTCGGACGCGTACCTCCAGGCGTTCCACGGCCAGGCCGACCTCGGGTGGCGGCCGAGCGTGGCGCGCCTCCTCGCGTCGGTCGCGACGATCGGGTCCGGGGGGGCGATGGGCCTGGAGGGCCCCGCGCAGTACGCGGGGGCGGCGGTCGGTCAGGGCCTCGAGGCCACGTTGGGTCCGCGAGTGGTCTCGCAACGCCGGTCACTGCTCGTGGCCGGCGCCGCCGCAGGGGTCGGCGCGATCTTCAAGGCGCCGGCGACCGGGGCAGTCTTCGCGCTGGAGTCCCCGTACCAGGACGACCTGGCCCGCCGCATGCTCCTCCCCGCCCTCATCGGCGCGGCCACCGGGTACCTCATCTTGGTGTCGTTCGACGGGACGACGCCGCTGCTCACCGTGCACGGCAGCCCGCCGTTCTCGGGCGTCGATCTGGCGGGCGCGATCGCCCTGGGCTGCCTCGCCGGGATCGGGGCGCGCGTGTTCGCGGCGCTCCTCCGGGTCGCGAAGCGCGTCGCGACGCGCGGTCCGGCCCTCCCGCGTGTCGTCGTCAGCGGCGTGACGCTGGGCGGGCTCTTCCTCGCCGGCCGGGCGCTCACCGGCCGGGACCTGGTGATCGGCCCGGGCTATGACGCGGTGCGCTGGTCGATCAGCAACCATCCCGAGCTCCTGGTGCTCGTCGCGGTGCTCGGGTTGCGGTGCCTCGCCACCGCGGTGACCGTCGGCGGGGGCGGCGCGGGGGGCCTCTTCATCCCTCTCGTCGTCGCGGGCGCGCTCCTCGGCCAGGCGTTCGACACGGTGGTGGGCGGCGCGACCGGGCTGTTCCCGATTCTCGGGGTCGCCGCGTTCCTCGGCGCCGGCTACCGGGTGCCGCTGGCCGCGGTGATGTTCGTCGCCGAAGCCACCGGTCGACCCGGGTTCATCGTCCCGGCGCTGCTGGCCGCGGTGGCGGGGGAGCTGGTGATGGGCCGGTCGTCGGTGACGGAGTACCAGGTCGCGGCGTACGACAGCTCGACGTAGTCAGGCCCGGAGCCGGGGGTCGTCGGCCCGGTTCGCCAGCTCGAGCGCCTGCTCGGAGAGGGTCGCGACGGTCGCGCCGAGGGCGTCGAAGCCCTCGCCGAGCGTCTTGCCCATCAGGAACCGGGCGTGGATGCCCTCGACGATGACGGCCAGCTTGTACATGGCGAAGATCACGTAGAAGTCGAGGTGCTCGACGGAGCGGCCCGACTGCGCGGTGTAGCGGGCGATGATCTGGTCGCGGCTCAAGAAGCCGGGTAGGTCCGAGGCCCCCTGGGGAGTCAGGACGGCGAGCTGCGCGCCGCCGCCCCAGTAGACGAGGAAGAGACCGAGGTCGGTGAGCGGATCCCCGAGGGTCGACATCTCCCAGTCGAGCACCGCGACGATGCGGCCGGGGTCGTCGAGGTCGAGCATCGTGTTGTCGAGCCGGTAGTCGCCGTGGACGACCGCCGCCGGGCCCGACTCGGGTATCGCGGCCTCGAGCCGGCGGCGCAGCTCGTCGAGCGCGGGCCGCTCCTGGGTCTTGTTCGCCTGCCACTGCTTGCCCCATCGGGAGACGTTGCGGGCCAGGAAACCCTCGGGGTGACCGAAGTCTTCGAGGCCGACCGCGCCGGGATCGACGCTGTGGAGCGCGGCGAGGACGTCGACGAGCTGCTCGGAGCACGCGGTGGCCTCGGCCGGGGTGAGGACCTGCATCTGGTCCGGGGTGCGCAGGATGCGGCCGTGGACGCGCTCCATCACATAGAACGGCGCCCCGATGAGAGCGTCGTCGTCGCTGAACGCGTACACCTCGGGCACCGGGACCGGCGTGCCGTGCAACGCGGAGAGGACGCGGAACTCGCGGCGCATGTCGTGCGCGGTCTCGACGACGTGACCCAGCGGGGGACGGCGCAGCACCCAGTCGTGGGTGCCGTCGTCGATCTCGTACGTCAGGTTCGATCGGCCCCCGCTGATCAGGTGCGCGTCGAGGGGGGCGCCGCTCGCGTCGGGGACGTGCGCGGCGAACCAGGGTCGGAGCTGGTCGAGATCGACGCCCTCGGGCGGCACGGCCGGGACCTTAGTGACGGACCGGCGCCGGCCTGACGACCGGGTTACGCGACCCGGGACTCCCGGGGCTTGACCGGCTGGCCGTCACCCTTCGGATAGCGGGCCACGCGGCCCACCGGCATGTCGACCCGGAACCCGGCGGCGGCCCGCTCCTCCTCGGACTCCCCGCCCCAGAACCCGTACTCCCGCTGCTCGCGTGCCCAGTCCCGGCAGGGGGCGAGCACAAGGCAGTCTCGGCAGATCGCCCGGGCCCGGCTCTCCCGCAGCACCCGCGTCTCGGGGCGCTCCCCGGCCGGTGCGAAGAACAGGCTGGTCTGTCCGACGCACGCGGCGTCGGTCGTCCAGGTCAGCGGGCCGGTGAAGATCAGGTTCGACACGGTGTCAATCGCCACCGGTGTCCTCCGCAGGGTTTCGTAGGGTCTGGATGAGAGGTGCAGTGCCGGGGAGCCGACAGGGGGGATGCCGGCTCCCAGCGGCGGCCTGCGGCGCCCATGGTGGCCGAACACCGGATATCTGTCCAACAGTCAGTTCTGATCGTTACCATCAAGTAGAGCGATAGTAGAGTGGCCGTGTGGAGCTCCGCCATCTCGACACCCTCCTCGCGATCGCCGAGGAAGGCTCGTTCACCGCCGCCGCGGACGCCCTGAGCACGGTCCAGTCGAACGTGTCGGAGCAGGTCCGCCAGCTGGAGGAGGAGCTCGGCGTCGAGCTCCTCACCCGCAGCCGGCGGGGCGCAGTGCCCACCGAGTGCGGGGAGCGGGTGCTGGACCGGGCCCGCCGGGTCCGGCGGGAGCTCGAAGCGCTCCGGGCTGACCTCTCCATGCTGCAGGGCCTCGAGACCGGCGACGCCAGCTTCGGGATCGTCGGGACGGCCAGCCGCTGGATCGTCCCCAGCCTCGTCGCGGTCCTGCGCACCCGCGCTCCGGGGATCCGGCTCCGCGTCAACGAAGGTGCCTCCGAGCGCCTCGTCGCCGACGTGCTCACCGGCGCGTTGGCCCAGGCGGTCGTCACGGAGCCGGTCCAGGAGCGGCGCCTCCTCGTCGAGACGCTGCTCGAGGAGGCGCTCCTCGCCGTCGTCCCCGAGGATTCCGCGTTGCGGGAGGGCCCGATCCCCCTCGACGCGCTCCTCGGCCTCGGCCTCGTCCTGCCGCCCGTCGGCAACCCGCTCCGCACCGAGGTCGATCACGCCGCGGCGCAGCGGGGCATCACGCTGCCCGTCACGGTGGAGGTCGAAGGCATCCGTCTCATCGGCGATCTCGTCGCGGCCGGCGCCGGCGCGTCGGTGCTCCCCGAGACCGCGGTGCCGACCGAGCTCAGCGGCGTGCGGATGCTGTCCCTCTCCGGTGTCCCCCCGCGTCGCCTGGCGCTGGTCAGCGCCCGCGACTCGGCGCTGTCCCTCGCGGACCGGGCCGTGCGGGAGAGCGTGCGCGGCCTCGTCATCGAGCGTCCCGTGCCGATCCGACCCGTGGTCACGACCGTCACGGGGGCGCCAGCGCGGCCGCTCGATCGTTAGCATCACGCCCACGGGCGAGGTCAAAAAGGGGGAGCGGTGGCAGAACCGCAGGGAAGTCCGAAGCGTGAAAGTCCGAAGCGTGTCGAGCCGGGATGGCGACCGACGGTCCGCGAGGTGCTCGGGATCCTCGTCGTCGTCCTCATCTTGGTCTTCGCGCTGGTGAACCTCGAGGACGCCAAGATCGATTTCGTGTTCGGTGAGGTGACGATCCCGATCTTCTTCGTGATCGCGGTGCCGGGCCTCGTCGGCTTCATCGGCGGCGCGGTATTTCAGCACTACCGCGAGCGCCGCCACCGCGGCTGAGTTACGGCGCGACGAAGCGGGTCCCGGCGATCTGCAGGTCGCAGGGCGGCCCGTCGAGCTCGAGGCGGATGATGCCGTGGGGCCCGTCGCGCCGCTCGAGGCGGAGCTGCGCGCCGCCCGGCCAGCGCAGCTCGACGAAGTCCCCACCGTGCGCTTCGACGGAACCGCCGAGGAGGCGCCCGAAGAACGCGTAGGCCCCCGGGAGGTCCGCGACGCCGAGCACGACCTGGCGCAGCCGCACCGCGTCGGGGGCCCGGTCCCCGACCGGGGGCCACCACACCGGCGCGCCCTCAGGGCCGTGCCTGCGCGCGACCGCGACCCGGCTCTCGAACGGGTACTCCTGCGGCGGGGGTGCGATCTGTCCCACGGTGCCGAACGCGTCCCGG
>DATISY010000059.1:0-22953 GCA_035468285.1 Acidimicrobiia bacterium | reverse complement strand
GCAGACCCTACCGGCCGGACCGCCGGCGCCGTCGTCGGTGGCCGGGCATGGTCGCTGTCAGCGGGACGGTGCGAGCGCGTCAGCACCCGCGGCGACAAGGAGTACCACGCGCGAGGACGAGGCGATGCACTGGCGGAACCGCGTCGCGACACGATGCGTGCTCGAAGCTGACAACGGCGGGACAGTCCGGCGGCCGTCCTTGGCGCGTCTGAGACGGACGCGATGTCCTCGACGAGGCTCGGGTGTCTCGGCCCTTGAGCCGCTGGTCGAAGCAGGCCAGCGCCTCGACATGCAGCGACTCCCAGGGCCACATCAACTCGACGCGAACGACGTCGCGCTCGTCGCGACCGGTGGTCTGGAGGCCGTCGAGCTGCGGTTCGCCCGGATCGGCCCCCGACGCGGTCGGCGTGGCCATGCCAACGCTTTAGTCCAGGTTGCTACCGCTTCTTCTTGGCCTTGCCGCCTTCGAAGAGCTGTCGCCAGCCCCGCTCCCGGATGGTCACGTCGAACTTGCGGGCCGCGGCCCGGATGCGCCGCCACGCCTGGTCGCGCTCGGCGTCGCTGACGCCCTCCACCTGGTCGAAGCGAGAGACCGCGTTGCGGACATGGCGGGCGTCGATGATCGGCTCCTTGCGCTTCTTGGGGAACGCGAACGCCGAGTCGGGCAGCTGGTTCTTGTTTGCGGTGCTCAGTCCAGGTGATCGGGGGCCCGTCGCCTTGCTCCCCCGCGCGCGCTTGGACTGGGTGGCGCGGGCCTTCTTGATGTTTCGGCGCGCCGTCTGCTTCTGACGGGTCGTGGCCATCGGTCCTCCTCGTCGAACAGCGGGCTCTCTCCGAGATGGCCCTACCCGCACCTCCCCGCCAGCAAACGGCTGCCCTGGAGCGACGCGCGGTCGTCCCGGCAGCGCCCACGCACCCCTGCATTACCCTCGTCGCGTGCCGGAGACGCGACCCCGAGTCGTCGTGATCGGTGCCGGGTTCGCGGGACTCCGAGCTGTCCGCCGCCTCGCCACCGAGCCGGTCGACGTGGTCCTCGTGGACCGCCACAACTACAACACCTTCCAGCCGCTCCTCTATCAGGTCGCAACGGCGGGGCTCGACGAGGGTGGCGTCGCCCACACCATCCGGGCCATCTTCGCCGACGACGCCAACGTCGAGGTCGAGCTGGGCACCGTGACGGGCGTCGACCTCGCGGCTCGCAAGGTCCACCTGAACGGCGGATCGGTCGGCTACGACGCGCTGATCATCGCGGCTGGCGCGACGACGAACGACTTCGCGATCCCTGGTGTCTCCGACCATGCGTTCCCGCTCTACACGTTGGCTGAGGCGATCCGGCTCCGCGAGCACGTCCTCTGCTGCTTCGAGGACGCGGAACGCGACCCCGCCCTCGTCGACGAGGGGGCCCTCACCGTCGTCATCGTCGGTGGCGGGCCGACCGGCGTCGAGACGGCCGGGACCCTGGCCGAGCTGTTCACGAAGGTCCTGTCGCGGGGGTACCGCAACATCGACGTGCGCCGATCCCGCGTGGTCGTGATCGAGATGGGCACCGAGCTTCTCGCGAGCTTCCGTCCCGCGTCCCGCCGTCACGCCCTCGAATCCCTCGACGAACGTGACGTCGAGGTCCGGTTCGGGGCACGGGTCGCCGAGGTCTCAGCCCGTGGAGTCCGCCTGGCGTCGGGCGAGGAGCTCGCGACCCACACCGTCGTCTGGACCGCAGGCGTCCGGCCCAACCCGCTCGCCGACCATCTGGAGCTCGAACAGGCACCCGGGGGACGGATCGTCGTCGAGCCCGACCTCTCGCTCCCCGGCCGCCCTGAGGTCTTCGTCGTCGGTGACATCGCCGCACCACGGGACCGGGCGGGGCGCCTCCTCCCCCAGCTCGCGCCGGTCGCCATGCAGACCGGGACCCACGCCGCGGAGCAGATCCTGCGTGCCCGCGACGGCAAACCGACGAAAGCGTTCCGGTACCGAAACAAGGGGACGATGGCGACCATCGGGCGTCACGCCGCAGTCGCGGACCTGCCACTGCGGATCACGCTGCGGGGAACGATCGCGTGGTTCGCGTGGCTCCTGCTGCACCTCATCTACCTGATCGGGTTCGAGAACCGGGCCCAGGTGCTCGTGCAGTGGGCCTGGAACTACTGGACGTGGAACTGGGGTCCGCGGCTCGTCATCGGCCGCGACGCGTAGCCCCGGTCCCCGACGTCACCCTGAGGGCGAGGACGGCCACTATGGCCGAGGCATCCTTCCGGTTCCCGGTGACGTATGAGGAGCAGGATGAGCACAGCGTCGAATGCCGACGGGAGCCCGCCCACCGCGGGCCGGCGCAAGTACCTCGTGCTGTTCGTGGCGCTGGCCGTGTTCGCCGTCGCGGGCATCGTCGTCGCCGGTCAGTCCAGCCCGAACAGCGTTGCCGGCGGCACCGACATCTCCCATCTGCCGGTCGGTCCACCACCCCCGGCGCTCACCGACGCCAAGTCCTGGCTCAACTCGCCGCCGCTGACCCCGACCGACCTCCAGGGCAAGGTCGTCGTCTACGACTTCTGGACCTACTCCTGTGTCAACTGCGTCCGCACCCTCCCGTATCTGCGCTCCTGGTACGACCGGTATCGGCAGGACGGCCTCGTCGTGGTCGGGATCCACTCGCCCGAGTTCGACTTCGAGAAGGACCACAGCAACGTGGCGTCGGCGGTCAAGCGCCTGAACGTCGACTACCCCGTCGCGCTCGACGACGACATGGCCATCTGGAACCAGTTCGGAGCGATGTACTGGCCCCAGCAGTGGGTCGCTGACCGTCAGGGTCATCTCCGCTACCAAGACATCGGCGAAGGCCAGTACTCGACCACCGAGGACGTCCTCCGCAAGCTCCTCGGAATCCCGACGTCGGCGCCGCGCGCCAAGGTCGTCAGCTCGAGCGACCTGGGCCAGCCCCCCCAACAGCCCCAGGGCGTGACCCAAGAGACCTACCTCGGCCTCGACCACGGCACCGCCCGCGCGCAGCCCGGCCTGGTGACCTACCCCGATCCCGGGGCCCTCCGGTCCGGTGACGCTCGGCTCGTCGGCCCGTGGCTGGCCAGCGGACAGCGGGTCCAGGCGACGGCGCCCGGCGCCGCGGTCGTCCTCAGCTACCGGGCCCGCGACGTGAACCTCGTCATGGCCGGCGCGACCGGCCAACCGGTCGACGTCACCGTCGAGCTCGACGGCAAGCCGCTCCCCTCCACCGACCGGACCACCCAGACCATGGTCGACGCGCAGGGGACGACGTTCGTGCGCGTCTCGGGTTCGGACCTGTACCGGTTGGTGCTCGGCCCGTCGATCGAGGACCACACCCTGCGGCTCACCGCGCGCGCCCCCGGGGTCCAGGCCTTCGCGTTCACGTTCGGCGCCTAACGCGTGGCCGGCCAGCTCGTCGCGCTCTTCGGCGCCGGCGTGGCGTCATTCCTCGCGCCCTGCATCGTGCCCCTCCTGCCGGCATACCTCGGGATCATCGCGGGCGAGGCGGCCGACGCCCGCGACCCGGCACGCGCCGTGCCGGCGACGTTCGTGTTCGTGCTCGGCTTCGCCGTCGTGTTCGCCGGGCTCGGCGCGGCCGCGGGGCTGGTCGGCTCGTCGCTGCACGACGTGCAGACCGGCGTGCAGCGCGTCGGCGGCGTGATCGTCATCATCATGGGCCTCGCGCTCCTCGGTGTCGTCCGGGGCCGGCTGGTCCGTGAGCGTCGACTCGTGCACCGACTTCCGAACCTGTCCGGTCCGATCCGCCCGTTCGTCGTCGGGGTGGCCTTCGGGGCCGCGTGGACCCCGTGCGTCGGTCCGCTGCTCGCGGCCGCGTTGACCGTCGCGGCGCACGACGGGCAGGCGGGCCGCGGTGCGCTTCTCCTCGTCGCGTACGCGTTCGGGATCGGGGTGCCGTTCATGCTCGCCGCGCTCGGCCTCGCGTCCTTCCCATCGCTCGGTGACCGCCTGCGACGCGCAAGCGCAATCATCGAGCGCGTCGCCGGTGTGCTCCTCGTCGTGCTCGGCGTCCTGTTGGCCACCGGAACGTACGGGCACCTCACCTCGTATCTCGCTCGGTTCACGCCCGCGGTCCCCGGTCTTTGAGCGGGCTGCGCACCACCGCGGACCGGTCCGGCGTGGGCGGACCGGCCGAGGGCTACGCTCGTCGGCGACCAACACGTTGCAGGTCACGGGGGACATGGGATGGGACGACTGCTGTCGGTGCTCGTGTTCGGCCTCGTCGTCGGGGCCGGCGCCATGCTGCTCCTTGATCCCGGGCCGCCCTCCACGACCGCGTCGGCGTCCATCGCAGTGGGTGCCGCCGGTGGGCACGTGCATGGCGCGGTGACGACGGGCCTGACGGGGAGCACGCCCTGTGAGGTGTCCGGGCCGCCCGCGTCCTCGGGTCAGACCGAGCACGGTCACCGGGGACCGTTCCCGTGGACCGCGATCACCGACCCGGCGACCAGGAACCTCCTCGCGAGCCAGCTCGCCGCCGCGCACCAGGTCACAGTCCAGTTCCCGACGGTGCAGTCCGCCGAGGCAGCCGGGTACCACATGACCACCACCTATGTGCCCTGCATCGGGGCCCACTACATCAACGGCGCGTACCTCGGTGGGTTCGACGTGGCGCACCCCGCGATGCTGCTCTACGACGGGACCGCGCCCACATCGAAGATCGTCGGCCTCAGCTACGCGGCCCTGTCGGGCGCGAAGCCACCCGAAGGATTCGCGGGCCCGAACGACATCTGGCACCAGCACAACCTCAACGGCGGTCTGTGCCTGCGGGGAGCGGTGGTGGTCGGAGCCGAGAGCACCGACGCGGCCACGTGCGCAGCGCGAGGCGGGACCAAGATCAAGCTCGACTCGCTATGGATGATGCACGCGTGGGTCGCGGACGGATGGCCGAGTTCATGGGGCATCTTCAGCGCCGAGCACCCAGACCTGGGCGGGAAGGTCGGCAACGTCAACGGCTAGCCCCGACCGCTCGGTACCAGCCGGACCCATCGTGGAGACCGGACGCCGAACGGCGATGAGCGTCCAGTGACGGTCCGACGGGCGGCCGCCGTGCTGCTCGTCGCGGCGGTGTCCGTCGTCCTGTTGGCGTCCCCGGCCTCCGCGCACGCCACACTCCTGCAGTCGGATCCGGCACCCGGCGCGGTACTGGCCCGGTCCCCGTCCGCCATCGCGTTGCGCTTCGACAGTCCGGTCAGCGCCGCGCTCGGCGCGGTGCGGGTCTATGACCGTGGGGGCAGCCGGGTCGACACCGGCGGGACCGAGGTCCGGGGGCCGGTGGTGCGCCTCCGGGTGTCGGGGCTCGCGAAGGGCTCGTACGTCGTGACGTGGCGCGTCACGTCCGCTGACACCCATCCGGTCGCGGGCGCGTTCACCTTCCAGGTCGGGAACACGGGCAACGCGTCGAGTCCCGCGGCCCGGAGGCTCGCGCAGCGGCTGCTCGCCCAACAGGGCGGTGACCCCGTGGTCGGGGTGGCATACGGCGTAGCACGCTGGCTGGTCTTCGCGGGCCTGGCGTTGCTCCTGGGGGCCGTCGCGTTCGCGCTGGCGGTCTGGCCGGGTGCTCGGACGTCGACGCGGGCACGCGGTCTCCTCGTCGGTGCTTGGGTCGTGCTCGTCATCGGCACGGTGGCGGGCTTGTTCCTCTATGGCCCCTACGCCGCGGGGTTGGCTCTCGGCGACGCGATCCATCTCTCGTTGCTGAGCCACACCGTGACGATCCGGTTCGGGCAGGTCGCGCTCGCCCGGCTGGTACTGCTCGTCGCGGCCCTCCCGGTCCTCTATGCCGCGACGGTCCCGGCCGGTCAGGTCACCCGTCGGCTCGCCCGGGTGGTGGTGCCGCTGGCTGTGCTGGTGGGCGTGGCGCTCGCCGCGACGCCGGGATACGCCGGACACGCGGTGACCGGGCGGTGGGTCACGCTCGCGATCGTGGCCGACACCCTGCATGTGCTCGCGGTCGGCGTCTGGCTCGGCGGGCTGGTCCTCCTCGGGGCGGTGCTCCTGCCTGGTCGTGGTGTGGCGCAGCTGCGCGAGGCGTTGCCGCGCTGGTCGCGGGTCGCAACGGCCTGCCTGGCCGTCATCGTCGCGACGGGGACGTTCCAGGCATGGCGGCAGGTCGGGTCCTTGGGGGAGTTGCGGAGCACCGACTACGGGCGCCTCCTCATCGTGAAGGTGATCGTGTTCGCCGGGATGGTGGTGCTGGCCTCGTTCAGCCGGGAGATCGTGGTCCACCTGTTCCCCGCGTCCCGGTTCGGGTCGAGACGTGCGGTCCCGATCGTGGCGGGCGGGGCCGACGATTCCGCGAACGGCGAACCCGGGGCGGCCCAGGAGGCGCGGACTCTCCGGACCCTTCGCCGTTCGGTGTGGGTCGAGATCGCCGCCGGGGGCGCGGTCCTCGCAGTGACTGCGCTCCTCGTCAACGCGCCGCCGTCGCGGAGCGACGCCGCGTCGGGCAGGACCGCCAATCTCGTCGAGACGACCCTGCGATCGTCGGGCTTGTCGGTCGATGTCCTGTTCACGCCGGGCAGGGCGGGCGCGAACGACCTGCACGTCAGTGTCCTGACATCCAGCGGGAAACCGAAGACGGTCCAGGATTTGCGGCTCACGCTCGACCTCGCGGCACGGAAGATCCCGCCGCTCGTCGTGCCCTTGACACCCCTCGGCACCGGGCACTACCTGGCGTCTGGGTTCACGATCCCGTTGTCGGGGTCGTGGCGGGTGACGGCCCGGCCGTTGCTGAGCCAGTTCGATGAGCGCACCCTGACGGCGACGGTCGACCTGGGCAACCCGTGACCGGCCCGTCGCGGCTTCGGCGAGACCGTCAGGAGCCGCTTCGGCCCTCGCGTCGCTTCTGGTTCTTCGCGGCGCGCTTCTCCTTGAGGGTCTTGCCCGGCTTCTTGGACTCGACCTTCTTGGGCGACTTGTCGGCCATCTCGGCTCCTCCGTGATCTAAGACAGCAGTGATCTACGTCTGGGACACCAGAACGCGAACGTTACGGGCTTCGTCGCCTTTGCGGCCGGGACCGATGTCGAACTCGACGTGCTGGCCCTCTTCGAGGCGCTGGTGGGCGCCACCGGCGATCGCGGACACGTGGACGAACAGGTCGTTGCCGTGGGCCCGTTCGATGAACCCGAAGCCCTTGCGGGCGTCGAACCACTTGATGCTGCCGCTCGGGTTGTTCGTCGTGGGCGACGCGGCGGGAGCATTCGTCGTCGCCGAGGCGTGCTGGTGGCGGCGGCCATCGGGGGTGAGCGAGCCCAGCGCGTCGGTGGTCACGGGGGTAGCACCGGTCGGGAAGCCGAGGGCGCGCTGGAGGCTCGCGACGTCGCGGGCCTGGTCACGTCCGACGAGGGACACGACGACACCGTTGGCGCCGGCGCGGGCGGTACGTCCTGAGCGGTGGGTGTAGTCCTTGGCGTCGTTGGGCGGGTCGTAGTGGACGACGCAGGCCACGTCGTCAACGTGGATGCCGCGCGCGGCGACGTCGGTCGCGGCGAGCGCGTCCGCCTTGCCGTCACTGAAGGCCGCCAGCGCGCGTTCGCGTTGCCCTTGGGAGCGGTTGCCGTGGATGGCTTCCACCCGGACCCCGATCCGTGACAGCTTCTTGGCCAGCTGGTCGGTGCCGTGCTTGGTTCGACAGAACACGATGGTCGGGCCGGCCGCCTTGATGACGTCGGCGGTGAGCTGCACCCGGTCGTCGCGTTCGACCTTCCAGAAGAGATGCTCGGCGAGGAGTGGCGCCTCGGGGAGAAGGTGACGCACCGGATCGCGCTGGTAGCGCCGGATGAGCGTGTTCACGGCCCCGTCGAGGGTCGCCGAGAACAGCAGCGTCTGGCGGGTCGTGGGGGTGCGGTCGAGGAGGCGCTGGACGACGGGGAGGAAGCCCATGTCGGCCATGCGGTCGGCCTCGTCGACGATGACCATCTCGACCGAGCCCAGGTCGACTTCGTTGCGCTCGAGGAGGTCGGTCAGGCGCCCCGGGCAGGCGACGAGGACGTCGACGCCCTTGCGCAAGGCTTTCAGCTGATTGCCGAACCCGGCGCCGCCGTACACCGCGGCGACGCGCAGCTTGCGGCCCCGACCGAGCCAGAGCAGCTCGCCGCTCACCTGGGCGGCGAGCTCACGGGTGGGAACCAAGACCAGGGCGCGGGGCTTCTTGGGCTCGGCGCGCCCGATCCGGGCCACGAGCGGGATACCGAAGGCGAGGGTCTTGCCGGAACCAGTCGGGGCGCGCCCGGAGAGGTCGCGACCGGCCAAGCCGTCGGGGACGGTGAGCTCCTGGATGGGGAAGGGGCGGTGCACGCCGCGGGCCTTCAGGGTCGAGACGAGATCAGCGGGGACGCCGAGCTCGGCGAAGGGGATGGACATGGGGGAACGGACTCCAGATCGGTTGGCTGCCTCGGTGGCAGCAGGTCAGGTCTCACGAAGGGGTGAACGAAACGGCCCCCGAGACGCTGACCCGATCACCGTGACGCATGGAGCGTCACCGGGCCCGTATCGCGGAGAGAATGCGATTACCCAAATGCGAGCCCCCGCCGCGTCGTCGTGACGCAAACGAGAACAGCACCAGCGTAGCAGGCATCCCCGGGTTTCTTCCCGAAACGGGTCAATCGCGGCAAAGCGATCGACGTGCCCGTGCGGGCGCTATCCGGCCAGGTGACCATCACGGCCGGCCCGTCCGCCGGACCGTTCTGCGGCGCGCCGACGGCGTCGGTCGTCTCGCCGAGCTTCACAGGTTGCGTCGCGCAGCGCCCGGCGGCGAGGCCGGCGGGTTCGTCAGATCGTCGACGCCCCGAAGACCTGGGCGATGCGGTCGACGATGGCCTGCTCCTCGGGGGTAACGGATTTCGCGGCGGCTGCGACGGCGTGCGCGACGTCGAGGAACCAGGCGCGCACCTCGGCTGCCTCGTCGGGTGGGAGCTTGTCGACCGTGGCGGCCGCCGCGGTCAGGTCGTTGAGTGCGGCATCCGCGACCTGCTCGGGGCTCTGGCCGTGGTGCGCCTCGACGTCGTGGCGGGCCTCGCGGCTTCCCGCCTCTTTCGCGATCTCGGCGATGAGCTGGTCGGCCGGCCCCTGCTCCTTGGGGCGCGCGACCTCCCGGGCGCTCGCCGCGGCTTCCTTCACGACCGAGATAGGGCCGTGCGGCCCGACGGCGACGAGCGCCAGCGTGATGCGCAGCGGCGCTTCGGTCAGCGCCTTCCACTCGTCGTCGGTGAAGAGGGATCGATCGGCCATGTGGGCTCCGTTCCGTTCGGTTGCTTCAGCGTACGGGTCGCGCCGCCCCGGCCGGAATTGGAAGCGCCGACGAGCCGCTCCCGAACGATGGTGGGGGCCTCATCCAGGGCTTACACGGCGATGACGTGTCCACCCGAAACTGATCGGACAGCACCCACCACCAGAAGGGGACACGAATATGAACAGGACTCGTCGGCTCATCGCTGGGATCATCATCGCCGGGGTGGCGACGTTCGCTTCGGCGGGCATCGCCGTCGCGCAGACGACCACGCCCTCGAATCCCGGCGCTCCCACCGGCCAGACCAAGGCAAACCGGTGCGACAAGGCCAAAGACCGCCTGACCCAGCTTGACGCGGCACGCGTGAAGAGCGAGCAGCGGCTCGATCAGCTGAACAAGGCGATCGCGGACGCGAAGGCCCATCACCGCGACGACCTCGTGAAGCGCCTCGAGGCCCGTCGCGACCAGGTCCAGAAGCGCCACGACAGAGTGGTCGACTTGATCACCAAGATCCATGCCCGCTGCGGCGTCTAGCCCCACCGCTTGATCGAACCGGCGGTCACCCCCGGCGAGGGCTGGCCGCCGGTTCGCGCCCGTCACCGGTTGGGGGTCCCCCCGTGCGGGTAGAGACCCCGTATGTTCCTCTTCTTCTCCAACCGCCTGGGCTGCCTCGGGTCCCTGCTGGTCTCGGCGCTGCTGACCCTGATCCTGGTCCTCGCGTTCAGCGCCCGGTGACCGGCCGGCACCCCGGGGATTTCCAGGGCTACGGGTGGTAGCGGCTCGCCGATACAGCGACCGTCACCCGAAGTGGACCCAGCCGTAGGTGTTGCAGAGGCCGTACGCGTCGATGAGCAAGAACGAGACGATCACGAACAGGACGACGCGTCGCCGCCACCCATCGACGAGCTTCCCGCCCATCGGTGACGGCATATACCACTCGGGGAGACGCCGACCGGGGAGGTACCCGGTGACCTCCCAGAACGACACCGCGTCCTCGTCCGGCGGCTGGTCGGCGTCCGCCGCGAGCGCGAGCGCGGTGAGTTCTTCGTCGGTGAAAGGAGCAGATACGTCCGCGGCATCGGTCACAGGCTCAAGTCGCGTGGTCACGTGCGGCGAGCGTAACTCTCTGCCGGCAGCCGCCCTGGCGCGAGGGCCCGGTTCACGGGCGCGGCAACCGAAACCGCCGTAGTCTCGGACGTCATGGCGCACGACGTGGTGATCCGCAACGGTCTGGTCGCCGATGGGCTCGGAGCCGAGCCGGCCGCCGCGGACGTCGGCATCGACGGTGATCGCATCGTCGCCGTCGGGAAGGTGGAAGGGCGCGGCCGACGGGAGCTCGACGCTGACGGCCGGCTGGTGACGCCCGGGTTCGTCGACATCCACACCCACCTCGACGCGCAGCTCGGCTGGGACCCGCTGGCGACCTCGTCCTGTTGGCACGGTGTCACCTCGGTGGTCCTCGGCAGCTGCGGCGTCACGTTCGCGCCCTGCCGACCCGAGGATCGGCGGTACCTCGCGGAGCTGATGGAGTCGGTCGAGGACGTGCCGGCCGATTCGATCATGGCCGGGTTGGCCTGGGACTGGGAGAGCTACGGCGACTACCTCGACGCAGTCGAGTCGTGGCCGAAGGGCGTGAACGTCGGCGGGATGGTCGGGCACTGCGCGGTCCGGTATCACGCGATGGGGGAACGCAGCCTCGACCAGGCCCCGGCCTCCGACGACGACATCGCCGCGATGCGAGCCTCGGTGGACGAGGCCATCACCGCCGGTGCGCTCGGATTCTCGACGTCGCGCACCATGTTGCACCGCGTCCCGGACGGGCGCGCCGTCCCGGGCACGTACGCCGACGCCCGCGAGCTGCTCGCCATCGCCGACGTCCTGCGGGAGCACCACCGTGGCGTGTTCGAGGCTGCCCCCGCGCTCGGCGAGCGCGACGGGGCCGGCGGTCGCCGCACCGTCGGCGAGGTCAACCTGCTCGCGGACATCGCGCTGGCCACCGGGCAGCCGGTCACGTTCGGGCTCAGCCAGACCAAGCGCGTCCCCGAGCTGCACCACGAGGCCCTCGACGCGGTCGACGAGGCCCGGGCACGCGGCGCGTGGCTGGCACCCCAGACCACCGCCCGAGGCATCGGGATGCTGTTCGGCCTGGTGCACCGGACCCCGTTCGACGGTGCTCCGGCATGGCGGGCGCTCCGTGCCCTCTCCTTCGAGGAGCGCCTGGCCGCGTTGCGGGACCCGGAACGGCGAGCGACGCTCGTCGAGGCGGCACGCGATCTCCCGACGATCCCACCGTCGGAGCTGTACCTGATGCCGACCGGCGACGCCCGGTACGACCTGAGCGCGGCCGACAGTCTCGAAGGACACGCGGCTCGGCTCGGGGTCTCCGTCCCGGAGGCGTTCATCACGCTCCTGCTCGAACGCGACGGCGCAGCGCTGTTCAACTGGCCGTTCCTCAACGACGACCTCGACGCGGTCGCGACCATGCTCCGCCATCCCCACACCGTCATGGGCCTCGCCGACGCGGGCGCCCACGTCGGCCTCATCATGGACGCGAGCCAACCGACCTTCCTGCTCACCTACTGGGTGCGCGAGCAGGGTCTCCTCTCGATCGGTGAGGCCGTCCGGCGGCTCAGCTCCGAGCCCGCCGAGCTGTTCGGGCTCCCCGGTCGGGGCTCGATCGTCGCCGGGGCCTACGCCGACGTCAACGTCCTCGACCTCGACGGTCTCGGGC
Source organism: Acidimicrobiia bacterium (assembly GCA_035468285.1). Classification (GTDB taxonomy): domain Bacteria; phylum Actinomycetota; class Acidimicrobiia; order IMCC26256; family PALSA-555; genus PALSA-555. The sequence goes on along the minus strand of DATISY010000059.1, from coordinate 10,980 downwards.
TCCCCCAGCCGGAGTACGTGCGCGACTACCCCGCCGGCGCCGGACGGTACGTGCAACGCGCCCGGGGGTACGCGTGGACAGTCGTGAACGGTGCGGTGTTCATGGAAGAGGGCGAGCACACCGGTGCGCTCGCCGGGCACACCCTCCGTCACGGATCCTGAGCCCACCTAACCAGGGGAGATCGAGCATGCAGCACGTCCGCGTCGCGGCCTACGCCATGACGAAAGGGACCCCGGAGGAGGTCGCCGACCTCGCCGCGTCAGGAATGTTGGAGACCTTCCAGCGACATGAGGGGTTCATCGGGTACTCGGTCGTCAAGATCGACGACGGGCACATTCTGTCGATCAGCGTGTGGCGCTCCCACCAGGATGCCGAGGAAGCCGTGGCGCTCGCTGCCGACTGGGTGTCGGAGAACATTGCGGACCGCATCTCGCTGGAGTGGAACAGCGTTGGTGACGCGCTGTTCAACGCCAACGCGCTCGGCGCCTGACGGGACGGCGCGCCCGGACGGGCTAGGCGCTGACGAGGTCCCGGATGTCGACGTTGAACGCGGGGTGGCGCAGCTTGGCCATGGCTTTGGCCTCGATCTGGCGGATGCGCTCCCGTGTCAGCTCGAAGTGCTCGCCGACCTCTTCGAGGGTGCGGGGCTCCCCGCTGTCGAGCCCGAACCGCAAGGCGATGATGAGCCGCTCCCGCTCGTCGAGCTTGTTCAGCAGCTTCGCGGTCTCGGCCGGCAGCATCGCGGCGGCGGCCGCCTCGAACGGGCTCGCCGCGGAGCGGTCGGCCACGAGGTCACCGAATTCGGTGTCGCCATCCTCGCCCATCGGGGCGGACAACGAGAGCGGCTCGGCCGCGATCTGGAGGGTCTCGGACACCTTCGCCGGCGGGAGGTCGAGCTCTTCGGCGAGCTCGGCGATCGTCGCCCGGCGACCCAAGCGGGCCTCGAGCTCGATGCGAACCTGGTGGAGGCGGGCCAGGTTGTCGCCGGCGTGGATCGGCAACCGGATGGTGCGGCTGGTGTTGGCGATGCCGCGCGAGATCGACTGGCGGATCCACCACGTCGCGTAGGTGGAGAACTTGAACCCTTTGCGCCAGTCGAACTTGTCGACGGCGTGGATCAGGCCGAGGTTGCCCTCTTGGATCAGGTCCAGGAGCGGAAGGCCCGACCGCTGGTACCGCTTGGCGATCGAGACGACGAGCCGGAGGTTGGCCTGGACGAAGGACCGGTGGGCCTCGTCGCCCTCCCGGGCCACCCGGCGCAGCGAGCGGCGCTGGGTCGGGGTCAGGCCGGAAGCCTCGAGCTGCTCCCGCGCCTGGGTGCCGGCCTCGATCCGCTGGGCGAGGTCGGCTTCGGTCTCCTTGTCCAGCAGCTCGTATTGGCCGGCCTCGTGCAGATAGAGATGAACGAGGTCGTCCGTGTCGGTGAGACGGGAGCGCTTACGGCTCGACATGAGGCCTTTCGGTGCGGTCCCCCCGGTTGAGGGTGCCTACGAGAACAAACGGTGGTGCGGCCGTCGATCGGCCGCAACCATCCGAACTAGATCGGACGAACGTTCTGGGCTTCTTCGCCCTTCTTGCCACGGCCGACGTCGAACTCGACGCGCTGACCCTCTTGGAGGGTCTTGAAGCCCTCGCCCTGGATGGCGGAGAAGTGCACGAACACGTCATCGCCCTGTTCCCGGGAGATGAAGCCGTAGCCCTTCTGCTCATTGAAAAACTTCACAGTGCCTTGTGCCACCGAATTCACGTCCTTATGGTCCACCGGGTCGGTCCGATTGACGCGGCCTCGGCAATGGGCAGTGTACGGCACGAATCGACCATCGGTGGCACGGGGCCCTCGAGGTCGTCCATAGCCCCGTTTCGGAGCCCGAAACGGCCTCGCCAGCCGATAAGACTCGTCGTTCGATGCGTCGATTCGTCACCTCGTTCATCGTGGCCGCCACGGGTCCATTGTGGTGGGCAGCACCGATTCGAGTGCCCGCATCGGATGTTCCGAGCGACCCGTGCACGGTCCTGACCCGCCCCCAGGTCGAGCGACTGCTGCTCGGGAAGCGGGTGGTGCGGGTGCGACGTCGTCACAACAGCCGGAACGGTGCCGTCGAATGCACCTGGATCACGGGGTTCTTCCAGACGAAGTCGTTGCAGCGAGCCCATGACCCGCTGTCGCTGCGACTCACCGTGCAGCCGACCGCCACCGCCTCCGCCGCGCTGGACGAGCTGCGAGCCCGTACCCGGAACCCGACCAACGAGATCACCACGACGGTCCCCACCCTCGGTGACGAGGCCTACCTGCACCTCGGTGAGGTCATCGCGGTGTCAGGGGACGTCGTGGTGGAGGCCGGGTTGAGCAACTACGACACGTCCATCGCGCCGTACCCGGCCGTCGACCGCCTCGCCGCCGAGGCGGCCGCGGTCGCGCTCCACGCACTGCACCAGGGGGCCTCGACGCCGGCCACGCCGCCGCGGTGGGCACCGACGACCGGTTCACGCCCGGCGTTCCGAAGTGAGGTACAACCCCCGGCGGACTGCCGCCCCGTCGTCTCGGCCGCGGGAGCCGATGAGCCGCGCACGACACCGGTCGGCCGCATCAGCACCACGCTCAGGGCCCCGTCGAGACCTCGTCTCCTCGGCGCACCGTCGCGACGGTCGTCCACTGTCTCTGCGTGCTGACGACTGCGGTCGAAATCACCATCCCGAACGTGGCGTTGCCGTTCATCGGGAAGGATCGAGCCGTCGCCGTGTCCAGCGCCGCATCGACGTCGGTCTAGTCGAGGACGTCTCGGGCTTCGTCGAGGTTGTCCGCCGCGAACACGAGCCTCGTGTTCGTCGCCAGGTACGCCAGCGTGAGGTTGATGCCCGCACCGCCCAGGCGACGAGTCATCTCCCCCAGCGCGCCCGGACGGTCCTCGAGTGCCACCACCGCGACTTCCTGCTCGAATCGCACCTCCAGGCCTGCCGCGCCGAGTGCGGTGAGCGCGTCGGCGGCCTCCTCGACCAGCACGTGAATCTCGGCTTGCCCACCGCCGCTCGTCACGGCGCAGAACCCCTCGATGTTCACCCCGGCCCCGCCGAGGACTTGCGCCAGCCGGGCCAGCTCGCTGGGCTCGTCTTCAACGTCGATCGTGAGGTCAGTGGCCATGACACGTTCCAGAGGTCGAGGATGCGCTCCGTCGAGTCTGCCCACCAGGAGACCTCCTCGCCAGCGAAAGATAGGCAGCCGCGCCGACCGGACTGTGCCGGCTCCACGGCCTGCCGACCTAGCTCCCCCGGTCGAGGTGCCCCCCGGTCTCGGGAGCAACGGCCGATACTGGACCGGTGCAGCCCCGTTGTCGCCGGTCTGGCCTGGTCGGGCTGATGACCATCGTGGTGGTCACTGTGGCCTCGTGGTCGACGCCGGCGGAGGCCGCGCCGGGCGCGAAGTTCTGCGTCGCGGTCCGAACTTTCAACGCGACGCGGCCGTCGTCTCAGGACGAGGCGGTCACCGCGTTACAGAAGCTGGCCGCGGCGTCAATCCCGAGTGTGCGCGCCGCGGTGAACCTGATCACCCAGGAGGCCGACACCGTCGATGCCGCGACGGCCCTCGCGCAAGCGGCGGGGAACGCCAGCCAGGCGACGCCGTTGACCGCGGCCGGGCTCACCATCACGGGGGCGGCCGACCAGACCTGTCACCTCGCCGTCAACTTCGCCGGCGCGGTCCCGACGGGCGTGTCGAAGCGCCGGGTGAACGCCGCCGGTTGGGCGCGGACGGTGTGCTCCAGCATCGCCGCATGGGGTCACACCGTGAACGACGCCGGCGCGAACCTGGTCACGGCAGCCAACGGGCAGACGACCTTGTCCGACCTGCGCGTCACGCTGTCGCAGTTCTTGAGCAAGGCCGTGGCGGCAACCCAGACGCTGAACACCCAGCTCGGCGGGGCCGGCGTCCCGATCGCCCCCTCCGGAGCGGCGTTCGCCGCATCGATCCGGCTGGGCGTCTCCCGCACGCTGCTCACGTTCGTCGGGGAACAGCCCTCGGTGTCCGCGTTGCCGGACGACGCGTCGGCGTTCCAGACGACAGCGCAGGCATTGGTCACCAAGCTCGACACCGCCGGCCGGTCGGTGCAATCGCTCGTTCAGGAAGCCGAGATCGCCTTCAAGGCCAAGGCTCTCGCCGCCGTGTTCGCCCGCCAGCCAGGGTGCGCGGGAATCGGCTGAGCGCGCAGCCCAAGCCAAGCCCGCCCGAGGCCGCGCTGGACCGGAAGAAGCGGCCCGGATGGCCGGTTGAGCAGGGGGACAACACTCGAGGTGAGGCGGAGCCATGCGAATCGTCGCCCTCTCCGGCAGCCTGCAACACCGGTCGTCGAACCGCGCCCTCCTCGACGCGGCGCGATCCTTGGCACCGACCGACATGACGGTCTCGTGTCGGAGGCCGTCGGGCGCGTGCCGCCGTTCAACCCCGACCTGGACGGTCCGTCCCCACCGGGAACGGTCGAGGCGTTCCGCCGCGAGGTCGCGTCCGCGGACGCGATCCTGATCGCGAGCCCGGAATACGCGTTCGCGGTGCCCGGCGCGCTGAAGAACGCGCTCGACTGGCTGGTGAGCTCGGGTGACATCTACGGCAAGCCGGTCGCGGTCGTCGCCGGGTCACCCCGCGCGGATGGTGGCCTGCATGTGCGCGCCGACCTGGAACGAACGCTCGCCGCGCAGGGCGCGGTCGTGATGAGCTCGGTCACCATCCAAGTGCCCCGCCGGAACGGCCACGCCGACCCGGCACTGAGCAGGCCGGTCCGTGCGGCGCTCGCCGCGGTGCTGACCGAGCTCACCAGCAACGCCGCGCCACGTCGCAGCGCCTGACCCCGGGATCTCATGGTCGGCTCGGTCCCCACGATCCGTGACGCGAGACCGGGCGAGGCCCAGCTCCTCGAGGACCTGCAACGCCGTTCGTCCCTGGTCTACGAGGAGACCCGGGGTCAGCTCCTCGCGCACCCGGACGCCATCTCGCTGCCGGAGCAGGCCATCACCGACGGCACCGTCCGCGTCGCCTGCGCGCCGGACCGGGTCCTCGGGTTCTCGGTCACGGTGCCGAGCGCCGATGGCGACGGACCCGACGAGCTCGACGGGCTCTTCGTCGAGCCCGACCTGTGGCGTTCGGGGATCGGCCGGGCGCTCATCGCCGACGTCGCCGCCCGGGCGGTGCGTCGCGGCGTCACGGTCATCGAGGTCACCGCCAACCCGCGCGCGCTCGACTTCTACCGGGCCGTCGGCTTCCGCGCCCTCCAGAACGTCCCGACCCGGTTCGGCCCGGGATTGCGGATGCGTCTCCTCGTCGATGAGGCGGATCCCGCGTCGCGTTGAGCAGGAGCGTCACCGAGCCGAGGGCGTGGCGCTGGGGGGCGCCGCCACCCAGATCATCGAACGGCCGACCTCACCCGGCGTAATGACCTCGTCGTCGTCGATCCGGTCGAGGCGGTAGCCGAGCCGTCGCGGCACCCCCGCGCTCCGGACGTTCGCCTCGTCGCAGTGGATCTCGACCCGGTCGATGCCGTCGAGCGACAACGCCGTATCGGTGAGGAGCGCCGCGGCCTCGGTCGCGAGGCCTCGACCGAGGAAGCGCACATCGAGCCAGTAGCCGATCTCGAGCGCGCCCGCACCGAGCTGGGCCATAAGACCGCAGCCGCCGACGTAGCGGCCCGACTCGGCCAGGGTGATCGCATACTCCGCAGCCCCTCGCGCACCGAAGTCCGCGACCGCGGGGCCCAAGAAGGCCAGCACCGACTCCTCGGTTGGGGCCGCCTGGGCCCACGGCATCCAGCGGCGGAGATGGTCGTGGCTCGCCGCGATCGCCTCCCCGAGCGCGTCGCGGTCGCTCAACCGGTACCGCCGCAGGGTCACCGCGCGGCCGTGCAGCTCAGGAGGTGGCGCAGCCGGCATCAGTCCCCTCAAGGTACCGGCGTCCGTGGACAGGGCTGGCGGACCAGCGCGGTGGCGGCGCCACGTGACTACCCTCCGGCCGGTATGGCGCTGTGGGACGACGAGCTCGAGGCGCTGCGACCGCAGCTCCGCACCGAGGCGGCCGAGTTCCTCGGCTCGTGGCCGACCCCGGTAGACGACCGGGCCGCCTCGATAGCCGAGCGCGTGGCGGCGCAACGCGCCGCGCGTGTCGGGGGCATGGGCGTCTCGGAGCGTGCCGTCGACCGCTCGATCGAGGGTCCGGCAGGCCCGATCCGGCTCCGGACGTTCGTCCCCGATCAGGTCGACGCGGTGTTCCTCCACATTCATGGCGGCGGCTGGATCATCGGCGAACCCGAGATGACGGACCTCCTGAACGAGATCGTGGCCGACGCGCTCCACGTCGCCATCGTGAGCGTCGACTACCGGCTTGCCCCCGAGCACCCGTACCCCGCGGGGCCCGATGACTGCGAAGCCGCCGCCGTATGGCTCCTCGAGAAAGCCGAAGCCGAGTTCGGGACCGAGCGGCTCCTCATCGGCGGCGAGTCCGCCGGAGCGCACCTGTCAGCCGTCACGCTCCTACGGATGCGCGACCGTCACAACGCGGTCGACCGGTTCCTCGGCGCCAATCTCGTGTTCGGGGTCTACGACCTGAGTCACACCCCGAGCCAGCAAGGCATCGGCGTCCCGCCAGGCGGCGACATCCTGACGGTGGACGGCATCCGGTTCTTCACCGAGCTCTTCGCTCCCGGCCGGTCCCCCGAAGGTCGCCGCGATCCCGACCTTTCACCGCTCTACGCCGATCTGCACGACCTGCCGCCGGCGCTGTTCACCGTCGGTGCCGCCGACCATCTCGTCGACGACACCCTGTTCTTCGCGCAACGGTGGGCGTTGGCGGGGAACAGCTCCGAGCTCCTCGTCTACCCGGAGGCCCCGCACGGCGGGATCGGGATGCCGACGGTCCTCGCGCACTGGTATCCCCGCCTGCTCGAGTTCCTCCAGACCTGCCTGAAGAGCTGAGCCGTTCTGGTCCTCGTGACCAGGGACGGGACCGGTGGTACACGACCGGCGACGGGCACGACCCCATCGTCGTCGCCCACGCGTGGTAGCCGTCACGAAACCGCGTTGTCAGCCCACGGCGCGCGTTCCTTCGACGCGCGTGAGGCGCCGGACTGTGCCATAAACCTGATCACCCTGCGACAGGACACCCGCAACGCCGTGCCACGCGGGTCACCTCAAGCGCGGGGCAACGTGGCGACGATCAGGTCCGCGATCACCCCGTACCCGAGCGTCGTTGCGTGGATGTCACCGACGGAGCAGTAGTAGCTGAACGTGCAGGCTCGGGCCACTGCGACCGGGATCACTCCGTACGGCTTGCGGGACACCGTCTGCTTGAGCGGCACGTACGCGCCGGTCGCGCTCGTGACGTCGACGAACCGGGCCCCCGCGGTGGCGTACGACTGCTGGAGCGCGGGGTTGATCAACGCCTGGAACGCCGTGACTGAGAGACGTGCCAGGTTCTGGCTCACTGGGGAACGGACCCACTGGCCGAGGATCACGTCGGGATAGGTCGTGCCGACAATCGGGACCGTCGAGCCGGCAGCGGCGCGGAGTCCGGCGGCGAGCTGGCTGACGTTCGCCTTCACCTCGGCCGTGGCCTGGGTGACGCACGCCACCGGGTCCGTGGCACGGGCACAGGCCGTGACGTCGTTGCCGCCGATCGAGACGGTGACCAGCGCGATCTGGCCCGGGTGGGCCTGCAGGAAGGCCTCGGCCGCGGCGGCCTGCGGCACACCCTCGTAACCGGGTCCACCATGAGCGCCGGCACCGACCGGGCAGCCCGGCGCGTGCAGGATCGAGGTCGTCGTCGCGCCGCCACACCCGAAGTTCACCAGCTGCAGGTGGTACCCGCGGCGCGTCGCCTTCGAGACGACCTGGTCCGCGAAACCGTGGCGCGTGATCCCCCGCCCGGGTTGGTATCCGACGGCGTACGAGTCGCCGAGCGACACGTAGTAACGCGTCGCGGTCGACGCCGCGCCCGTCCGAGTGGGCTGCGCTGCGGCCACGGCGGCGCCCGCCTCCAACACGATGCTGAGCGCCAACGCGATGAGCAGCGCTCGTCGCGACCATCCCCCCATGGCGATGAGGGTACTGGAACCTGGTCTCGCCGCTAGGCCAGCCCGAACATGGCGTCGAGGCCGGTCACCACGAACGCGTTACGACAGGCTTCCGGCACTTGCTGTAGACGTAGGCGCTTGCCGGACTGGTTGTGCACGTCGACGAGCATCCCCAGACCCGACGAGTCGATGAACGTCAGCTCGGAGCAGTCGATGACCACCGTGTCACCCGGGGTGCTCTCCGCGTGGGCGAGCAGGCCCGGCTCGAGCTGATCGGCACGGCGAAGGTCGAGATCACCGGACAAGAAGAAGGAAGGATCAGGCACCAGGGACCTCGGTCGGGACTCGAGGAGGGGTACCCGTTCGGCCGACAGCCCGAAACGTGTGGGGGGCGGCGCACCCGTTTCTGCCCCGGCTCTCGGGGGTAGTGATCCGTTATCGGACGAACGGTGGTGCACCCGCGACCTGCTGCGAGTCGTGACGGCTCGGCTGCCACCGACCGCGGGACGTTCGGTCCACGGGGACGGCGCGCGCGGGTCCTCGAGGCCGTCCCGGTCGGAGCGGCGGTGGGGATCATCGCGGGCTTCTTCGCGCCGTGGCCACTCGCGGTGCTCTGCGCCTGGGACACGATCGCGGTCCTGTTTCTCCTGCGGGTGTGGCCCCGAATCCTGCGTCTCGATGGTGACGCGACCCGGGTCCTCGCGACTCGCGAGGACGCGACCCGGTCCTCCGCCGACCTGTTGCTCGTCACCGCGGCGGTGGTCAGCCTCGCGGGTTCGGGCTGGAACCTCGCGCTCAAGGTCGACGCGACGAGCACCACGCTCCAGGTGCTCCTGACCGTCGGCGCCATCCTCACGGTGGCCGTCTCGTGGGCCGTCGTGCACACCGTCTTCACGCTGCGGTACGCCCACCTCTACTACGACGATCCTGTCGGGGGCATCGACTTCTCCGACGACAGCGAGCCCGACTACTACGACTTCGCGTACGTGGCATTCACGGTCGGGATGACGTTCCAGGTCTCGGACACCGACATCGCCAAGCGTCCGATCCGCCGGGCGATCCTGCGCCACGCCCTGCTGTCGTACCTCTTCGGCGCGGTGATCCTCGCCGTGGTGATCAACGTGCTGGGTGGCGTGTTCAGCTAGCGCGGCGGTCGACGCCCGCCCAGAGGCAGGCTCTAGAATGGTTTCTCAACGCACCTCGAGCGAGTGGGATTCCGAGCATGGACTTGCCGAAGATCGTCAGCGTCGACGACCACGTGGTCGAGCCAGCCCACGTCTGGCAGACGTGGCTCCCGAAGAAGTTCCGGGAGCAGGGCCCCCGGATCGAGCGGAAGCGGTGGGGGGACTTCAAGCTCCATCCTGGTGCGAAGTACTCGATGAAGGAAGACCCCGACGGGACGTGGGGTGACGCCTGGTACTTCGAGGATCGCCTGATCTATGTCCACAAGCGGTTCGTGGCGATCCCGCTCGAAGCCACCCCGGACGGCGACATCAGCAAGTTCGACCGCACCAAGATGGTCATGACCGCGGTCACCTACGACGAGATGCGACCCGGCTGTTACGAGCGTGAGGCGCGGATCGAAGACTTCAAGCTGAACTGGGTCGACGGGTCACTGCCGTTCCCCACGTTCCCCCGGTTCTGCGGCCAGACGTTCTATGAGGCCGAGGACCGCGAGCTGGGCCTCGCCTGCGTCAAGGCCTACAACGACTGGATGGCCGAGGAGTGGTGCGAGCCGTCGGGTGGGATGAACATCCCGCTGTGCCTGATGCCGCTCTGGGACCCCGAGCTCGCCGCCGAAGAGATCCAGCGGAACGCGGACCGAGGTGTCCGCGCGTTCTGCTTCAGTGAGCTGCCGACCCGCCTGAAGCTGCCCAGCATCCATACCGGTCACTGGGACCCCGTCTTCGCGGCGTGCAACGACACGGGCGTCACCCTGTGCATGCACATCGGGTCGTCGTCCACCGACCCTGTTGCGTCCCCGGACTCACCCGGTGGTGTCGGGGGCACCCTGGCCTTCAACAACTCGATGGCCTCACTGGCTGACTATCTGTTCTCGGGCAAGCTCATCGAGTTCCCGAAGCTCAAGCTCGCGTACTCCGAGGGCCAGATCGGCTGGATCCCGTACGCACTGGAGCGGGCCGACGTCGTGTGGGACCAGCACGACAGCTGGCAGCACTCGAAGGCGAAGATCCCCGAGCCGCCCTCCACCTACTACTACGGGCGGATCTTCGGGTGCTTCACCGCCGACCATCACGGGCTCCACTCGCTCGCCGAGGTCGGAGAGAACAACATCTGCTTCGAGACGGACTACCCGCACACCGACACGACCTGGCCGTTCTCCAAGGAGTACGTCGAGAAGATGCTCGCCGACTTCGACGCCAGCGTCGCCTACAAGGTGCTGCGCGGCAACGCGATCAAGATGCTGGAGCTCGACCGGGTCTGACGCACTGCCCGCCCCCGGTCCCGGACGGATCGTCAGCTCCCGGGCCGGGTGAGGTCAGCGCGGGTCGGGACGGTCGAGGTTCCAGTGCCGGACCACCGAGTTCAGCCAGTCCGGCGCGCCGTCGCTCCGGGGAGTCAGCATGAACTGGCTGATGGCCCGCTGGCCAACCTCGTGGTCGCTATAGAGCAGGTCGATGACCAGGATGTCGCCGCCCGCGATGGCGTCGTGGACGTTGTCGTACCCGTCATCGCCCTCGTCGAGCCGGAGCGCCCCCTGCCAGAGCCGGATCCACCCGGCGGTATGAAGAGATCGCGGCCCTGGCGACGGAACCCGACCGGGTCGGGCGCGGCTCGTCGGGTTCGGGACGCCCGCCGTGCGCCAGCCAGCTCTGCAACACGCCGATGCCCGACCCGACGTTGCGCAACGACATGGCCAGGTAGATGACACCGTCGGCCTCCTCGACGAAACCTCGACCCCCCTGCACCGCTG
>DATISY010000058.1:0-4189 GCA_035468285.1 Acidimicrobiia bacterium | reverse complement strand
TCGTCGGGGACGAGGTTGTCGAGCATGACCAGGTCGGCGCCGGCGGCGACGGCGGCGAGCACCTCGTCGAGCCGCTCGCACTCGACCTCTACACCCCGGCCGGGCCACTGGTCGCGGGCGGCACGCACCGCGGTGTCGATGCTCAGTCCGGTGAGGTGGTTGTCCTTGAGCAGCACCATGTCGGAGAGGTTGCCGCGGTGGTTGCGGCCGCCGCCGGCTCGCACCGCCGCCTTCTCGAGGGCCCGAAGGCCCGGGGTGGTCTTGCGGGTGTCCCAGATCCGGATCTTTCCCCCCGCGGTCGTGACGAACCGACGGGTGAGCGTCGCGACCCCCGACAGGTGACAGAGGAAGTTGAGCGCGGTGCGCTCCCCGGCGAGGACGCTGCGCATCGGGCCCGCGACGCGGGCGACGACCGTCCCGGGCGTGACGGGGCACCCGTCGCGGACGGCCCATTGGACCTCGACGTGCGGGTCGAGCTGGGCCCAGGTCTCGGTGACGCACGCCTCCCCGGCGAGGGTCCCGTCGGCGCGGGCTGTGATCGCGCCGGTCGCGACGGTGTCGGATGGGACGAGCGCGCCGGTGAGGTCGCCGAGGGGGCCGAGGTCCTCGCTGAGCGCGCGGGCGACCGCGTCACGGACCAGGTGGCGGGGCGGGTCGAGGTCGGTCACGGCGTGGCGGCGAACTCGGGGAGCCGGACGAAGCGGGGCGGGTCGCCGTTGGAGAACACGAACCGGCCCCGCAGCGCATCGGCGGTGTGGGGAAAGTCGAGGCGAGTGTGGGTGCCCCGCGATTCCTCGCGGGCGAGGGCCGCGTGCACCAGGACGCGGCTGACGACGAGCAGGTTGTCGACCTCCCGGTCGTCGCTGTGCATCGCGGCCAGGGCGGTCGCGGCACGGTGGAGGCTGGTGGCGTCGCGCTGCACGCCGGCGTCGCGGGTCATGACCTGTTGGAGCTGGTGGCGCTGCTCGGGCCGTGCGACGGTCCGGCCTGCGGTGTGGTCGGGAGCCGGCGCCTCGGTCGGGGCGACGTCGACGCCGCGCAGGACGCCGGTCTCGTCGGGTCGGTCCTTGCCGGCGAGGATCGCGTCGACGCAGCGGCTCCCGAACACCAGCCCGTCGAGGAGCGAGTTGGACGCGAGCCGGTTGGCGCCGTGGACGCCGGAGCACGCCACCTCGCCGCAGGCCCAGAGGCCGGGGAGGGTGGTGGCGCCGTCGAGGTCGGCGCAGACCCCGCCCGACAGGTAGTGGGCGGCGGGCGCGACGGGCAGCCAGTCGCGGGTGGGATCGAGACCGACGGAGCGGCACGCCCGCCAGATCGTCGGGAACCGGGTCGAGAAGTGGGGGATGGTGGTGGCGTCGAGCCAGAGATGTTCGAGGCCGCGGTCGTTGAGCCGGCGGGTGATGGCTCGGGCGACGACGTCGCGAGGCGCGAGGTCGCCGCGGGGGTGCTCCGCGACCATGAACGCGCGGCCGTCGTCGTCGCGCAGGACCGCTCCTTCCCCGCGGAGCGCTTCGGACAGCAAGGTCCGGGGCATGGAGGGGTGGTCGAGCGCGGTGGGATGGAACTGCATGAACTCCACGTCGGCGACCGCGACGCCGGCCCGGTAGGCCATGGCGATTCCGTCGCCGGTCGACAGGACCGGGTTGGTCGTGACGGCGAAGCACTGGCCGGCACCGCCGGTGGCGAGGACGACGTGGCGGGCGCGGAGGTCGTGGGCGACGCCCTGTGGGTCGATGGCCCGCACCCCGACGCAGCGGCCGCCGACGACGAGGAGGTCGACGACGAGCCAGCCTTCGTGGACTGCGGCGGCCGTGGCGTGCACCGCGGTGACGAGCGCCCGCTCGATCTCGGCGCCGGTCGCGTCGCCGCCGGCGTGGACGATCCGGGCGACGGAGTGACCACCTTCTCGCGTGTAGGTGAGGTCGTGGTTCGTGCCCCGGTCGAACTGGGCGCCGAGCCCGATGAGCTCGCGGACCCGGTCGGGTCCCTCGGTGACGAGGATGTGGACCGCGTCGGCGTCGCAGAGCCCGGCGCCGGCGGTGAGCGTGTCGGAGAGATGCAGCGCCGGTGAGTCGATGTCGTCCTCGAGGGCGGCGGCGACGCCGCCCTGGGCGTACTGGGTGGCCGACGAGGCGAGCGCCCCCTTGGTGAGGACGGCGACGGAGCAGCCGGCGCGTGCGGCGCGGTTCGCCGCGGAGAGGCCGGCCACGCCGCTGCCCAAGACGAGCACATCCACGTGGGCGTTGTCGGGCATGGCCGCCGAGCCTACGACGCGCGCTCCGCGGCCTCTCCGTCGACCGCGGAAAGGGTCGGGACGACGACGTGGTTGCGCTCGTCGACGTGGACGACCTTCGGTTCATAGGCGGCGAGCTCGGCTTCGGTGTAGGCCGCGTAGCTGATGACGATGACGCGGTCTCCGGTGTGGACGAGGCGGGCCGCGGCCCCGTTGAGGATGACGTCGCCAGCCCCGCCGCGGATGGCGTAGGTCTCGAAGCGCGCCCCGTTGTCGAGGTCGAGCACGTGCACCTGCTCGTGCTCGAGGATGTCGGCGGCGGTCATCAGCGACTCGTCGAGCGTGACCGAGCCGACGTAGTTGAGATCCGCGCCGGTGACGGTGGCTCGGTGGATCTTGGACTTCATCATCGTCCGGTGCATCAGGCGGTCTGCTCCTCAAGAACGACGCCGAGGTCGGTGTCGGCTTCGGCGCCGATGGCGGTGACGGTCAGGTTGTCGATGAGTCGGGCCCGTCCCACGAACGCGGCGACGGCCAGCACGACCATCCCGTCCACACGGGAGGCGGGCTGCATCGTGTGGGCGTCGACGAGCTCGGCGTAATCGAGGCGGACGCGCGGCTCGGCGTCGATGACGGACGTGACGAGAGCCTGCAGGGCCGCGCCGTCGCGCTCCCCGCCGGCGACCGCGTCGGCCGCGGCGGACAGGGCCCGCCACAAGACGGTGGCGGCGGCACGGTCGGTGGGGGTGAGGAACGCGTTGCGGCTCGACCGGGCGAGACCGTCAGGTTCGCGCACCAGCGGGCAGCTGACGACCTCGACGGCCAGGTTGAGATCGGCGACGAGCCGACGGATGACCGCGACCTGCTGGGCGTCCTTGCGTCCGAAGTAGGCGCGGCACGGCCCGACGATGGCGAACAGCTTCGTGACGACGGTCGCGACCCCGTCGAAGTGGTGCGGTCGGCTCGCTCCGCAGAGCCGGTCGGTGACCTCGTCGACGTGGACGGTCGTGCGCGGCTCGCCGGGGTACATCTCGTCGGCCGACGGGACGAAGAGGACGTCGACACCTTCGCCGGAGGCGGCGGCGCGGTCCCCGTCGGGGTCTCGCGGGTAGCCGGCAAGGTCCTCGCCGGCACCGAACTGGGTGGGGTTCACGAAGAGGCTGACGACGACCAGGTCGGTGTCGGCGCGTGCGGCGCGCATGAGGGACCGGTGCCCGTCGTGGAACGACCCCATCGTCGGGACGAGCCCGACGAGGCCGCCGGCTCCGCGTGTTTCGTCGCAGCGGCGGCGCACCTCGGCGATGGTGGTGGCGGTGATCACGCCAGCACCTCGCGCCACGCGGCGGCGTCGTGACCCGCAAGACGACGAGCCGAGTCGGCGAGCGCCTGGTAGGCGCGGTGCTCGTCGTCGTGGAGGGCCGCGAGGTGGCGGGACACCGTGGCAATGTCGCCACGGGCGACGGGGCCGGTGAGCGCGGCCGCGGGTCCGAGGTCGAAGACGTGGTCCACGGTGGCGCGGACCAGCGGCTCGAAGGCGGCGAGCGGGATGCCCGCCTCCTCGGCGAGGCGTTCGACCTGGCCGAGCAGCGCGACGAGATGGTTGGAGGCGACGACCGCGGCCGCGTGGTACTCCGCGCGCTGCTCGTCGGGCACCTCGACGGGTCGCAGGCCGAGCTGGTGGGCGAGGCGGCGCACCGCGGGAGGTCCGCTGACGGCGGCCCACGCTCCGGTGAGCGGGACGGGGTCGCCGGTGGGGTCGACGAAGGTCTGGAGGGGGTGCAGCGCGCCGACGTGGACGTCGGGCCGGACGGACGCGAGGGGGGCGAGCGCGTCGAGGCCGCGGGCCCCGGAGAGGTGCACGACGAGGCTCCCGGACGAGAGCCCGGCCGCGAGGGTTGCGGCGATGCCCGCAAGGGCGGCGTCGGGGGTGGCGACGACGACGAGGTCGGCGTCACG
>DATISY010000057.1:0-4683 GCA_035468285.1 Acidimicrobiia bacterium | reverse complement strand
CCTCGACGCGATCGCACCCCACGGGGAAGGCCACTACATCGCGGCCCGCATCGAACACGCGCACGCCCTCCTCGCGGACGACGCTGACCGTCTCGACGCGGTCGCCGACGAGTTCGAGCGCATGGGGGCGATGCTCCTCGCGTCCGAAGCCGCGGCCGCCGCCGCGTCCATGCACCGCCACGCCGCGATGCGCCGCAAAGCCACCGCGTCCGCCCAGCGGGCCGCGGCGCTGCTCGCCGAGTGCCAGGGCGCCCTCCCCTTCGGTGTCGAGCCCGAGGTCCCCGGGGTGTCGCTCACCCGCCGGGAGCGAGAGGTCGCCGAGCTCGCCGCGAACAACCTCACCAGCCGAGAGATCGCCGAGAAGCTCTTCGTGAGCACCCGCACCGTCGAGAACCACCTCCAGCGCGCCTATGAGAAGCTCGGCGTCCGAGGCCGACGCGAGCTCCGCCAGAGCCTCCAGCCCGGAGGCGACGGGGCGTGAACCCACCCACCGACCCGGAGATCCGCGCCGAGCTCATCGCCACGGTCCGCCGGTTCGTCGAACGAGAGGTGACCCCGGTCGCGTCGACCCTCGAGCACGCCGACGAGTACCCGGCCGCGATCGTCGCCACCATGCGCGACCTCGGGCTCTTCGGCGTCACCATCCCCGAGGAGCACGGCGGCCTCGGCCTGGACCTGCTCACCTACATCGGCGTCATCGAAGAGCTCGCCGCCGGCTGGATGTCACTCTCGGGGATCCTCAACACCCACGTCATGGTGGCGAACCTCATCACCGACCGCGGCACCGACGAGCAACGCGCCCGCTGGCTGCCGTCCCTCGCCGCCGGCGACATCCGGGGCGCCCTGTCGCTCTCCGAACCCGACGCGGGCAGCGACACCGGCGCGCTCACCTGCCGGGCGAAGCGCGACGGCGACGAGTACGTCGTCACCGGGACGAAGACCTGGGTCACGAACGGCGCCCGTGCCGGTCTCGTCGCGCTCGCCGCCCGGACCGACGAGGGCATCACCTGCTTCCTGGTCGACAAGGACCCCGGCGACCGGTACGGCGGAATCACCGTCAGCCGCAACATCGGCAAGCTCGGCTACCGAGGCATTGAGACCGTCGAAATGGCCTACGACGGCCACCGAGTCCCCGCGACCGCCGTGCTCGGCGGCCCCGAGGGGCTCGGCCGGGGCCGTCACTTCATCCTCGCCGCGCTCGAGGTGGGCCGCATCAACATCGCCGCCCGCGCCGTCGGGGTCGGCCGCGCCGCGTTCGAGGCATCGCTGCGGTACGCCCAGCAGCGCCACACCTTCGGCGTCCCGATCGCCGAGCACCAGGCCATCCAGCTCAAGCTGGCCGACATGGCCACCAAGCTGGAAGCCGCCCGCCTGCTGACCCGCAACGCCGCGGAGCGGCGCAGCGCCGGCGAACGGACCGACGTCGAGGCCGGCATGGCGAAGCTGTTCGCCAGCGAAGCCGCCTTCGAGATCGCCACCGAAGCGATGCGCATCCACGGCGGCGTCGGCTACACCACCGACCTCCCGGTCGAGCGCTACTACCGCGACGCCCCCCTCATGATCATCGGCGAAGGCACGAACGAGATCCAACGCCTCGTCATCGCCCGCGGCCTCCTCCGCCGCCACCCCCTCGACGGGTAGCGCCCCGCGCCGGCCGCGCCCCCACCACGCGCGGGGCGACACCGCGCCGAGGCCCGTCGGTACGCTTCGGGGCATGACGGTCCACGATCGCCCCTTCGGCCGCTGCCTCGAGGACTTCGAGGTCGGCGACGTCTACCAGCACTGGCCGGGCAAGACGATCACCGAGTACGACGACCACCTCTTCTGCCTCATCACGATGAACCACCATCCGCTCCACCTGGACGCCTGGTACGCCGAGAACGAGACCCAGTTCGGCAAGAACGTCGTGGTCGGCAACCTCGTCTACTCGGTCGTGCTCGGCATGAGCGTCCCCGACGTCAGCGGCGCGGCGATCGCCAACCTCGAGGTTGAGGAGCTCAAGCACCAGCGCCCCACCTTCCACGGCGACACCATCTACGCCGAGACGAAGGTCCTCGACCGCACACCCTCGACGAGCAAACCCGACCGGGGCATCGTCACCGTCGAGACCCGAGGCTTCAACCAACGCGGGGAAGAGGTCTGCTACTTCCGCCGCAAGGTCATGGTCCCGACCCGGGCCGGGCTCCCGCCCCGCAAGCGGCCCTACCCGCCCCCCGAGACGGGGTGAGCCCCGCCGACCCGACCTGCACCATCTGTCGCATCGTCACCGGCGAGCTCAGCGCCCAGATCATCCTCGACGAGCCCCACGCCGTCGCCTTCCTCGACCATCGGCCCCTCTTCCCCGGCCACACCCTCGTCGTCCCCCGCGACCACGTCGCGACACTCCCCGACCTCCCGGACGACGACCTCGCCCCCTACTTCTCCACCGTCCAGCGGCTCGCCACGGTCATCCCCGCGACCCTCGACGCCGCCGGGACCTTCGTCGCGGCCAACAACGTCGTCAGCCAGAGCGTCCCCCACCTCCACTTCCACGTGGTCCCGCGACGGCCCAAAGACGGGCTCCGCGGCTTCTTCTGGCCCCGCACCCGATACGAGACCCCCGAGGAGATGGCCGCCGTCGCCGACCGCCTCCGCCGCGCCTTGCAATGCTAGTAGCGATGTAATAATGTAATGGTATGCCGGATCGGGAGGAGCAGGTGCAGGGCTGGTTCATCGGGCGCGTCCCGGAGGGGTGGTTCACCGGGCCCCCCGAGGTGCGCGCCGACCGGGACGAGATCCTCGTCGTCGGCGCCCTCGCCGAGCCCGACGCCGGCGCAGACGCCGACGACGACACCCGACACGCGGCCCGCACGGCCCGGATCCACGGTCACCGGGAGGACACCCGCCAGCACCGGATGCGCATCGCCGACGAGGCCGAGGCCCGCTTCGGCCGCAAGGTCGCGTGGGGAGCACGCTGCGGCGGGGTCGAGGTCGTCTTCACCAGCCTCGGCGTCCCCGTCATGACCCGCTTGCGGATGCGTGAGCGGCGCGTGCTCGACACCCTCGTCGACGCCGGTGTCGCCCGCAGCCGCTCCGAGGCCCTGGCCTGGTGCGTCCGCCTGGTCCACGACCACGAGGGCGACTGGATCGACCAGCTCCGCGAGGCCCTCGTGCACGTCGAGCAGGTCCGCGCCGAAGGGCCCGCCAGCCGCTGAAGCCACCTGGCGGCGCGCACCGCGCGGCCGGGGACCACGCTGTCTACCAACTCGCGTCGCGGGGTATGGTCGCGCCGATGCCGGGGGCAGCCACACTGGCCTTTTGGGGCGTTCGGGGTTCCACCCCCTGTGCCGGACCGCGCTATTCCCGGTACGGCGGCAACACGTCGTGCGTGTCCCTCGAGGCGGACGGGTACCAGCCGCTCATCTTCGACCTCGGGACAGGCCTGCGCGAGTACGGCGACGCGGTCACCGCCCAGTTCGCCGCCGAACTCGAGGCGAACACCCTCACGAGCCCGTACCTCGCCACGGTCCTCCTGACCCACCTCCACTGGGACCACATCATCGGGCTGCCGTTCTTCACACCCGCGTTCCGTCCCGACGCGTGCATCGCCATCCACGGCCCCGAGCAACCCGCCGGGCTCGGCGCCACGTTCAGCGGCGTCATGCACCCCCCCTACTTCCCCATCACCCCCGCGGAGATGGGCGGCAACCTCACCTTCGTCGACACCGGCGCCGACGACTTCGCCGTCAACGGGGCGAAGGTCCGGTCCCGCTGGGTCCGCCACACCGACCCGACCCTCGGGTACCGCGTCGAGCTCGAAGGCATCTCGGTCGCGTACCTCTCCGACCACGCCCAGGGCTGCAACCCGACCGACGCCGACGACTTCGTGCCCGACTCCGTGCTGGACCTCTGCGACGGCGCCGACGTCGTCATCCACGACTCCCAGCACACCGTCCCCGAGTACCAGGCCAAGCGGCACTTCGGGCACTGCACCGTCGACTACGCGGTCCGCGTCGCACGCGAAGCCGGTGCCCGGTCCCTCATGCTGTTCCACCACTGCCCGACGCACTCCGACGACGACCTCGACCAGATCCTCACCCAAGCCCAGGACCTCTCCGCCCGCACCGGCGGCCCCGACGTCCTGGCCGCCACCGAGGGGCTGCGCCTCCCGGTCACCCCCCGCTGACCCCATGACCGAGGGCGGGCCCCCCGCCGACGACGTCCTCCGGCCGGGGGGCGACGACTTCCGCGAGGTCCTCGGCCGCTTCGCCACCGGCGTCACGATCATCACCGCCATGGACGGTGACGAACCGGTCGGTGTCGCCGCCAACTCGTTCACGTCGGTCTCCCTCGACCCGCCGCTCGTCCTCTTCTGCGTCGCCCGCACCTCGACCACCTGGCCCCGGATCGAACGGGCCCGCCGCTTCGCGGCCAACATCCTCGGCGAGCACCAAGAGGAGCTGTGCCGGCTGTTCGCCACCCGCGGGGTGGACCGCTTCGCCCAAGCCGACTGGCACCGCGGGGTCGGCGGCTCCCCGGTCCTCCACGACGTCATCGCGTACATCGACTGCGAGTTCTGGGCCGAGTACGACGGCGGCGACCACATCATCGTCGTCGGCCGGGTCCTCGACCTCGGCATCACCCACCAGGCCGGCCCCCTCCTCTTCGACCGAGGCGAGTACGTCCGGATCACCTCCCAGCCGT
>DATISY010000056.1:0-27626 GCA_035468285.1 Acidimicrobiia bacterium | reverse complement strand
GCCTCGACGATGACTGGATCGGCCACGCTTCCCCCCTGCTCCGTCTCCCACAAAACTGCAACGTGTTGCAGTTCACTGAGGGCGACGGTACCGTGCCGCGGCGACCAAGGGAACCAGGAACGCCCTCGGGATGCCCTAGGTATAAGGAAAGAGAGAGGGAAGCGGTTGCGCATCGAGCTCGACCCCGAGCAGGAGCAGCTCCGCGCCGAGCTGCGCCGGTACTTCGAAGGCCTGATGACCCCGGAGCGGCGTGCTGCGCTGACCGGCGGTGAGGCTGGTGGTGAGGCCTACCGCGAGGTCGTGCGCCAGATGGGCCGGGACGGCTGGCTCGGTGTCGGGTGGCCCTCCGAGTGGGGTGGTCAAGGTCGGACACCGATCGAGCAGTACGTCTTCTACGACGAGGCGAACCGGGCGGGCGCGCCGCTGCCGCTGGTCACGCTCAACACGGTCGGCCCGACGCTCATGCGGTTCGGCTCCGAGGAGCAGAAGCGGGCGTTCCTCCCCAAGATCCTCGCCGGTGAGCTCCACTTCGCGATCGGGTACAGCGAACCCGGTGCCGGCACTGACCTGGCCAGCCTCCGGACCCGGGCGGTCCGGGACGGCGACGAGTACGTGATCAACGGCCAGAAGATCTGGACCACCGGCGGTCACGACGCCGACTGGGTCTGGCTGGCCTGCCGCACCGACCCTGACGCACCCAAGCACAAGGGCATCTCGATGGTCCTGGTGCCCACCGACGTCGCCGGTTTCAAGCACTCGCCGATCTGGGTCCTCGGCGGCGGACACACCAACGCCACCTACTACGAGGACGTGCGGGTCCCGGTGACCAACCGGGTGGGAGGCGAGAACGAGGGTTGGAAGCTGATCACCCGCCAGCTCAACCACGAGCGTGTCGCGTTGGCCCCGGCCGGCCGGTTGGACCGGTACCTCCACGCGGTGCGGGGGTGGGCCCAGCAGACCACCCTCGCCGACGGGCGGCGGGTCATCGACCAGGAATGGGTCCAGATCACCCTGGCGCGCGTCTACGCGGTGACCGAGGCGCTGAAGCTGGCGAACTGGCGGGTCGCGAGCGACCTCGCGCGGGAGTCCCTGAACCCGGCCGACGCATCGGCGATGAAGGTGCTCGCCACCGAGGAGCAGTGCCGGTGCCTGCGGCTGCTCATGGATGTCGTCGGCGAAGCCGCGACGCTGCCAAACGGGGCGCCCGGCTCGGTGCTGCGCGGCCAGCTCGAGCAGGCCTACCGACAGGCTCCCGTGGGGACCTTCGGTGGCGGTGTCAACGAGGTGCAACGCGAGATCATCCAGATGGCGGGGCTCGGCATGCCCCGCGCGCCGCGCTAAGCGCGCCCGGCCTCGACTTCGCGCAGCGCCCCGTAGGCGAGCGCGCCGATGGGCCACCCGCCGTAGTGGGCGACGTGCACCACCCACTCGTGGAGCTCCTCGGCGGTGAGGTCCCCGGAGTCGAGCGACGCCGCGAGGTGAAACACCAGCGGGTCACGCTGGCCCGACAGCGCGACCGCGGTGAGCGACACCAGCCGGCGTTCGCGTCGCCCCAGCCCGGGACGTCCCCACAACCGGTCGAACAGCTCCGCGGTGAACTGCGTGTACGGGTCGGTGACCGGGGGCGGCTCGCGCCGCATGACGGTCCGCCACGCGTCGTCCCGCCGGGCCTGGTCGGCGTCATCCACCATCGTCGGCTCCTCCCGTGAGCATCCAGCACCGCGCCTCGAGCGCCAACGCAGTGTCGACGCTCGGTTCCAACAGGTTGGCCCACATCGTCGCCTTCGCGAGGCACAACGCCTCCCGGTCGTGGCGAGCGAGGCCGGCCGCGACGGACCGCGTCACCGCGAGGAGATCGGCGTCGGGGACCGCTTGGGCCACGAGCCCCGCCCGTTCCGCCTCGACTGCGTCGATGAACCGGTTCGTCAGCAGCCACTCGAACGGGGGCGACGCCGGCAGGAGCCGCGGCAGGTGGAACGAGAGGCCTGACTCACCGGCGCTGAGCCCGATGCGCAGCGCCTGGACGTTGAATCGAGCCGACGCCGCGGCGTACCGCAGGTCACAGCCCATCGCGAGCGCGAAGCCGCCGCCGACGGCGACCCCGTTGACCGCTGCGATCACGGGTTGCGGGATGGCCCGCAGCGCGTGGACGACGTCGGCGAAGTACGCCTGGCCCCGCATCGACGCCGCGACGCCGTGGAGCCCTTCGCTGACCGGCGACGACCCGGACCCTTTGAGGTCCAACCCGGCGCAGAAGCCCCGACCGGCTCCGGTGAGGATCACGGCCCGCGTGTCGGTCTCCGACCCGACGGCGCCGAACGCGTCTTTCAGGGCGGTGATGGTCGGCAGACTCAGCGCGTTGAGCCGGTCCGGACGGTCGATGGTGATGACCGTCACGCCGGCGGCGCCCGGCTCGACCCGGACCAGCGGGCCGGTGGTCACGACGCGCTGAAGTCGGGGGCGCGCTTCTCGGCGAATGCGGCGAGCGCCTCTTGGAAGTCACCGGACTGGGAGGCGAGGATCTGGGTCCGGTTCTCGAGGTGGATCGCGGCTTCGAGGCTTGGCGCGGCGAGGTTCGCCCACATCACCTCTTTCGTCATCACGAGACCGAAGGGGGCGTGCCGGAGCATGCCGTCGGCGACATCGAGGGCGGCATCGACGACCCCGCCGTCGCGCACCACCTGGGCGACGAGCCCGATGCGTTCCGCCTCGGCGGCGTCGAACTGGCGTCCCGTCAGCATCAGCTCGAACGCGCGGGACCCGCCGATGAGGCGCGGCAGCGCATAGCTGACCCCGACGTCGCAGCCCGACAGCCCGACCCGGATGAACTGGACACCGAACCGGGCCGACTCGGCGGCGACGCGGATGTCGCAGAACAAGGAGAGCGCGAGGCCGCCACCGACGGCGGCGCCGTTGACCGCGGCGATGATCGGCTGCGGGATCCGCCGCAGGTGGGTCATGAGGCCGGCGATGTGCGCCTGGGCTCGCATCCCGCCGGCGGGACCGCTGAGACCCTCCGAGATCGTGGCTCCCCGTGTCCCGCCACCGTGGAGGTCGAGACCGGAGCAGAAGCCGCGCCCCGCGCCGGTGAGGATGACGACGCGGGTGCTGTTGTCCCGTTCGAGACGGTCGAGGGCGGTGTGGAGCTCGTCGACGAGGTCCCACGAGAGGGCGTTGAGCCGGTCGGGTCGGTTCAGGGTCACCAGCGCGACGTGCGGGCGGACCTCCTCCACGAGGAGCGGCTCGCTCACAGGACCAGCTCGGCCATCACCCGCAGGACGTTGGGGTCGTGCGCGCCCAGCAGCATCGTCGTGACGCGCGAGGCCCTCCAGATCTCGAGGTCGTCGCGGATCTTCTCCTTCGGGCCGATCAGGGCGATCTCCTCCACCATCTCGCGGGGTACCGCGGCGATCGCCTCCTCCTTCTGCCCGTCGAGGTACAGCTCTTGGATCTTCGTCGCGGCCGCTTCGTACCCCAGGCGGCAGAAGACGTCGAAGTGGAAGTTCATCTCTTTGGCGCCCATCCCGCCGACATAGAGCGCGATCGACGGCTTCATCGCGTCGGCGGCCTTCTCGACGTCGTCGTCGACGACGACGGTCACCGTGGGCAGGATCTCGAAGTCGTCGGGACCGCGCCGGGCTCCGGGGCGCCCCCAGCCCTCCTCGAGCGACTCCTCGTACATCTGCTCGTGCTGGGCCGAGTAGAAGATCGGGAACCAGCCGTCGGCGATCTCCGCCGCCAGCGCGACGTTCTTGGGTCCCTCCGCGCCGAGGATGATCGGGATGTCGGCTCGCAGTGGATGGACGATCGACCGCAACGGCTTCCCGAGGCCGAGGCCGCCGGGGTAGGGCAGGGGGTAATGGGGGCCGGGATTCGTGACCCGCTCCTCGCGGGCCAAGACCTTCCGGACGATCGACACGTACTCGCGGGTGCGGGCGAGCGGCTTCGGGAACGGCATGCCGTACCAGCCTTCGACCACCTGGGGTCCCGAGACGCCGAGCCCCAGGACGAAGCGCCCGCCGGAGAGGTGATCGAGGGTGAGGGCGCCCATGGCCGTCGCGGTCGGCTGGCGGGCGGACAGCTGGATCAGGTCGGTGCCGAGCCGGATCGTGGAGGTGCGCGAGCCCCACCACGCCAGCGGTGTCAGCGCATCCGAGCCCCACGACTCCGCGGTCCAGACCGAGTCAAAGCCGAGGCGCTCCGCTTCGAGCACGAGATCCAGGGCCGCCGCGGGCGGCCCGGCCCCCCAGTAGCCCATCTGCAGGCCGAGCTTCATGGTCGAACCATCTTTCTCGTTGCCGGGCCCGGGCGGACCCGGCACCGTCCTCGGGTGTTCGTGAGAACCTATGCCTTCTTGTCCGCGGGACGCGGGTGACCTGGGAGCGGCATGGGCACGTTGGACGGCTACGGGACGTTGGTCACGGGTGGGGGGAGCGGGATCGGCGAGGGTTGCGCCGCCGCGCTGGCCCGTGACGGCGCGTCGGTCACGATCTGCGGGCGGACCGCCGAGCGTCTCGACGCGGCCGCGGACCGGCTCCGGGTCCTCGCCGCGCCCGGGGCCACCGTCCAGACCGTGGTCGCCGACGTCACCGACGAGGACCAGATCCGCGCCGCGGTCGCGGCGGCCGCGGAGCCGACGGGGCGGCTGCACGGTGTGGTGGCGTCCGCGGGCGGATCCCTCCACATGGGGCCACTCATCCTCGCCGACGTCGCCGCGGTGCGCGCCACGCTCGATCTCAACGTCATCGGCACCTTCTTGACCTTGAAGCACGCCGCGCCGCTGCTGGCCGCCAGCGGCGCGGGCTCGTTCGTCGGGGTGTCCTCGCACGCGGGGCTCGACACCTTCCGGTTCCTCGGCGCGTACGGAGCCGCGAAGGCGGCGCTCGACATGGTCGTGCGGGTCGCGGCCGACGAGCTCGGCCCGGCGCGGGTCCGGGTCAACTCGGTGCGGCCCGGGATCATCGCCAACGAGCTCATGGCGGCCATCACCGCCGGGGGGCCCGTGCTCGACAGTTACCTCGAGAACATCCCGCTGCACCGGGTCGGCACGGTCGACGACGTCGGGGCGTTGGCGCGGTTCCTCATCGGCCCCGACTCGGCGTGGATCACCGGGCAGTGCGTCAACGTGGACGGCGGCCAGTCGCTCCGCAAGGGGGCGGACTTCTCCGCCTTCGCCGCGCCCGGCCATCAGGATCAGCCCGGATGGCAGCTCGTGGTGGAGGCGGACTGATGGACCTCCACGGTGTGCACGCGGTCGTGACCGGCGGGGCCAGCGGGATCGGCCGCGCCACCGCGCTCGAGCTCGCCCGGCGGGGCGCCGACGCGGTCGCGCTCGCCGATGTCAACGACGCCCGGCTCGAGCAGACTGTCGCCGAGCTGGAGCAGCTCGGGACTCGGTCCCTCCCCGTCCACTGCGACGTATCGAACGACGCCGATGTCGACCGGCTCCGCGACGAGACGCTCGCCGCGTTCGGCCATCTCGACGTGGTGATGAACAACGCGGGTGTGGCGCTTCTCGGGCCGCCCGACACGCTGTCGATGGCCGAGTGGGACTGGATCCTCCAGATCAACCTGTACGGGGTGATCCGCGGGGTGCGGGCGTTCGTCCCCCATCTCCGCGAGCGCGGCACCGGGTGGGTCGTGAACACCGCCTCGGTGGCCGGCCTGTACGCCTACGCGTGGGACACGATCCCGTACATCACCGCCAAGTTCGGGGTGGTCGGGCTCACCGAGAGCCTCGCCCTGTACCTGCGCCCGTTGGGGATCGGCGTGTCCCTGCTGTGCCCGGGGCTGGTCGATTCGAACATGGCCGACACCGCCCGGATCGGTGGGGTCGCGGACCCGTCGACCTGGATCAAGGAGATGCCCTTGGAGGCCCCGGTGCAGCCCTCGGTCCCAGGCGGGCTGGTCTGCGACGCGATCGAGCAGGAGCGGTTCCTGGTCCTGACGCACCCGGAGCCCATCCGGGAGCGGATCGCCCAGCGTGGCGCCGACCCGGACGCGTTCGTCGCCGCGCAGATCGAGCGGCTCCCGACACCCCCGAACCTGCCGCCTCGCTGACCACCCTCCGTGGGGTGCGCCGCTCAGCTCGTCGCGGTGAACCGCAGCGGGATGTGCTTGATGCCGTTGATGAAGTTCGATCGGAGCCGGGTCGGCTCACCGGTGAGTTCGAGGTCCGTCCACCGGTCGAGGAGCTCCTCGAACAGCACGCGGATCTCCATGCGGGCCAGGTTGGCGCCGAGGCAGAAGTGGGGCCCACCACCACCGAATGCCACGTGCTCGTTGGGGGACCGCTCGATGTCGAACCGCATCGGATCGTCGAAGACGCGCTCGTCGCGGTTCGCCGACGCGTACCAGATGACGATCTTGTCGCCCGCGGCGATCTTCTGACCCCCGAGGGTCAGATCCTCGGTGGCGGTGCGACGGAAGTGCATCACCGGGCTGGCCCAGCGCAGCATCTCCTCGGTTGCGCTGGGGAGCAGCTCGCGGTTGGCCCGCAGCTTCTCGAGCTGATCGGGGTGCTCGAGCAAGGCCAGGAGGCCGTGCGACACCTGATTGCGGGTGGTCTCGTTGCCGGCCACGGTCAGCAGCATGAAGAACAGGTCGATCTCGAGCTGGGTGAGCCGCTCACCGTCGACCTCGGCTTCGCTGAGGACGCTGATGAGATCCTGGCCGGGCTCGCTCCGCTTGCCCTCGGCGAGCTTGGCGGCGTACGCGAAGAGCTCCATCGAGGCGAGCTGGGCCTCCTCGGCGGCAACGGCGTACTCGGGATCGTCCGATCCGACCATCCGGTTGGACCAGTCGAACATCTTGTGTCGGTCTTCCTGGGGAACGCCGAGGATGTCGGCAATCACCTGGAGGGGGAGCTCGGCGGCGACGTCCACGACGAAGTCGCACTCGCCGCGCGGCGTGATCTTGTCGAGGATCGCCCGGGCGCGCTCCCTGGCCTTCGTCTCGATCTCCGAGACCATGCGGGGCGTGAAGCCCTTGTTCACCAGGCGGCGATATCGGGTGTGCATCGGGGGGTCCATGTTCAGCATCATGAGCCGCTGCTGCTCGAGGTCCTCGGCGGGCATGTCCCACATGAACACCGCGCCCCGGTGCGACGAGAACAACTGGTTGTCACGGTTGACGGTCACGACGTCCTCGTACCGAGTGACGCACCAGAAGCCGGGCCCACCGTCCGGCTCTTCATGCCAGTACACGGGGGCGTCGCGCCGCAGCTCCGCGAACCATTCGTGCGGGACACCCTTGACGTAGACGTCCATGTCCGTGAGGTCGATCGTGTCGAGGCTCATGTCAGACGGCCGTGGTGGCCTTCTCCTTGTTGAACTCGGGGATGACGTACTTCCCGAACAGCTCGATGGACTGCATCACCTTGTCGTGCGGGATGTCGTACGGGTTGACCAGGCAGAGCAGCAGGTCACAGCCGGCCGCTTCGTAGCGCTTGCAGGTCTCGATGCACTCGTCGGGGTCGCCGACCACCCCGGCGCCGACGCTGTGGATGTAGTCGAAGTTCAGATGCTCGAACGCGCCTTCCCGCTGGTGCTGCAACGGGCTCGCCGCGTACTGGTAGGTGCCGAGCTCCTGCTTGGTCTCCTCCATCCACTCGGCCACCGATGCGATCAGCCCGGCGCCGGTCTTGGGGTACCACTCGAACGAGTTCTTCGCGACCTCGTAGGCCTCTTGCTTCGTCGGCGCGCAGTGCACCATCGTGAACGTCGCCGCGGTCTCGTTCTTGAACTTGCCGACGGGCTCGACGCACTCTTGCTGGCCTTCACGGTACGCCGCGATGTTCTGCACCAGCTCCTCGGGTGGGAGCCCGACGGTGAACGAGCAGAGCCCGATGCCTTGCCGTCCGACCTCCCGGTGCCCGTCGAGGCTGCTGGTCGCGCCGAAGATGGGGGGGTGGGGCTTCTGGAGCGGCTTCGGGAGCACCCGGCGGGGGGCGCCCATCTTCCAGAACTCGCCGTCAGCCTGGTACTCGTCCTCGGTCCAGGCGCTCACGATGTGGTGGAGCGCTTCGCGCCACATCTGGCGGGTCTCGCTCGGGTCGACGTTGAAGCCCTCCAGCTCGGCCCGGGTCGAGGAGCGGCCGGTGCCGAAGTCGACCCGACCGTCGGAGAGGAGGTCGAGGACCGCGGCGGACTCCGCGGACCGGATCGGGTGGTTGTACGGCTTCGGGAGCAGCCGGACGCCGTACCCGATCCGGATGTTGGTGGTGCGCGCCGCGATCGCGCCGTAGAGGACCTCGGGGTTGGAGCAGTGCGAGTACTCCTCGAGGAAGTGGTGCTCGACGGTCCAGAAGGCGTGGAAGCCGACCTGGTCGCCGAGGACGGCCTGCTCGAGCGTGTTCTTGTAGGCCTGATGCTCCTGGTCGGGGAACCAGGGGCGCGGCACCGGGATCTCGTAGAACAGCGCGAACTTCAAGGTGACGCCTCCTGGTCAGTCGCGAAAGCCGTGGACGAGATGGTCTTCGATGTAGGCCCGCAGCTGACGCGGGTCGTCGAGGTCGACCGTGACCGACGGGACGGTCACGAGGGAGATCAGGATCCGCATGATCCACTCGGAGGCTTGCCGGACGTCGAGATCGCCGCGCACCTCCCCGCTGGCGCGCGCCTCGTCGAGGAACGGGATCCAGAAGGCGACCCAGTGGGCGAACATCGCCGGGGTCGCGGCCAGCTGCAACGTGGCGAGGGCCGGCTCCCCGGGGTGCTCGTGCAGGCCGAGGCGACGCTCGTCGTCAGCGAGGTGACGCACGAACACGGCCGCCTCGGCGACCTTGGCCGCCAGGGACCGTTGACGGCGCACCGCGGGCTCCGCCTCGGCGACGTTCGCCACCGCGACCCGCTCGAGGAGCGCCTGCACCAGCGCGTCACGGCCCGAGAAGTACCGGTACACCGAGCCGCGGGACACGCCCGCCTGGAGCGCGACGTCGCTCATCGACACCCGACGGATCCCCCAGCGGCGCACGCACGTCTCCGCGGCGCGCAGGATCCGCTCCGGTGTCGCCGGCGGGGCCTCAGCGGTGGGGGGATCGGCCGTGTACAACTGGACAGAACCTATACCATTGCCTTGGCGGGACGAGGGCCACGCTCGCTGGTTGCGACGCAGCGGTTTCGCCCCTCGCGGCGGTCACAGTTCGCCGCGACCAGCGTCTGACCAGGGTTCAACCGCGAAAGGCGCCCCCGCGGTGGGGCCCGGCGCTGAGACGCGTCGGACGGCACGGCGAAAGCAGAGCCTGTCGTCGGGCTGGTGCCTCAGGCCGGCCGTCGACGCTCGAGAGGGGTCGCACATCATCTCGTGCGGCGGACCGCTTGGCCGGCCTCGACTGCCTCCACGGATCCGATCGGTGGAAGTCGCGGCCCTTCGACAGCGGGTGGGGAGGGTCACGCGGCTGAGGTGGTGTGCGGTCGTCATCGAGCCGAGCGAGCGGCCCCGATTCTCGAGCCGCCGAGAACTCGTCCGAGCGGCTCCGCGCACTCCGGAGAGTCGGTATGCCCGGACGCGGCGACGACCCCGCGGGCTTGGCCGCGGGGTCGTCGTCCGGGTCTGCGCGCGATCCTCTCGATCGCGCTGCCTTCACGGGCGCTCGGTCATCCCGACTACGAGTTTCCGGTCTTGAGGTACTTCACGACCGAGGTCGCGAGGGTCTCCATGGTGGACTGGTTATCGGTTCTCGGGGCGTCCGAGGGCTTCGCAGTTTCGATTTCCACGAGGAAGTTGTTGACAGGAAGGTATTCCGTGTCGATGTTGCTCCAGGTCGTTGTTTCCCCAGAGGTCGACGCTGACACGGACGTGCTGGCTGCGAAGCTCATCTTCCCGGCCGCGGTCGAGAACGACCCGGTCGGGGCGGTGTTGTTCGCGCCCTTGGCTGCTGCCTTCGCGTTCTTCGCGTTCGCGAATCCGAGGACATCCACCCAGATGTTCAGGGTCCCGCCCTGGGCAGTATTCTGAACCTGGCTCCGATGCAGCACCATACGGTTCTTTGCGTGCTGCTCGTTAAAGGACGAGTACGCCTCGGGCTTGCCATCCCCGTTGATGTCGATGGGGTACGTGCCCACCTGCCCGTCGTCCGGAAGAGGCTTCAGCCCGGGTGTCCAGCCGCTACCGGGGAGGACCCCCTCAACGAGGGCCACGACCTTGTCGCCGGTTGCCTGATCGAGTTTCTTCGGAGCTGTGCTTTTCGCACTCGCCGCACCGGCCGACAGTGCGATTGCGGTTCCCACGGCCAGAGTCGCGGCCATGAGCCGCCGAACCCTCGGTTGGGTTTTGATCAACATCAAGGACCTCCGTCCTTCTGGGCTCTTGCCCGTTTCCTCTGCGCCCCAAGCGACTTGGTGCTTGCTCTGCAGGACGATAGGTGCAGGCCGTGGCGCAAATTAGAGGCCAAAGTCCCCTCCTGGTGCCGGGCGAATTCCGGGTCTCTCGAGGGCTATCCGGGCGCCGCGACGCGGCGAGCGCAACAGGCGGAAACGGGACGGGCGAGGGAGTCGCGCGCCGGCGCCGTGAGCTCACCGTTCGATCCCGTGATTACCTGGCGCCCACGCGCCCGTCTTCATGGTTGCGCCGCAGCG
Organism: Acidimicrobiia bacterium; assembly: GCA_035468285.1. Classification (GTDB taxonomy): domain Bacteria; phylum Actinomycetota; class Acidimicrobiia; order IMCC26256; family PALSA-555; genus PALSA-555. The sequence continues at coordinate 17,049 of DATISY010000056.1, read as the reverse complement.
GTGAGGGGCCCGAGACACACGACCGATGCAGCTGTGCAGCTGCGAGTGGTCGATGCTGGGGCTTCCTGGCGGGGCGCCTGGACCTAACCTTGCGAGCGTCGTCAACATCGGGGGTCAGATCGGGTGGACGAGCCGGGCCGACTCGCTGGGCGGGTGGCGGTGGTGACGGGCGCCGCTTCCGGGCTGGGTGAAGCCTGCGCGCGGCGTTTCGCCGCCGAGGGGGCGGTCGTGGCTGGCTTCGACCGGACGGCCGGAGCGCCGGTCGCAGACGAACACGTCCTCGACGTCACCGACGAGCCGGCACTCAGCGACGCGATGGACGAGGTCGTCGGGGCTCGTGGCCGCGTCGACATTCTCGTGAACTCCGCGGGGGTGGCGGGGGGCGGCCCGGTCCACCTCCTCGACGCCGCCGAGTGGGCCCGGGTACTGGCCGTCAACCTCACCGGGACCTACCTGGCCTGCAAGCACGCGTTGCGCCACATGGTGGCGCAACGGTCAGGGACGATCGTGAACTTCGCCAGCATCGAAGGGATCGAAGGCACCGAGGGTGGCAGCGCGTACAACGCGTCGAAGGGTGCGGTCGTACTGCTCACCAAGAACATGGCGATCGACTACGGCCGGCTCGGCATCCGGGTCAACTGCGTGTGCCCCGGCTTCATCGAGACGCCGATGTTCCAATCCGTGATGGGCAGCGACGGGATGGCCCCGTTCCGAGACCGGTACCGCGAGGAGCACAAGCTGGGCCGGTTCGGCCGCCCGGATGAGATCGCGGCAGCCACGCTGTTCCTCGCCTCCGACGACGCGTCATTCGTGACGGGCCATGCCCTCGTCGTCGACGGCGGCTTCACCGCCGGGATGCGATCCGGGCTCTCCGACCTCATGATGGGCGGCGCCTGAGCCCGTTCCCGAGTCTGATCGGGCGGGCCAGACGGGAATGGCGGCCCTTCACGGTCGGTCTGTAACGTGTTCTCGTTTCGGACATCAGCGCGGGGAGGTACGGCGCGTGTACATCGGCCTCACTGAGGATCAAGAGCGACTCCGCCAGGAGGTGCGCGCCTACTACGACAAGCTGCTCACCCCCGAGATCCGCCGCGAGCTCACCGGCTCCGGAGGCGTCGGCGACGCCAACCGTCGCGTCGTGCGTCAGATGGGTGAGGACGGCTGGCTCGGCGTGGGCTGGCCGAAGGAATGGGGGGGACGGGGCTTCACCCCCGTGGAGCAGTTCATCTGGTTCGACGAGTCCATGCGGGCCGGCGCGCCGGTCCCGATGCTCACGATCAACACCGTGGGGCCGACCATCATGCGGTTCGGCACCGACGAGCAGAAGGCCTTCTTCCTGCCCAAGATCCTCAAGGGCGAGATCCATTTCTGCATCGGCTACTCCGAGCCGGGAGCCGGCACCGACCTCGCCGCGTTGAGCACCAAGGCTGAACGGGACGGCGACGAGTACATCGTCAACGGTCAGAAGATGTGGACGAGCCTGGCGAGCAACGCCGACTTCGTGTGGCTGGCAGTCCGTACCGACCCGAACGTCAAGAAGCACAAGGGAATCTCCCTCTTCGTCATCCCGATGGACACGCCCGGGATCAAGGTGCTCCCGATCCACGTGATGGGGGAGACCGACATCAACCAGGTCTTCTACGAGGACGTGCGCGTCCCCGCGACGTCCCGCGTCGGTGGCGAAAACGAGGGCTGGAAGCTGATCACGAACCAGCTGAACCACGAGCGGGTGACGTTGTGCTCGTCGGGGATGGTCGAGCGGGCGCTCACGGACGTGCGCCAATGGGCGCAGCAGACTCGCCTCGCCGACGGGACCCGGGTCATCGACCAGGAGTGGGTGCAGCTGAGCTTGGCCCGGGTGCACGCCCGCCTCGAGTTCCTGCGGCTCATCAACTGGAAGATTGCCTGGGCATCCACGAAGGGTGAGCTGCAGCCCGCGGACGCGTCCGCGACGAAGGTCTACGGCACCGAGTTCTATCTCGAGGCCTTCCGGCTCTTGATGGAGATCCTCGGCCAGCGGGCGTACCTCAAGGACGACGCGCCCGGTGCCGTGCTCCAGGCCCGCCTCGAGCACTCGTACCGTGGGCTGATCATCCTCACGTTCGGCGGCGGCACCAACGAGGTCCAACGCGATCTGATCGCGGTGTTCGGCCTCGGCATGCCGCTCGCACCGCGCTAGTCGACTCGGAGCAGGGAGCAGGAGCACCAGATGGATTTCGGGTTCAACGAGGAGCAGCGCGACCTCCAAGGTCTGGCTGAGCAGATCCTCCACGGCGAGGTCACGAACGATCGTCTCAAGGAGATCGAAGGCGGCGAGGACAATGTCGACCGGGAGCTGTGGGGCAAGCTCGCCGACGCCGGGCTGCTGGGGATCTCCATCCCCGAGGCGCACGGTGGCGGCGGGTACGGCTTCCTCGAGGCGGCCATCGTCCTCGAGCAGGTCGGCCGCGCGGTCGCGCCGGTCCCGTACCTGTCGACGGTCGTGCTCGGCGCGCTCCCCATCGCCCGGTTCGGCTCGGACACCCAGCAGAAGCTGCTCGACGGTGTCGCCAGCGGCGACACGATCCTCACCGCGGCGTTCGTGGAGGCCGGCGCCGACCCCCGCCGCCCGACGACGACCGCCCGTCGCGACGGTGACGGCTGGGTCCTCGACGGCGAGAAGATCTGCGTCCCCGACGGGATGCTGGCCCAGCGCATCCTCGTCCCCGCTACGACCGACGACGGCTCGGTCCTCGTCGCGATCGTCGACCCGGACACCCGCGGCGTGAGCCGGGAACGTCAGAACACCACGAGCGGCCACCCCGAGGCGCTCATCCGCTTCGAAGGGGTCCCCGTCACCCCCGATGACGTGCTCGGCGGCCCCGAACGCGGCGCGGAGGTGCTCGACTGGGCGCTCGAGCGCGCCACCGCCGCCTTGTGCGCCATCGCGGTCGGCGTCTGCGAGGAATCCGTCCGCATGACGGCCGAGTACACCAAGACCCGGGAGCAGTTCGACCGGCCGATCGCCACGTTCCAGGCCGTCGGTCAACGGGCAGCCGACGCGTACATCGATACCGAGGCGATCCGCCTCACCGCGTGGCAGGCGTGCTGGCGCCTGTCTGAAGAGCTGCCCGCGACGGCCGAGGTCGCGGTGGCGAAGTTTTGGGCCGCCGAAGGCGGGCAGCGGGTCGTGCACGCCGCCCAGCACCTGCACGGCGGCATGGGCGTCGACCGCGACTACCCGCTGCACCGATACTTTCTGCTCGCCAAGCAGCTCGAGCTCACCCTCGGTGGCACGACCCCCCAGTTGCTCACCCTCGGCCGGATCCTCGCCGACGAGCCGGTCGCGTAGCCGCCTGACCGCCGAGCCCACACCGCGCACCGTCGAGCGTGACGGGCTGCGGATCGCCGCGCTCGACTGGGGCGGGGACGGCGAACCGCTGCTGCTCCTGCACCCGAACGGTTTCGGCGCGGGGTTGTTCGACCCGTTGGCTCGCCGCCTGACGGACCGGTTCCATCCCATCGGCGTGGACCTCCGCGGCCACGGCGGGACCGACGTCCCACCTGACACGGGCGACGGGTATGCCTTCTGGCGTCTCGCGGGCGACGTCGCCGCGGTCCTCGACCATCTCGGCGTCGACCGGTGGGTCGCGCTCGGCGAATCGCTCGGCGGTGGGGTGTGCTCGGCGCTCGACGAGCTGCGGCCCGGCGCGACGCGTCGGCTCATGCTGTGCGAGGCCATCGCCTTCGACCTCGCCGCCGCGGGCCGTGACCGGGCGCCGGGAACGGGACCGGGAGAGCCGAACTCGATGGCCGCGATCGCCCGCCGGCGGCGTGCGGTGTGGCCCGACCGCGCCACCGTGCTGGCGTCCTACGGGGCGCGCCCGCCCCTCGACGCGCTCGCGCCCGAGGCGCTCGAGGCGTACGTCCGGTGGGGGTTCGTGGACCGCCCTGACGGCCGGGTCGAGCTTGCCTGCCCGCCGGAGGCGGAAGCGACGCTCTTCGAGGTGACGGCCATCGATGACGGGGCCCCCGCGGCGTGGCGTCACCTCGACGCTCTGACGGCTCCGGCCACCGTGCTGGCCGGCACGCGCTCCGACCTGCCCGTGGATTGGTTCCGGGCCCAAGCCGACCGGGCGCACGCCCCCTTCGTGCTCGTCGACGGGGGCCACTTCTTCCTCCAGGAGGACACCGACCGCGCCGAGCGTCTCGTCCGGGAGCACCTCGGGTGACCGGAGCGCAGAGCCCGGCCCATGGGTGAGCTCGCGCCGCTCGAGCGGCTCATCGCGCACGACGCGATCCGCCAGCTCGTGGCCCGCTATGCGGTGGCGCTCGACGCCCGTGACGTCGCCGCGGTCGCGGCCCTGTTCGTCGAGGACGTCCGTGTCGGGCGCGACGGGCGTGGTCGCGTCGCGCTCGCCGACTACCTGCGTGCCGCGGTCGCCGACCTCGGGGTCACGATCCTGAGCGTCGGCACCCAGCTCATCGACGTGGCGGACGCCGCCCATGCCACGGGGGTCGTCTACTGCCGCGGTGAGCTCCAAGTCGGGGACCGCTGGGTCGTCCAGGCCATCCAGTACCGCGACACGTACGCCTGCCGGGAGGGGCAGTGGCTCTTCGTGCGTCGTGAACACCTCCTCTGGTACGGGCGGGACCTCCCGACGTCTCCGGCGGAGCTTGCGCCCGCCAACTGGCCGCAGAATCACACCGGGTGGGGGGAACCGGACCGATGGTCCCCATGGGCGCCCCGCGCCGGCGACGCGCGGTGAGGTTCAGCCCGTCGGGAGGGGCCCCGCGCCGAGCCACGCGGTGAAGAGGGGCCGCAGGTCGCGCCCCGCGACCCCGTCGGCGACCGCGATGAAGTCACGCGTCGTCGCCGAGCGGCCGGCGAACCGCTGCACGTAGCCGCGCAGGATGTTGAAGAACGTGGCGTCGCCGACGGCGTGCCGCAGAGCGTCGAGGGTCAAGGCCCCGCGTTGGTAGGTGGTCGGGCTGAACATGGCGTCGATGCCAGGGTTGTCGACCGGGGTGGCTGGTGTCCTGCCGAGCATGCGGCGCGCGGTGGCGACGCTTGTGCTGAGCGGGACCCCAAGGGCGTGGTCTTCCCAGAGCCACTCGGCGTAGGTCGCGAAGCCTTCGTTGAGCCAGATGTATCGCCATGCCGCGGGGCTCACGTCGTCGCCGAACCACTGGTGCGCGAGCTCGTGGGCCAGGATGGTGCTCATGGCGACCCCATCGCCGGCCACGTCCGGAGCCAGCAGGGAGAGCGTCTGGGACTCGAAGCCGAATCCGCCGACGCGCATGTCGGGGACGACGACGCCGTACTCGTGGAACGGGTACGGGCCGAACTGGTTGGCGAAGAACGTCAGCATCGCCGCGGTGTCGGCGACGGCCGGCGCGGCGGCGGCTTGCGTGTCGAGCGAGAACGCGTTGCGGAGCAGGATCCCGGCGGGACCGGGGTGCTCGTCGACCGTCAGGTTCCCGACGACGACCTGGGCGAGGTAGGGCGCCATCGGCGCGTCCTCCCGCCACGTGTCGGTGACGGCGCCGGCCGAGACGGTGTGGTTGACCAGCCGACCGTTGGCGACCGTCGCGAGTCCCGCGGGGATGGTGAGCCGGAAGGTGTACGTGGCCTTCTCGGTCGGGTGGTCGTTGGCCGGGAACCAGCGGTGCGCCCCGTCGGGCTCCCCGAGCGTGAACGAGGTTGCCCCGTTGGTGATCCAGCCGTTGGGCAGCCCGACGTTTGGGACGATCCCGGGGGAGGGTCGGCCCCCGTAGGTGACGACGAACGAGAACGCCGCGCCCGCGGCGAGCGCTGAGCGGGGCGCGATCACGACCTTGTCGTGGTCCTGGGACACCGTGGCGCGCGTCCCGTTCACGGTGACGTGCTGGACCCCGAGGCCGGCGAGATCGACCTGGAAGCGACGCAGCCGGTGCCGAGCCGTGGCGCTGATCGTCGCAATGCCGGCCACGGTCCCGGCACGCGGGTCCATGCGCAGCGCGAGGTCGTAGTGGTGGACGTGGTAGCCCGGGTCACCGAGCGCGGGGTAGTAGGGATCTCCGATCCCGGCCGCCGGTCGCTGGGCCGCGGCGGGGCTTGCCGACAGGACGACGGCTACGACCGTGGCCACCACGACGGCCACGGGTCGACGAAACACTTCGTGTGACCCTACCGACGAGGCCGTCGAATCGGCGCGCGACGGGGTTCGCTCAGGCGACGACGCCGTCGGCCCGCAGCGCGGCGATCGTCGCGGCGTCGCGGCCGAGCTCCCGGAGGACCGCGTCGGTGTGCTCGCCGAGGTCAGGGGGCATGCCTCGCGGCGCGTTCGGTGTGCCGAGGAAGTCGACCGGCGAGTTGATCATCGTCTGGTGGCTCGACCCGTCCGGGACGTCGACGAACCCGCCGCCGGCCCTGGCCTGGGGATCGGCCAGCACCTCGTCGGTGGTCTGGACGGGTGCCCACCACATGCCCTCGCGGTCGAGGTTGGTGCCCCACTCCTCGCGGGTCGCGGTCGCGAAGATCGCGTCGAGCGCCGGGATGAGCTCGTCGAGGTGTTGACGGCGGGCCCGACCGGTCGCGAACTTGGGGTCGTCGATCCAGTCGGGACGGCCGACCGCGCGGCAGAGGTCGGGCCAGTGACGGTCTTCGTTGAGCCCGATGAGCCAGAACCACCGGCCGTCTCGGTCCTGGTAGCAGTTGATGGCCGGGTTGCCCATCGTGGCGTGCGTCGCGGTGCCGATCGGGACACCGAACCGCAGGGCGGTGTTGAGATCGAAACCGATCGTGTACATGCCGTGCCGGAGGAGCGACGTCGCGACGAGCTGGCCTTCGCCGGTGCGGGCCCGGGCGGTCAGCGCGGCGCAGATCCCGCCCGCGAGGGCCATCCCGGCGCCGTGGTCGCCCATCCCTCCCCGCTGGAAGGGCGGGTCCCCGCCGGGAGCGGCGAGCAGCCCCGCGATTCCGCTCCGGGCCCAGAACGCGCCGATGTCGTACGCGGCGCGGAGCCGCTCCGGGCCCTCGAGCCCGTACCCGGTGATGATCCCGTACACGAGGCTCTTGTGACGCTCCAACAGGCGGGGCGCGTCGAGGCCGAGCCGCTCGAGCGCGTCGAGGCGGATGTTGGTGAGGAACACGTCGGCCTGGTCGAGGAGCTCGAGGGCCAGCGCCTGCCCTGCAGGCACGGCCAGGTCGACGACGATGCTCCGCTTGGAGCGGTTGTCGAGCTCGAACGGCGGGTTGAACGGGACGTCGCCGCCGAGCATGGCGAGGAACCCGCGCGCGGGGTCACCGTCGCGGGGCTCGATCTTGATGACCTCGGCCCCCCAGTCGGCGAGGATCCCGCCCGCGGCGGGACCGGCGACCCAGACGCCGAGCTCGACGACCCGGATGCCCTCGAGCGGCCCGCTCACGGGGACGCCTCCTCGGGGACCAGGACCTCGACCTGCCCGTCGACGACACGGGTCGCGTAGGTGGGCAGCGGCCGGATCGCGGGCGGGGTGAGCACCGAGCCGTCGCGGACGTCGAAGCGGGCCCCGTGGCGGGGGCACTCGATCGCTGCGCCGCGCAGCCGGCCCTCGCCGAGTGGTCCTCGGTCGTGGGTGCAGACGTCCGCGACGGCGTAGATGTCGCCGTCGACGTTGCAGAGCAGCAGGGACACGGCGCCGACCTCGACCGAGCGGGCTCGCCCGGGGCGGACGTCGCGCTCGGCGGCGACGGACACGTACGTGGTCACGACCCGACGTAGTCCTCGAGCACTCGATGAAAGTGGCGGATGCGGCGCTCTTGGTGCGCCAGGTACAGGCCGGTGAACCCCGAGGAGTGCATCCCGGCCTGCACCGGCGGGGAGGCGGCCGCGTCTTGTTGGAGCGCGAGGTGCAGCTTCTGCTCGGTGCCGTCACCGAACGCGCACACGATCGTCTCGGGTCGCGCGGGCGGGTCGACACCGTCGGGCAGGCGCACGTACGTCTGGAAGTCCCACCACATCTGCTCCGGGTCGGTTGGATGGGGCCGGTGCCGGAAGAACCAGAAGTGGTCGGCGCTGATGTTCAGCGTGATGTTCGGGAAGATGAAGTAGTGGAAGTCGTCCGTGAGCTGCTCGTCGGCGAGCTCGTCGTACTGAAGCCCGTTGCGCCGGCCGTACTCGCGGCGGGCCTCGAACAGCGCCGGGCGGACCGCGTCGGGACGGCCCTCGAAGTCGCTCGGGTCCAGACCAGCGCCCTCCATGATCGTGCGCATCATCTGGGTGATCTGGCGGTGGTCGGTGTAGCCCTCACGGCGCGCCAGCTCGTCGGTCCAACGGGGGCTCGGGTAGCCGACACGGAAGATGAACCGGCTGTGCTTGCCGAGGATGTCGACGGGACAGTCAACGTCGTCGGTGAACGACAGCAGCTCCGGGTGGATTCCCTGGACGTGGTACACCTCGTTGAACGCGTCGACGCCGACCTTCCAGTTGCACGACCAGGCCATCGAAATGTCCTCGACGAGGTGGTAGTTGGTGCCGAAGTCGTAGGGCCCCAGGTGCTCGACGAGGGGCCCGAGGAACTCGCGCAGCGTCTCCGCGTCGGGGTCCAGGTTGACGAACACCCACCCGTTCCAGGTCTCGCAGCGCACCTCGGGGAGACCGAGGCAGCCGGTCGGGTCCCCCTGGGGGAAGTCCTCGGCGTCGGGGACCCACGTCACCTCGCCGTCCCGGCCGTAGGTCCACAGGTGGTACGGGCACTGGAACGTCGACGCGTGCCCGCTGCCCGCCTCTCGGAGCCGGCGGCCCCGGTGCTGGCACACGTTGTGGAACGCCCGGACCCGGTCGTCGTCGCCGCGCACGACGAGGATGGACTCCGGTCCGAGGTCGAAGACCAGGTAGTCGCCGGGCTCGGCGACATCCGAGACTGGCCCGACGAGGTTCCAGACCCGGGGCCACAGCCGCTCATACTCGGCGGCCAGGTACTCCGGCGACAGGTAGCGATCCTTTGGGATCAGGGTCAAGCCCAGGTCCGGCTCGGGCAGCTTGGTGACCGGCGTACGTGACGTCATCGTGGTCCCCCCTCGACCGCAACGGGGGCGTGCTCGAACCGGGAGCCGAGCAGCCGCCGGGCGTTGTCCCCCAGGATCGCGCGGCGGGTCCCGGCGTCGAGGTCCTCCCGGTCCCGGATGGCGGCGACCGACCCGGGGAACTCGGTGTCCCAGTGCGGGTAGTCCGACGCGTAGACGACCGCGCCCGAGCCCAACCGCTCGGCGGCGTACCGGATGCCGTGCTCTTCGGGCTCACAGGAGATCACGACCCGGCCCTCCTCGACGGACGTGCTCGGCGGCCGCGTCAGGGCCGCCATCTCACCCGGTCGCTTCTCGAAGTGCTCGTCGAGACGCTCGAGGAACGCCGGGAACCAGCCGCACCCAGCCTCGAGGAGCGCGACGCGCAACCGTGGGAACCGCTCGAGGACACCGCCGCACAGCAGCGCGGTCGCGCCCAGCATGATGTCCATCGGGAACGAACATGCGTGCGCCATCGCGTACTGGTCGACGAAGCGGTCGATAGCGAGGCCGGTGCCCCCGGCGTGGACGCCGAGGGGCACGTCGAGCCGCTCCGCCGCGGCGTACAGGGGGAACAGGGCCGGGTCGTCGAGGTTTCGCCCGAGGACCGCGCCCGGGATCGTCAGGACGACCGCGCCGAGGTCGGTGACGGCGCGCTCGGCCTCGTCGACCGCAGCGTCGAGTGACCCGAACGGCAACGCCGCCGCGGCCCGCAACCGCACCCGGTCCGTCGCGCAGTACGCGGCCAGCCAGTCGTTGAACGCGCGACAGCACGCCACCTGGAGGCCCAGGTCGCGGATCGACCACAGACCCAAGGCGAGCGTGCCGTACAGCACCGCGACGTCGATGCCGTCGACATCCATGTCGACGAGACGCGCGGCCGGGTCGACGCCACCGGGTCGGTGCAGAGACGCCTCCCGGAACCCTTCCGGGGCCCACGCGGCCCGACCCGTCCCCGACGGCATCAGCCGATCCTCGATCAGGTACCGGGTCGTTCGGCGTTCATCGAGCACGATCCGCGGGCGGCGGTCGAGGTACGCCGGGTCGAGATGCTCTTCCCACGCCGCCTCGGGTTCCCACACATGGCCGTCAGCGTCGATCACCGACATGGCCGGGCCGCCCTCGCCACCATCCACCGGTCGATCCCCCTTCGCCGGCGCGCAGTGTACGGCCTCCTACGATCGCCACCCATCGACGACCTGTCCGACTTCACGGTGCTCGTGGTCTGCACGGGCAACATCGCGCGGTCCCCGATGGGGGAGGCGCTCCTCCGCGCGCACCTGACGGCGCGCGGCTCCTCGGCCCGCGTCCACTCCGCAGGCACGTTGGCCTGGGACGGACCCGCGACCGACGCCGCGGTTCGGGCCATGGCCGAACGGGGACTCGACCTCTCGGCGCATCACAGCCAGCCGTTGACCGCCGCGCTGGTCGGCGACGCCGACCTCATCCTCGCGATGACCCGCAGCCACGTCTGGGGCGTGCAGGCCTTCGACCCGGACGCCGCCGCGCGGACCTTCCTCGTCCCGGAGCTGGCCCGGCTCGGCACCCGGATCGGACCCCGTCGCGCTGACGAGACGGTCCGGGCCTGGGCTGGACGCGCCGCCGCCGAGCGGGACGGGGCCACACCCGGGCGAGGCGCCGAGGAGGTCGCTGACCCCTACGGCGAGCCGCTCGCGGTCTACGAGACCACCGCGGCGCGCCTCGACACGGCACTGTCGGTGATCGCCGAGCTGCTCGTCCCCGGCCCCTAGGACCAGCGGTCACCGCTCCCGAGGTCGTTGTCGGGCGCGCCCGCTGGCTTCTCGAAGGGCGGGTTCGGGAGTCGCTCGACCCCGCGTTCCGCGAGCAGCCGGGCGTACCCGTCCTTGTCGGCGGGGACGGGGGTGACGTCGTCGCCCCAGGTCTCGAACAGCAAGCAGCCGTCGGGACCCGCGACGAGCGGGCCGAACACCGCGCCGCGCTCCAGCGTGATGAGCGTCCCCGCCGGGCAGGGCCGATCACCGACCGTCAGGTCGCCCTCGATCACATACACGAGGTTGTCGCTGCGGTGCCCGTGCCGTTCGATGATCATCCCCGGGTCGTACCGGCCCAGCACCACCATCCGCTGCGGTGTCCACTCCAGGAACTTCTCGTGCACCGAGACCCGACGATCACCGTGCTGCTGGGCGATGACCTCGGTCCAGGGGACATCGTCCACGTGCGCGAACGCGAGGCGGGGACCGTCCGGTGCCGTGCGGCGCTCCTCCACGGGTGGGGAGCGTACGCCCACCAGCCCGATAGTGGAACACGTTCTCGAAACCTGGGAGCATGGCGCCGTCATGGAGCTCGCCGGCAAGGTTGCCGTCGTCACCGGGGCAGGGTCGGGCATCGGCCGGGCCACCGCCCTCGCGTTCGCGCGTGCCGGCACCACCGTGCTCGCCGCCGACATCGATGAGGCCACCGCCAACGAGACGGTCGGGCTGATCCACGACGCCGGGGGCGCCGGGTCATCGACCCGCACCGACGTCACCGAGCCACGGTCCCTCGAGGCCATGTTCGCCGCCGCCGAAGATGCCTACGGCGGCGTCGACATCGTGTTCAACAACGCGGGCCTGGTGAGCGGTGAGCCGCTCTGGCCCGACATCACCCCCGAGACGCTGCTGCGCGTCATGAACGTCAACTTGGGCGGCGTTGTCGTCGGCACCCGACTTGCGGTCCCCGTCCTACGCCGCCGGGGTGGGGGAGCGATCGTCAACACCGCGTCCATGGCCGCGCTGTTCCCCCTCACACCCGACCCGATCTACTCGGCGACGAAGGCCGGCGTCGCGATGTTCACCCGGGCGTGCGCCCCCCTCGCCGAGGAGGGGATCCGCGTCAACGCCGTCCTGCCCGGGCTCGTCGACACGCCTCTGCTCCCGAAGTCAGGCGATGGGCAGCGCTGGGCCGACTGGGCCACGGCCGCCGAAGCCGTGATGGGACTCCTCTCACCCGACGACGTCGCGGCCGCTGTTCTCGACCTCGTGCAGGACGACGACGCGGTCGCCCAGGAACGGGTCGTCGGGGGCCTCCCCGCCGACCCCGAGGGGACGTGATGGTCGTCGGCGGCGAGACGCTCACGCCCAACCAGGCCGCCCGCCGCGACCGCGTCCTCGACGCTGCCATGAGCCTCGCCGCGGAAGGCGGGTACGACGCGGTGCAGATGCGCGACGTCGCAACCCGGGCCCAAGTCGCGCTCGGCACCATCTACCGGTACTTCAGCTCCAAAGACCACTTGCTCGCCGCCTGTCAGCTGGAGCTGTGGCGGGACCTCGCCGACCGGTTCGCCCGTCGCCCCCCGGTAGGCCCGACGGCCGCCGACCGGGTCGTGGAGTTCCTCAGCCGGGCCATGCAGGCCGCCGAGCACGAGCCCCGCCGCACCGCGGCGCTGGTCACCGCCTCGGCGTCACCGGACCCCGCCGTCCGGGACTGCCAGATCGAGCTCATGGCCACGATGGACCGGGTGCTCGCCGGCGCCATGGGCGACCTCGACCCGGCCGTCAAGGCCCGCGCCGCCCGGACGCTCCGCATGGTGTGGTTCGGGTGGCTCGTCGGGTGGGTCAACGGGTGGAACGACACCGCGACCGTCAACCAGGAGCTCGAGTCCGCCACGCGGCTCCTGCTGGACGGCCGCTGACCGCTCCATTTGTGGCGTGGAAATGGAACGTGTTTTACTCCGGCGGTGCCTGACCAGCGGATGACCACGCACGCCATCGAGTTCCCCTACACCCGGACCCTCGGGCCGGTGCTCGGGCCCTTCCTCACCGGGCTGCGCAACGCCACGATCCTCGGGGCCCGCACCGGCGCCGGCCGCGTCCTGGTGCCGCCCTTGGAGTGGGATCCGGCCACCGGTGAGCCGCTCGAAACCGACCTGGTCGAGGTCGGTCCCGGCGGCGTCGTGGAGACGTGGGCCTGGGTGACCGAGCCCGGTCGCAAGCATCCGCTCGACCATCCGTTCGCGTTCGCGCTCATCCGCCTCGACGGTGCCGACACCGGCCTGTTCCACGCCGTCGACGCCGGCTCCATGGACCGGATGCGGACCGGGATGCGCGTCGTGCCCCGCTGGAAGGACGAACGGGCCGGGCACATCGCCGACCTCGTCTTCGTGCCGGAGGCGTCGACATGAGTGACGGAAAAGCAGAGGCGCCCGACGACGGCAACGTCCGGATGATGGACTACTTCATGCAGCTCGAGTACCACGAGCCGCTGTGCCCCGTCGTGCGCCGCTACGCCGAGGAGCTGCTCGAGGGCCGGATCATCGCCCACAAGTGCCCCAGCTGCGGACTCGTCTATGCGCCACCGCGCGGGTACTGCCCGATCTGCGTCGTCGAGACCACCGACGCCGACGAGGTCGTGCTCGCCGACCGGGGCGTCATCACCAACTACACCGTCGTCACCCCGGTCCAGTACTACGGCCAGCAGGAGACCGAGCCGTTCGTGCGGGCCTCGATCCTGCTCGACGGGGTGGGCGGCATGATGAATCTCCAGGACATCGTCGACGTCCCGGTCGAAGACGTCCACGTCGGGCAGCGGGTCGAGGCGGTCTGGAAACCGGCCGGTGAGCGCAGCATCGACGAGATCACGAACCGCAGCTGGGGTGGCGCCGAGGGCTGCATTGTCGGCTGGCGCCTCACCGGCGAACCCGACGTGCCCGCCGATCAGCTCAAAGGCCGGGTGTTCTGAGCGTGGAAGACATCGCGATCATCGGCTACGCCCAGTCGCCGAGCTGGCGGCAAGCCGATTTCACCGAACCGCAGTTCTTGTTCCCCGTCATCAGCGAAGCGATCGAGCGGGCGAAGATCGACCGGCGCGACATCGGCTTCACGTGCGCCGGGAGCTGCGACTACCTGTCCGGACAGACCTTCGCGTTCGTGTCGAATCTCGAGGCCGTGGGCGCCTGGCCCCCCATCTCGGAATCGCACGTCGAGATGGATGGCGCGTGGGCGCTCTACGAGGCGTGGGTACGCCTCCAGCACGGCGACCTCGACCTCGCGCTCGCGTTCGGATCCGGGAAGTCCTCGCCGGGGAACCCCGCCGAGATCTATCCGCTCCAGATGGACCCGTACACGCTCACGCCGCTCGGGGCCGACCCGGTCTCCCTCGCCGCGTTGCAGGCTCGCGCCATGCTCGACAAGGGGACCATCACCGAGCGGGCCATGGCCGAGACCGCGGCCCGCAGCCGAGCCAGCGCCGTCGGAAACCCGTACGCGCAGGTGTCGGGGGAGAGCGACGTCGAGGCGCTGCTCCAGGAGCCGTACCTCACGGCGCCGCTGCGCCGCCACGACGTGCCGCCGATCTCCGACGGGGCGTGCGCGGTGATCCTCGCCACCGCGGAGAAGGCCCGGTCCGTCTGCGACCGGCCGGTGTGGATCCGCGGGATCGACCACCGGGTCGAGCCCCACCAGCCCGGGATGCGCGACCTCACCGAATCGCTCTCCACTCGTCAGGCCGGCACCCACGCCGGCGTGGGCGACAAGCCGGTCGGCGTTGCCGAGCTCTCGGCGACGTTCTCGCACCAAGAGCACCTGCTGCGCGAGGCCCTCGGTCTCGGCGACGACGTCGACGTGAACCCGTCCGGGGGTCCGCTCGCGGCGAACCCGGTCATGGCCGTCGGTCTGGCCCGGTTCGCCGAGGCGGCCCGCGCCATCGCGGAGCGCGGAGCGAACCGGGCGGTGGCGCACGCCACGTCCGGTCAGTGTCTCCAACACAACCTGGTGTGCGTGCTGGAGGGAGAGTGACATGAGTCGCCCCGCCGCGATCGTCGGGATCGGACAGACCAAGCACAAGAAACGGCGCGACGACGTGTCGCTCCCCGGACTGGTGCGCGAGGCCGCGCAGCGGGCGCTCGACGATGCCGAGCTCACCTGGACCGATATCGACGCGGTTGTGCTCGGCAAGGCGCCCGACCCGTTCGAGGGTGTCATGATGCCCGAGTTGAGCATGGCCGACGCCCTCGGCGCGGCCGGGAAGCCGATCATGCGCGTCCACACCGCGGGCAGCGTCGGCGGCTCCACCGCGCTGGTCGCAACGCACCTGGTGCAGACCGGTGTGCACGACCGCGTCCTCACCGTCGCGTACGAGAAGCAAGCCGAAGGCAACGCCCAGTGGGGCCTCGCCGGGGGGCGCAGCGGCGGCATGGGCGCCGGCGGGATCTTCGCCCCCTGGATGCGCTCCTACATGGACCGATCCGGGGCGCCAGAGCACATCGGGTGGATGGTCGCGGTGAAGGACCGGCGCAACGCCGCGAAGAACCCGTACGCCCATCTCCAGATGCCGGACCTCACCATCGAGGACGTCAAGGAATCCCCGATGCTGTGGGCGCCCATCCACTGGCACGAATCGTGCCCGTCCTCGGATGGGGCGTGCGCGTTGGTCATCACGACCGAGGACGGCGCGGCGCGGGCCCCGCACCGCCCGGCGTGGGTACTCGGCACCGGGATGCGCAGCGAGCTCGGGACGTTCCCCGGTCGCGACCCGGTACGGCCCCAGGCGGGTGTCGACTGCGCGCACGAGGTCTACGAGGCCGCGGGGATCACCGACCCTCGCAAGCAGGTCGACATCGCCGAGCTGTACGTGCCGTTCTCGTGGTACGAGCCGATGTGGCTCGAAGGCCACGACATCGCCGATCCCGGCGAGGGATGGCGGATGGTCGAGAGCGGCGAGACCCAGATCGACGGTTCGTTCCCGGTGAACCCCTCCGGCGGTGTGCTGTCCTCGAACCCGATCGGCGCGTCCGGGATGCTCCGGTTCGCCGAAGCGGCCCTCCAGGTCCGCGGCCGGGCCGGCGAGCACCAGGTGCCCGACGCCACCGTGGGGCTGGCGCAGGCCTACGGCGGCGCGGCGCAGTACTTCGCCATGTGGGTCGTGGGCGCCTCGCTCGACGCCGTCGACCAGAAGCGGTGACCAGGCTCGAAGCTGACACCGAGACCTCCGAGGAGCGCGCCTTTCGGGACGAGGCCCGGGCCTGGCTCGAGGCGAACGCCACCCGACGCCGTCACGACGCCAGCGAGTTCAAACGACATGTCGCCCAGGCCGGTCAGGAAGACGAACCGGCGCACGTCGCGGCCTGCCGTGACTGGCAGCGTCGGCTGTTCGACGCCGGTTACGCCGGGATCAGCGTCCCCCGTGAGTACGGCGGCCGAGGTGAGAGCCCGAACCTCGAGCGGGTCTGGCGCCAGGAAGTTGCCCGCTATGAGGTCGACACCGGTGTGTTCGCCGTCGCGCTCGGCATGGTCGTCCCCACCCTCCTCGTGCACGGCACCGAAGAGCAGAAGCGTCGCTTCATCGCCCCGACCCTGCGCGGTGACGAGGTGTGGTGCCAGCTGTTCAGCGAACCCGGGGCAGGCTCGGACCTTGCCGGGCTGACGACTCGGGCCGCGCGAGACGGCGAGGAGTGGATCGTCAACGGCCAGAAGGTCTGGAACTCCTTCGCGCACTTCGCCGACTGGGGGATCCTTCTCGCCCGGACGGACTGGGACGTCCCGAAGCACCGCGGGATCAGCTACTTCCTGGTCGACATGCGCACCCCCGGCGTCGAGGCCCGACCGCTGCGTCAGATCACCGGTGTCGCGCACTTCAACGAGACGTTCCTCACCGACGTCCGCGTCCCTGCCGACCAGCTCCTCGGGGCCGTCAACGGCGGATGGGGAGTCGCGCAGACGACCCTCATGAACGAGCGCACGCTCATCAGCGGCGGCGGCTCCGGGATCGGGTTCCGGGACTACGTCGAGCTGGCCCGCCACTACGGCTCCACCACCGACCCGGTGGTCCGTCAACGGCTCGCCGCGGCCTACACGCGCTTCGAGATCCTGAAGTGGCTCGGACAGCGCGCCCAAGCGGCGATGCGCGCCGGTCGCGCCCTCGGACCCGAGAGCTCGGTCGCGAAGCTCGCCGTGTCCGAGCACACCGCCCGCAACGGCGACCTGGCGATGGCCGTCGAGGGAGCGCACGGGATGCTGTCGGGCCCCGACGCGTTCGAAGACGGGTTCTGGCAGCAGCAGTTCCTCGGGCAGTGGGGGATCCGGATC
>DATISY010000055.1:0-26208 GCA_035468285.1 Acidimicrobiia bacterium | reverse complement strand
GAGGAACAGCTTGCCCATGCCGTCGATGGAGAAGAACTACTCGGTGACGATGAGCCCAGCGAAGAGGGCCGCGATGTCGAGCGCCATGACGGTGACGAGTGGGACCAGGGCGTTGCGGAGCCCGTGGCGGAGCACGACGCGGCGGCGAGGCACCCCTTTGGCGCGGGCCGTGCGGATGTAGTCGCTCGACATGACGTCGAGCATCGAGGCGCGCTGGAACCGGCTCCATCCGGCGATGATCTGCACGGTGAGGGTGAGGACGGGGAGCACGAGGTGGCGGGCGTAGTCGAGGACACCGCCGGAGCTGCCGTGGAGCCCGACGAAGAACAGCGGCGCCTCGGAGAGGTGGAACCACTGCTTCGGGCCGACGGCGAGGAACTCGATCGCGATGAGCCCGAACCAGAACGGCGGGAGCGCCAACCCGATGAACGACATGCCGGTGAACGTGTAGTCGAGCACCGAGTACTGGCGCAGCGCCGAGTAGACGCCGATCGTGACGGCGACGAGCGCGGCGAGGAGCACCCCCCAGACGATCAGCTGGGTCGTGTTGCCGAGCGCCCGGCCGATCTGCGCGGTGACGGCTTCGTGGGTGCGTTCGCTGGTCCCCCAGTCGCCCTGCACGAACTTGCCGAGCCATGACCCGTACTGCTCGACGAGGGGCCGGTTGAGACCGAGGCGGACCCGTTCGGCTCGGATCGCGGTGGTGGCCTCGCGGGACGAGCGGAGCCGGGCTGTGGGGTCGAACGTGGCCCGCACGAACGCGAAGGTGAGAAACGAGGCGATGAGGATGACGGGGACGGAGTAGAGGGCCCGCCGGCCCACGTAGCTCAGCACGGCGCGGCTACTGGGCCTGCCACTGGCTGAGGTTCCAGAAGATGGCAAAGACCGGGTTGTCGCCTTGGACGCCCGTGATGCGGCTGCTCCACACGCCGATGTTGGGCAGCGGGTCGAGCGGCAAGGTGACCTGTTGGTCGGCGAGGATCCGGTCGGCGGTCTTCGAGGCTTGGACCCGCGCGGCGTCGTTCGTGTTCGTGTCGACGGTCTCCAGGAGCGGGTCGAGGGTGGGGATGTTGGTGCGCGTGTAGTTCTGTCCCGACGTGCTGTTCGCGGCGGCGGGGATGTTCTTGGCGCAGAAGGTGCTGCAGAGCCCGGGGTCGAGGTCGGTGACGACCTCGGCGTAGAGGCCGGCCTGGAAGTTCCCGCCCGGGAGGACCTGCCCGAAGAGGGTGTTGGCGTCCTTGTTGTCGACGGTGAGCGTGAACCCGGCGTCGTGGAGCTGCTGTTGGAGGATCTGCTCGATGAGCTCGCGCCGCTTGTCACCGGCGGTGGACTGGATGCTGAACTGCGCGGGCCGGCCGTTCTTCTGCCAGATCCCGCCGGACTTCTGCCAGCCGTCGGCGGTCATGAGCCGGTCGACCTGGCGGAGGTCGCGGTGGTAGCCGGCGAAGGCATGCTGGTCGCTGTACGGGGCGAGGATCGGCGGGTTCAGCGAGTTGGTGGGGTGCGTGACCCCGAGGGGCGCGAAGAGGAGCCGGACGATCGCGTCTCGGTCGATGGAGTACGCGACGGCCTGGCGGACCTTGACCGAGTCGAACGGGAACACTGCGTTGTTCATCCACAGCGCCTCGATGTTGCCGGTGTCGGCGTTGAACACGGTGCTGGCACCGGCCACACCGCGTTTGAGGGAGCGGACGACGTCCGGTTCGGGTGACGGGT
This sequence comes from Acidimicrobiia bacterium, assembly GCA_035468285.1. Classification (GTDB taxonomy): domain Bacteria; phylum Actinomycetota; class Acidimicrobiia; order IMCC26256; family PALSA-555; genus PALSA-555. The sequence continues at coordinate 24,492 of DATISY010000055.1, read as the reverse complement.
AGATCGCGGAGACCTCGCCGCCCTGGAAGGCTTGGAACTCGGCCGCGGTGTCGGTGAGGAACCGGAACGTGACCTTGGCGAGCTTGGGTTTGGGCCCCCAGTAGGTGGGGTTGGGGACGAGGACGATCCGGACGCCCTTGTCCCAGGTCTGCACCTTGAACGGGCCGCCCGACCAGCTGTAGCCGTCTTTCATCTGGGCGTCGCGGTCCTTCCCGGCGAGGAGGTGGCTGGGGAAGATGCCGTAGAACCCGCCGCCGAACAGCTGGCGCCACCCCGCGAACGGCGACCGGAAGGTGACGACCGCGGTGTGGGGGTTGGTGTCGTCGACGGACGCGATGCGGTCGTAGCCGGTCCGGTCGTAGATGTTGGCGCCGTGCGCGATCTGGTCCCAGGTGTACTTGAAGTCGGTGGCGGTGATGGGTTGCCCGTCGGACCACACCGCTTTGGGGTTCAGCGGGTAGGTGACGACCTGGTTGCCACCGACGGTGGAGAGCGTGGGGGCGGCGGCCATGAGGACGCTGGGCTGGTACACCCACTGGCCGCCGTGCGCCACGATGTCGAACACCCGGGGCATGGTGTGCTCCTCGATCGTCCACACCCCCCAGGTCTCGCCGGCGCAGGCGTCGATCCAGTCGGCGCAGCTGGGCTCTTGCTCCGCGCCGACGGTGATCTCACCGTGGGGCGCCACCCGACGCTGAGTCGACGCGGAGTGGGCGACGGCCGGGGCGGCGACGAGCGACGCGCCGAGCGCGCCGAGGGCGATCGGGGCCGCGACGCGGAGCCATCGAGGCGACTTCACCCCACGACCCCCTTGTCCGGTACGGCCGAACGACCGTGCTACCACAGGCCTCGTTCGAAACGAGGGATGCCGGGCGGACCCGCCGGTGACGCGCGTCGGGTCGACGCGTGCGGGCGCGGCGCGGTGCCGGCGGTGGCCTTACTGGAGTCGCAGGGAAAGGATGACGGTGGTGAAGGTGAACACGGTGGCGGCGACGATCGTGAGCCGGTCCAGGTTGCGCTCCACCACGGTGGAGCCGGCCATCGAGCCGCCGAGCTGGCCGCCGCCGAACATGTCGGAGAGGCCGCCGCCGCGCCCGGAGTGCAGGAGGATGAGGAAGATGAGCGTGAGCGCGGCCGCGATGTCGATGACGAGGATGATCGCGTTCAGCACCGCATAATCCTACCGTCCGGGGCCCGTGGCGCCGGGTCGCAGCGGCGGTGCACTCACCGCGCCTTACCACCCGGGGCGTGCGGGTCTTTCTCCGCCCGCAGGGCCGGACCCTACTCGGAGCCGGGAAGCGGACCGTGGGGTCCCAGTGGCTCGGGGGCGGCCCGGCGTGGGCGGCGACAGCCTGGTGTCAGCGGCGGTACTGCACGATGCGGGCGAAGTCGTCGGGGTCGAGGGACGCGCCGCCGACGAGGGCCCCGTCGATCTCGGGACGCCGCATGAGCTCGGCGATGTTGCCGGGCTTGACGCTCCCGCCGTACTGGACGCGGATGTCGTCGGCGACGCCGGCGAAGAGGGACCGGAGGGCCTCGCGGATGACACCGATGGTGGCGGCGGCGTCGTCGGGGGTGGCCGTACGGCCGGTGCCGATGGCCCAGATGGGCTCGTAGGCGACGACGCACCGCTCGGCGTCGGCGCTGCGGACACCGGTGAACGCGCCCGCGATCTGGTCCCGGACCCGCTCGTCGGTGTCGCCGCGGTCGCGTTCCTCGAGCGTCTCTCCGACGCAGACGATGGGGATCATGCCGTGCTTGAGGACAGCTTTGGCCTTGCGGTTGACCATCTCGTCGGTCTCGCCGAAGAGCTGGCGGCGCTCGGAGTGCCCGACGATGACGTACTTGACGTTGAGCTTGGCGAGCATGACGGGGCTGACCTCGCCGGTGTAGGCGCCTTGCTCTTCCCAGTGGCAGTTCTGCGCGCCGAGCAGGATCGGGATCTCGTCGGCTTCGGTGAGGGTCTGCAGGGTCCGCAGGTCGGTGAACGGCGCGCAGACGACGACGTCGGTGTCGTGGTAGTCGGCCGCTTCGAGCCGATAGGAGAGCTTCTGGACCACCTGGATCGCGACGAGGTGGTCATGGTGCATCTTCCAGTTGGCCGCGATGACCGGTCGGCGACTCATGGTTTCCCTTCCCGCAGCGCGACGAGTCCGGGGAGGTCGCCGTGCTCGAGGAACTCGAGGGAGGCGCCTCCGCCGGTGCTGAGATGATCGACGGCGTCGGCGAGCCCGAAGTCGCGCAGCGCGGCGGCGCTGTCGCCCCCACCGACGACGGTGAACCCGTGGCAGTCGGCGACGGCGTGCGCCACGGCCCGGGTCCCAGCGGCGAACGGCTCGAGCTCGAACACGCCCATGGGGCCGTTCCAGAGCACGGTGGCGGCGTCGGCGATCTCGTCGGCGAACTCGGCCGCAGTGCCCGGGCCGATGTCGAGGCCGAGCCAGCCGTCGGGGATGCCGCCGGCGGCGACCATGCGGGTGTCGGCGTCGGCGGCGAGGGCCGGGGCGGCGACAACATCGGTCGGGAGCCGAATCTGGCCGCCCGCGAGGAGGTCCCGGCAGTGGTCGACCATGTCGGCCTCGACCAGGCTGGCGCCGACGTCGAGGCCGGCGGCGACGAGGAACGTGAACGCCATGGCGCCGCCGACGAGGATCGTGTCGCCGCGGTGGAGGAGCGCGTCGATGACGCCGAGCTTGTCGCTGACCTTGGCTCCGCCGAGGATGACAACGAACGGGTGAGCGGGGTCGTCGAGGAGTCCGCCGAGCACGCCGACCTCGCGTTCGAGGAGCCGACCCCCGGCGCAGGGCACGAGACGGGGCGGTCCGACGATCGAGGCGTGCGCCCGGTGGGACGCGCCGAACGCCTCGTTGACGTAGACGGTGCAGCCGTCGGCCAGCTGGGCGACGAACGCGGGGTCGTTGGCGGTCTCGCCGGGGTCGAAGCGCAGGTTCTCGAGGAGCAGCGCGCGGCCCGGTTCGAGGTCACGCACCGCAGAGGCGCGCTCGGGCCCGGTGGTCGGTGTGAGCGGCACCGCGGCGTCGAGGAGCTCGCTGAGGCGGGCCGCGATCGGCGCCATCGAGTACTGGGGGTCGGGGGTGCCGTGGGGCCGGCCGAGGTGCCCGCACGCGACGACGCGGGTGCCCTGGTCGAGGAGCCACCGGATGGTCGGGAGCGCGCTGGTGATGCGCAGGTCGTCCTCGATGTGCCCGTCGCGAAGGGGCACGTTGAAGTCGACGCGCAGCAGCGCCCGGGTGGTGTCGTCGAGGGGGAGGCCCTCGAGCGGGGGGAGCTGCACCGCCTAGGCGGTGCCGACGAACGCGACCAGATCGACGAGCCGGTTGGAGTAGCCCCATTCGTTGTCGTACCAGCCGAGGACCTTGATGAGGGTCCCGTTCGCCATCGTGTCGAGCGCGGAGAAGACACACGACGCAGGGTTCCCGACGATGTCGGCCGACACCAGCGGCTCGTCGCTGTACTCGAGGACGCCCCGGAAGGTGGGGTCGCTGGCCGCGGCCGCGAACGCGGCGTTGAGGTCGTCGACCGACGCGGGGGCGCGGACGTGGGCGCTGAGGTCGGTGATCGACCCGACGGGGGTGGGGACGCGCAGGGCGGCGCCGTCGAGGCGGCCTTGGAGCTCGGGGAGCACTTGCCCGATCGCGCGCGCCGCGCCGCTGCTGGCCGGGATGATCGACAGCGCAGCGGCCCGCATGCGCCGCACGTCGGGGGTCCCCTTGCGGCTGGGGTGCGCGAGGTCCTGGAGCGACTGGTCGCTGGTATAGGCGTGCACGGTGGTCATGAGGCCCTGCTCGATCCCGAAGCGATCGTTGACGACCTTGGCGAGGGGCGCGAGGCAGTTGGTGGTGCACGACGCGTTGGAGATGACGGTGTGCGCCGCGGGGTCGAAGACGGTGTCGTTGACGCCCATGCAGATGGTGGCGTCGGCGTCGCCGCTGGGGGCGGAGATGATGACTCGCCGGGCCCCGCCCTGCAGGTGCGCCGCGGCCTTGTCCCGGGCGGTGAACAGCCCGGTCGATTCGATGACGACGTCGACGCCGTGGTCACCCCACGGGATCTCGGCGGGGTCCATGACCTCGAGCTTGCGGACGTCGCGACCGTCGACGGAGAACCCCTGGTCGCTGGGCTTGACCTCGTGCTGGAGGGTCCCGCCGACCGAGTCGTGCTTGAGGAGGAACGCCATGGTGGCGCTGTCCCCCATCGGGTCGTTGACCGCGACGAGCTCGACGTCGGCGGTGTCGCCGCGGGCGAGCAGCGCCCGGTAGAAGGAGCGGCCGATGCGGCCGAACCCGTTGATCCCCACACGAACCGTCATGTGTAACCCCCTGGTTGCTCGGACTGAAGCAGATCGGCGAGCGCTTGCGCCAATCTGGCGGGATCGTGGACGAGCCCGGACCGTCCGGCGAGCCCGGCAGCGACGGGCTCGACGTCCCAGGCCCGGATCTGGTCGTCGTCGACGGGGAGCGCCCCGCCCTGCTCGTAGAGGAAGGTGTCCACGCGGCCCCGGTGGTCGAGGACGGCGCGGAGGTGGTCGGCGGCGTCGAGGCCGGTGGTCTCGGGCGGCTGGGGCCGCAGGTTGCAGACCTGCACGACCCGTCCGGGGGCGGCGGCGACGGCGGCGCGCAGCTCGGGGACGACGAGGACCGAGAGGAGGCTGGTGTACAGCGACCCGGGGGCGAGGACGACTTGGTCGGCGGCGGCGATGGCGGCGACCGCGTCGGGGTGCGCGGCGGCGTCGCGGGGCACGAGCTCGACGCGGCGGATGCGCCCCTCGTCGGTCATGACCGCGACCTGGCCCTGCACCGAGGAGCCCTCGATGTCGGCTTTGAGGACGACGGGTTCGGCGGTGGCGGGCCGGACGCGCCCGACCGCGCCGAGGAGCCGGGCGGCTTCGTCGATGGCGGCGACCGGGTCGTCGAGGGTCTCGGCGAGCCCGACGAGGATGAGGTTCCCGAGGGCGTGCCCGTCGAGCTCACCGGCCGTGAACCGATGCTCGAACGCACCGGCCCAGGGGTTGCCGGGCCCGGCGAGCGCCACCAGGCATTTGCGGAGATCCCCGGGCGGGTAGACGTCGAGGTCGCGGCGCAGCCGCCCCGATGATCCGCCGTCGTCGGCGACGCTGACGACGGCGGTGATGTCGCCGGCGTACTCGCGGGCGGCGCGCAGCACGACGGCGAGGCCGTGCCCGCCCCCGAGGGCGACGACGCGGGGCCGGTCACTCACGCTCGAGGTCCCGGTGGTGGACCCGAGCGGGGAAGCCGAGCCCGGCGATAAGCGGCGCGAGCTCGGCGGCGATGACGACGCTGCGATGCCGCCCGCCGGTGCACCCGAGCCCGATCGACAGGTACGACTTGCCTTCGCGCGCGAACGCGGGGAGGAGGAGCTGGAGGAGCCGGCCGAGCTCCTCGAGGAACGGGCCCGCTTCGGGTTGGGCGAGCACGTAGTCCCGGACGGCGGGGTCGGTGCCGGGGAGCTCGCGCAGCGATTCGACCCAGTGCGGGTTCGGCAGGAAGCGGCAGTCGAAGACGAGGTCGACGTCGAGGGGGACGCCGTGCTTGTACCCGAACGACACGATGCTGGTCTGGAGCTGCCCCGGGGACTGGTCGTCGCGGAACAGCTCGTGCAGCCGGTCGCGCAGCTCGTGCACGTTGAGGTTCGACGTGTCGACGACGAGGTCCGCTTCGCCTTTGAGTCGTTCGAGGAGCTCGCGCTCGTGGCGGATGCCGTCCGAGACCCGGCCGGTGCCGGCGAGCGGGTGCGGGCGACGCGACGCCTCGAAGCGGCGGACCAGGACCTCGTCGCTGGCGTCGAGGAAGAGCATGCTCGTCGTCGCGCCGGTGTCGCGGACCTCGGCGAGCGCGGCGTAGAGGTCGTCGACGAACGCCCCGGAGCGGGAATCGACGACGAGCGCGAACCGGGCCGGCCGCTCCCGGGCGCGGGCCAGCTCCGCGACCTTGGGGATCAGCGACGGGGGCAGGTTGTCGATGACGAAGAACCCGAGGTCCTCGAGGACGTCGGCCGCCGCGGAGCGTCCCGCTCCCGACAGCCCGGTGATGACGAGCAGGTCGAGGGGGTCGCCGCTCACGCGCTGACCTCGTGGAGCTGGCGGTACAGGGCGCGGGCGACGGCATCGGGCAGCCACGCCAGCGCGACCAGGTCGGCTTCGTCGACCGCGCGGAGCCGTTTCACCGACCCGAACTCTTTGAGGAGCCGGGCCCGTCGGGTCGGGCCGAGCCCGGGGACGTCGTCGAGCACCGAGCGGGTGGCGTGCCGCTCCCGCAGCCGGCGGTGATAGGTGATCGCGAACCGGTGGGCCTCGTCGCGGACCTGCTGCAGCAGGTACAGGGCGGGGGAGTCGCGGGGGATGCGGACGGGCTCGTCCCGGCCCGGCCGGTAGACCTCCTCGAAACGCTTGGCGAGCGCCGCGACCGAGATGTCCTCGAGCCCGAGCTCCTCGAGGACCCGGACCGCGACCGACAGCTGGCCCGTGCCGCCGTCGACGAGGAGCAGGTTGGGGGGGTACGCGAATCGTTTCCCGACCTTGGCGCCCGTTTCGCGCTCATCGAGGTAGCGCCGGAACCGCCGGGTGAGGACCTCCTCCATCGCCGCGAGGTCGTCTTGGCCGTCTTGGTTACGCACCTTGAACCGCCGGTAGTCGGACCGCTTGGCCAGCCCGTCTTCCATGACGACCATGGACGCGACGATCTCGGACCCTTGGAGGTGCGAGATGTCGAAGCACTCGACGCGCAGCGGCGCCTCGGGCAGCGCGAGCGCGTCTTGGAGCGCAGTGAGGGCCCGCGCCCGGGCGTTGTGGTCCGAGGCGCGTCGCAGCTTGTGCTGCGCGAAGGCCTCTTCGGCGTTGCGGGTCACGGTGCCGAGCAGCTCCCGCTTCGCGCCCCGTCTCGGGACGCGGACCTGCACCCGGGAGCCCCGCACCTGGGTCAGCACCTCGGTGCTCAGCTCGACGTCGTCGGGGGTGTCGGGGACGAGCACCTCGCGGGGCACGTCCTCGGGTGGGGCGCCGGCGTAGAGCTGCTCGAGGAGGCCGCCGACGAGCCCGGCGCGGTCGACGTCTTCGACCTTGTCGACGACGAGGCCGCGTCGGCCGACGACGCGGCCTCGCCGGACGAAGAAGACCTGCGCCGATGCTTCGAGCGCGTCGTCGGCGATGCCGATCACGTCGAAGTCCTCCTCGCGGGACGCGACCATCTGCTGACGTTCGATGGCCTTGCGCACCGAGAGGATCTGGTCCCGGAGCCGTCCCGCCCGCTCGTACTCGAGCGCGTCGGCGGCTTCGTGCATCTGCTTGTCGAGGCGGTCGAGGACGGGTCCGGTGTCACCGTCGAGGAACGCGACGAGGTCCGCAGTGAGGTTGGCGTACTCCTCTTCGTCGATGGCGCCGACGCACGGCGCGGCACATTTCTCGATGTGCGCGTAGAGGCAGGGGCGCCCGAGGCGGTGGTGGCGGTCGAACTTGGTCCGGGTGCACGTCCGGATCGGGAAGGTGCGCAGCAGCAGGTCGAGGGTCTCCCGGATCGCGTACGCGTGGGCGTACGGACCGAAGTACCGGACCCCACGCCGCTTGGCGCCCCGCAGCACCATCGCCCGGGGCCAGTCCTCGTCGAGGGTGACCGCCAGGTACGGGTAGGACTTGTCGTCCTTGTACCGGATGTTGTACCGGGGCCGGTGCCGTTTGATCAGGTTGTACTCGAGGAAGACGGCTTCGACCTCGTTGCGGACCTCGATCCACTCGACGGTCTCGGCCGCGGTGACCATCTGGCGGGTCCGGGGGGCGAGCGTCTCGGGGTCGGCGAAGTAGCTGGCGAGGCGGCTGCGGAGGCTCTTGGCCTTCCCGACGTAGAGGACCCGGCCCTGGGCGTCCTTGAACTGGTACGACCCGGGGCTGTCGGGGATCGAGCCGGTTTCGGGACGGTGGACCACCACCCCATTGTGGCGGTCCGAGACGGCTACGCGGCCGCTTCGACCTTCGCCGGCGCGGCGAGCCCCAGCGCGGGCCGCCGGGCGCCCCGCACCAGCCGGGCGAGGCATATCCCGACCAGCGTCACCAGCAGCACGTTGCGGCCGAGGACGATGGCCTGGGGCCACCAGCTGTTGGTGTGCACCAGCTCCTGGATCACGTTGAGGTCGACGACGCTGAGCGCCACGATCACCAGCGCGAGCCGCCCGATCAGCCAGTCCCCCCGCGCGGCGACAATCGCCGCGAACGGGACGAGCCAGATGAGGAACTGGGGTGACAGCAGCGGAGAGAAGAGAAGGAAGGATCCGATCGCGGCGAGCGCCGCGGTGCCGTCGAGGACCCCCGCCCCGTGGGGGCGGTTCCGGTCGGCGAGGACCCAGGTGGCGACCACCGCGGCGAACAGCATGACGCCGAGGAGCGGGCTGGCCCAGCCGGGCATGAGCCCGGCCCGCCACGCCCCGTGGTCGATGTGGACCCGGTCACCGGTGACGGCCCGCACGACGGCACCGACGGTGCTCTCGATCTCCCAGCCGGTCGCGCCTCGCATGGACAGCACCTGGATCGGCCCGTCGGTCCCGGCCCACGCGACCCAGCCGACCATGCCCGCGACCCCGACCGCGGTGAACGCGGCGACGGCCCGCCAGGAGCGGCGGACGAGGAGGCCCGGGGCGAGCAGGACGGGCCAGATTTTGGCGAAGCAGGCGAGGGCGAGCGCGGCGCCACCCAACGCCGGTCGTCGCCGTCGGACCAGGGCGAGTCCGCCCACCGCCAACGCCACCGACAGCAGGTCGAGCCGGAGATAGAGGAAGGGGTAGACGATGAACGGCAACCCGATGAGGAGGTACGCGAACGCGGTGCGTCGCCCCCATCCCCAGAACAGCAGCGCCGCGACGCCGAGGTCGAGCAGCAGTTGGGACCACATCGTCGCCACCGTCGCGGTCCGCAGCGAACCGCCGTCGAGGGCCTCGATCGCGCCGAGCATCAACGGCGGGTACTCCACGGGGAAGTCCCGGTACGGGGTCTTGCGGTGCAGGGCGATGGTGTGGAACCGGGCCACGTCGCCGGTCAGGACCTTGCGGCGACCCTTCGTGGCGTCCTGGCTGAGCGAGATCGGGACCGCCGCGACCCGGGCCGCGATCAGGAGCACGGCGACGACCACCATGACGTGCGAGCTCTGGGCCCGGCGGCCATCGGCAGCCTTGATCGGTGATCGTCGGAACATCGGGGTACGCCCTGCTCGCCGACCCCCGAGGGAGAGGGGACGCCACGGTCGGGCGGTATGATCGCGCACGGGCCGGCCTGGAATACCGCGCCCCAAATCGACTCCGGGGCCGACAACCCCGCGGTGGGCGACCAGGCTGTCCCCGCCGGCCACTACCGGAGCCGCCAGCCCGGACGAGGACTGACCCTCGGCCAGGGAGGGATCATCATGCTGCGACTCCAGCCCCCGCTCCCCGACCGGTACACCCGCGCGACCCCCGACGAGCTCGACGGCTGGATCGCCGCCGCGAAAGCCGAGCTCGGCCCCCGGCTCCTGATCCTCGGCCACCACTACCAGCGGCCCGAGGTGATCGCCTGGGCCGACGAACGAGGCGATTCGTTCAAGCTCGCCCAGTTCGCCGCCGCCAACGAGCAGGCCACCGACATCGTCTTCTGCGGCGTGCACTTCATGGCCGAGTCCGCCGACATCCTCACCGGCGACCATCAGCGCGTCGTCCTCCCGGACCTCAATGCCGGGTGCTCCATGGCCGACATGGCGGACCTCGACCAGGTCCTCGAGGCCTGGGAGGAGCTCGCCGCCGTCACCGACGTCGAGCGGATCATGCCGATCACCTACATGAACTCGTCCGCCGACCTGAAAGCCTTCGTCGGCGAGCACGGCGGCGCGGTCTGCACGTCCTCGAACGCTCGGATCGTCCTGGAGTGGGCGTTCGAACGCGCGGACAAGGTCTTGTTCTTTCCCGATCAGCACCTCGGCCGAAACACCGGGTACGCGATGGGCTACGACGAGTCCGACATGGGGGTCTGGGACCCTCGCCGCGACCTCGGCGGCCTGGACGAACCCGCCGTGAAGGAAGCGACGTTCCTGCTCTGGAAAGGGCACTGCACCGTCCATCAGCGGTTCCAGCCCCACCACGTCGACGGGTTCCGGGCCGAGCACCCCACCGGCGAGGTCATCGTGCACCCGGAGTGCAGCCACGAGGTCGTCGCACTCGCCGACCGGGTCGGCTCGACCGAGCGGATCGCCGAGTGGGTCGACGCCGCCCCGGCCGGCGCCACGATCGGGGTCGGCACCGAGATCCACATGGTCCAGCGCCTCGCCGCCGACCATCCGGACAAGACCGTGGTGTCGCTCGACCCCCTGGTGTGCCCGTGCTCCACGATGTTCCGCATCGACGGGCCGCACCTGGCGTGGTGCCTCGAGCACCTCGTCGCGGGCGAGGTCGTGAACCAGATCGTGGTCGACGAGCACACCGCCGAGGGGGCCGGCCTCGCGCTGCAGCGGATGCTCGACCTGCCCGGCGTCCCTGCCGCCACGGTCGACTAGACCAGCCCGGAGTCTGGCCCGCAGCCCCAACCCGGCCGAGATCGTCGGCTGGTTCCTCGTCGGGATCGGGCTCGGCCGCGGCGCCGTGATCGCGCGCCGTTCCGAGGTGCTGACGTGGCTGGCCGTGGCGTTGCTCGGCTTCGGCCTCCTGCTCGGCCCGTCGGTCTGGCCCACACGCCGGCTACACCGGCACCCGGCTCCCCCTGTACCTGCTGGGAGGGATCCCGGTCCTGGCGCGGCCGCCAGGTGGCTGCGCCACCCCCGGGAAAACCCGCTCAGCCCCGCCGCGTCCAGCGTCGATACCGCTGAGGTGAGAGCCGCACCGGCGCCGTCGTGAGGCGACGACCGTCATGATCCCGGTCGACGTGGTCATCCTGACCTGGAACGACGGCGACCTCCTCGCCGTCGCGGTCGATTCGGCGCTCGACCAGCCCGGCGTCGACAGCGTGGTGACCGTCGTCGACAACGGCTCCGAACCCCCCGCACGCTGCACCACGCCCCGCGTGGAGATCATCCGTAGCGCGACGAACCGCGGCGTCGGCGGCGGCCGCAACCTCGGGGTGCGCGCCGGTGCCGCACCATACGTGTGCGTGCTCGACAGCGACGCCCGCCTCCATCCCGGCGCGCTCGCCCGCCTGGTCCAACCCCTCGAGGACGACCCGACGATCGGGTTGAGCGCTCCGGTGTTCGCGGGCCAGCAACCCGAGGCGAGCGCCGGGCGCGCTCCCACCCTTCGCCGCAAGATCCTGCGGGGCCTGAACCGCACCGATCTGTACGCGGCGACACGCGGCCAAGGGCACGGCGAATGGTGGGAGGTGGAGTTCGCCATCGGGGCGTGCCAACTGTTTCGCCGCGACGCTTTCGACGCCGTGGGTGGTCTCGACGCGTCGGCTCGTTTCGGCCCCGAAGACGTCGACTTCTGCCTGCGGCTCCGCGCCGCCGGCTGGCGCGCCGTCCAGGTCAGCGGGCCACTCTGCGACCATCCCCCCCGTCGTGCGTTCCGCGGCATCTGGACCCGCCGCGGCGCGGCGCACGCCGCCGCGTTCGCGCGGCACTGGTGGCGCCAGCGGCGATCCGCCAGGCCCCCCGGCGTCGTGGCCCGAGCGTACGGACGGGGCCCGGGTGCGGGCTCAGTGCACGACGAGTGAGCGCCGCGTAAGCAGGCGCAGCCGGACCAGGTCGGCGCGGGTCACGGTGCCGGTCAGGAGCACCGCGGCCACATAGACCCCGACCGCGGCCACGCCGGCGGCGACCAGTCCAACCGGGGCGAGCCACCACGCCGTCACCGCGGTGACGGCGCCCGCAACGAGCACCCCCGGTCCCGGTCGAGGGGTGCGCAGGGCCGCGGTGCGGACCAGGAAGCGGTCCAGTGCGGTCACCATCACCAGGCTGCCGGCGACAGTGGCCACGGCCGCGCCGACCGCGCCGAACGCCGGCACCAGCGCCAGGTCGAGGGCCACGATCACCGCGACCACCGCCGCGATGAGCGGCACGGCCCGCCAGATGCGCTCACCGGCCGCAATGGCGGCGACCTGCAGCGCGGCGACGAACGCGATCCAGAGCTGACCACCCGCGATGGCGAGGGGAACGGCGACCCCCCGGTAGCGGGCCCCGAACGCGGTGACGGTGAGCGGCTCGTGGAGCCCGACGAGGAGCGCGGAGATCCCGACGCCGAGCAGCAGCACGAACCGGCCGGCGTGGTCGAGGGCCCGCTGGGCTCCCTCGGGATCGTCGTCGGCGAGGCGACGGCTCAGGATGAACAAGGCCGGTGCCGCGACGACGGTGCCGAGGTAGGCGAGCGCCTCGAGGGCCCGGACCGCGAGGTCGTACCGGGCGGTCTCGGCCGCGCTCCCGACGAGGGAGAGCAGCACCACGTCGAACCGCAGCTGCAGGGCAGTGACCCCGCCGAGCAGCCCGTACGGCAGCGCGTCGCGGAGCAACGCCCACGCGGCGCGCCCGTCACGCGTCAGCCGCAGGGACCAGAGCCCGACGGCGCGGGCCTGCCCTGCCGCGACCACCAGCGCCACGGTCGACGCCACGGGCAGGGCGATCACCGCGCCTCGGGCACCATCGAGCAGCACACCCGCGACACCGCCCAGGGCCATGACGCTCAACCACAAGCAGGTGAGGAAGGCCCGCCGGGTGATCAGCCCCCGGCCGTCGAACGCCCCGAGGATCGAGGTGAGGCAACCGGTCGCCGGGAGCGCCAACGCCGCGATGAGCACGTCCGTGCGGGTCGCGGCCGGGTAGCCAGCAAGGAGCGCGATCGCCGCGACGGCGAGCATCGACGCCAGCCCGAGCGCCAGACAGGTCAGCAACGTGCGGGTCAGCAGCTCGTCGACGTCGTGCGCGGCGCGGCTGACACGCCGCACGATGACCGTCGTGGTCCCAAAATCGGCGAGGATGCCGCCGACCACCACGTACGCCGACGCGGTCGAGTACCGACCGAACTGGCTCGGGGCCAGCGCCCGCGTCGCGACGAGCACGAACGCCAAGGCGAGCAGACGCCCGACGGTCTGTAGCACCGTGAGCGCGAGCGACCCACGCGCCGCCGCGCGCGCTTCTTCCGAGACCCGGGTCGGCCCCGGCAGCGGGACCTCGTCGACCGGTGGCGCGGTCACCGGCCGTCGCGCCCGATCACCGACCGCACCGTCCGACCGACGATCCGCACATCGAGCCCGAGGCTCTGGCGGCGCAGGTAGAAGAACTCGTATTGGAGCTTCTCGAGCGCCTCGACGTCGGTGCCGGCGTAGCGGTACTTGACCTGCGCCCAGCCGGTCAGCCCAGGGCGCACCAGGTGCCGGAGACGGTAAAACGGCAGCTTGGCGGACAGCTCCGCCACCAGATGGGGCTGCTCGGGGCGGGGCCCGACGACGGACAGCTCGCCCCGCAGGATGTTGACCACCTGGGGCAGCTCGTCGAGATGGAAGCGGCGCAGCACCCCACCGACGCGGGTCACCCGCGGGTCGTCGATCAGGGTCGGGTCCCCGCTCGGGTCGACGGTGCGCATGGTGCGGAACTTGAGGATGGAGAACGGCTCGGCGTCGCGCCCGATCCGGGGCTGGCGGTACCAGAGCGGACCTCGGTTCCCGATCAGGTTCGCGACCACGACGATCGGCGTCACGAGGACCAACGCGAGGAACCCGGTCGCGCCGAGGCACAGATCGAAGAGTCGCTTCACGCGCGCGTAGCGGGGCGCGTGGACCTCACCCACGTCGAAGAGGAGCGAGACACGTTCGAGCTCGACGACGGGCAGCTTCCCGAGCCATTGCTCGTAGAAGAGCGACAACGTGCGGACCCGTACACCGGTCTCGTGCAGCCGGGCCGCCTGGAGCACGACGTCCTCGTCGCTCTGCGCGCGACGGCTCAGCACCAGCACCGATGCTCGCACCGCGGCGGCCGTCTCCAGCAGCGGGAGGGTCGGCGGGTCGGTGACCGCGGCGGCTTCCGGTGTGATCGCGGCCGCGACGACCGCGTGCCGCTCGGGCGCCCGGTCGAGCTCGGCTCGCAGGGTGTCGACCTCGTCGAAGTCGCCGACGAGGAGCACGCGGTCGCGTTCGGCGTCACGCGACCGGGCGTCGCCCGCCGCCCGCGCCCAGAGCACATACCAGGGCACCAGCACCAGCGCGGACCCGAACACCACCGCGCGCGGGAGGAGCGCGTCGCCGACGATGAGCTGCAGCAGGGAGATCACCGCGGCGGCGCTGGCGGTGGCCCCGAGCGCGGCGACCACCGCCCGCCGCCGGGTGCGGGGTACCTCGGGGAGCCCGAAGCCGTACGCCGCGACGTCGAGGGCGAGGAGATACCCGAGCGACCACGCGAACCGTGACGAGCCCGTCACGGAGTACCCGTGCGCGGTGGCATGGGCGTAGCTCAGGCCGAGCACGCAGATGCCCGTTCCCACGTTGACGGCCAGTCGGGCCAGGCGCCACACGCCCGGTGTATCGGCCGGTTCCGGGCCGTTGCTGAGCGAAGACCTGCTCGGCCTGGGCCGCCCCGCCTAGCGCTGGTACTGGGTGACTCGGAGCATCAGGCCGGGCACGAGCTCCAGGGGCCGTCCGGAGCCCCGCCGGTAGGGGCCGAGCCGGTCCGGGATGGGCGGGGAGGTGGGGGTGGGCCAGCTCACCAGGGTGAACGAGGCCGCACCGGTCTGCTCCAGCACCCGGGCCGCGGTGGGGAGCTCCCGCCGGGAGTTGGTCGTCAGCCACCGGCGGGTCGGGGTGTAGAAGGCTCCCCCCTCCCGCCACAGGTGCGCGATGTCGGTGGTCACGACGGGGTTGGGCTCGGCCGTCAGGGTCGCCACCGCGTGCGCGAATCCGTGGCTGCGCTGGGAGAGCCACGCGAGGCCGGCCCCCGTGACCGCGCCCGCGACCGCCACGACGGCGACCACGGTCCGCCAGGGCACGGTCTCGAGGGCCACCGCGGCGACGATCGCCAGGAGCAGCCCGGAGCACAGCTCGTACCGGCCGCCCCACTGCGGGTGCGCGCCACCCCCGTACTGGAAGAACCACACGACCGGGAGGGCCCCGATGGCGACGGCGACGGGCCGGCGAAACGACGGCCGGCGATGGGCGACGACGATCCCGACGACGGCGAGCGGCGAGGCGACGAGCAGCCCGGGGAGGAACCCGAGCCCGTCACCGACGCTGGCCGCGTAGAACAAGACCGCGACGCCGAGCGCGACCCAGCCGAGCCGACGCCGGCGCGCCTCGGGGGCGAGGAGCAGCACGACGGCGAGCGCGAAGGCGCCCACCGTGACCCCCCCGATCAGGAAGTCGAGGTTCCCGTGATAGTCGTTCAGGCCGACGGTGGTGGTGAGCGCCTCGTGCACGCGGGTCGCGATGGCGCCGCCGCCCCCGGAGACCGCGCCCGACGCGCGGGAGGAGCGCAGCCCCGCCCCGAACACGAGCTGCTCGAGGCCTTGGTTCGCGACGAGTGGGAGCGCCAGACCGGCCAGCGCCGCGCCGCCCAGCCCCGCCTGCTCGCGGAAGGGGCGCCGCCGGGCGGCCCACCACACCGCGACGCCGACGGCGGCGAGATACACGAACGCCTCGGTGCGCATCGTCGCCGCGACGCCGAACAGTGCCCCGCCCAACAGCGCGGCGCGCCACCCGGCGCGTCGGTCGGCGACGTCGAAGAGGACAACGATCCCCCAGACCATCGCGGCAAGCCCCAGGGTGTGCTCCCAGAAGTCCAGCGAGTAGATCGCCACCGGTGTGAACAGGCCGACGAGCCAGAACGCCAGGTCGCCCTGGCCGCCGAACCGGCGCGCCAGGGTCCGCGCGCCGAGTGCCGTGAGCACCCCGCCGAGCATGGGGAGCAGCAGGATGGCGCGCAGCCCGCCGAGCTCGTACAGCGGGTACCCGGCGTAGAGCATGGGGAGCGTGGTGACGTTCACCCACTCGCCGCGCAGATGGTCAGTGAGCGCGATGGGGTGCAACGTCGCGTGCGGGTCGAAGGCTTCGGCCCAGTAGCCGAGGTTGGGCTGGAGGTCGCCACGGGCGTTCATCGCGCGGAGCGTCGCGACCTTCCCACCGGTGTCGGTGCCGAGGAACGCGCGGGGGTCGTTGGCGAGCGAGAGGCCCATGTAGGCGACGAGGAGCAGCCCGCACGCGACCGCCGGGCGGCGCCACCATGCGACCCGCCGCCGAGCCCGCTGGGTCGTCGCGGCCGGGGGGGCCGGCGCGACGACGGTGGCCGTCACCCGTGCTTGCGGGCGCGCAGCAGCAGGAGACGGGGGATCGTCGCCGCCTCGGCGTACTCCGCAGCTTGCGCGACGAAGCCCGGCGGGGGCGGCGGCTCCTCCATCCACTCGACCAGGAGCCCGCGGTCAGCCATCACGTTGATGTATCGGCTCAACGGGCGGTGCATGAAGGGCAACCTGATGCCCGGGGCCACCTCTTCCATGGCGACGTCGTCGGGCAGATACGGCCCCACGCGCCAGTACTGCTCCTCCAGGATGTGATCATCGATCCAGCCGCTCCCCGGGGCCTGGAGCAGCGGGTGGTTCAGGAACAGGCAGAACCGCCCGCCGGGGGCCAGGACCCGAGCGACCTCGTGGACCGCGGGCTCGAACGGGTCGAGGTGCTCAAGGGTGAGGCAGATCACCACCGCGTCGAAGCTGCCGTCCGCGAACGGGAGCGCCTCGGCGGCCGCCCGGCCGTAGCGAACGGCGCCGCCCCGGGCCGCGGCGGTGACGAGCTGCCCCGCGGTGGGGTCGATCCCGACCGTCCAGGCACCGAGGGCAGCCATCCGCCGGGACAGTTGCCCTTCGCCGCATCCGACGTCGAGGAGCCGGGTCGCGCCTGCGAGGTGCACGTCGGCGAGGGGCAGGATCTGCTCCTCGTATTCCGGGTCGGCGCCGTCGGTGAAGTTCCGCTGCCACCATCCGGCGTGCGTCTCCCACGAATCGCCGCTCACCACCCAGACGCTACGCGGCCGCGTGTTCGGACCCGACGCCCGATGTGTGCGCGACAATGACCTCGTGACGGTCCGAGCCCGGGTCGACGCCGATGACCTCGCCCACGCGGTCGAGGTGAGCGCCGCGACGCTCGACACGGCCTCCGACGGGGACTGGTCTCGGCGGGCGGGGACGCTCAGTTGGGACTGCTGGCACACCGCGGCGCACCTCTCCGACGTTCTGGTGTCCTACGCGGCGCAGCTGGCGGCCCGCGCGAGCGACGGTTGGGTGGGGTTCGCCACCGAGCCCGACCCGGGCGCCTCACCCGAGGTGCTGACCGAGGTCGTCGACGCCGCCGGGAATCTTCTCGTGGCTGAGGTGCGCTGCACCCCCAGCGACACGCGCGCGTACCACGCGCTGGGGACGATCGGGCCCGAGGCGTTCGCCGCGATGGGCGCGGCCGAGCTGCTGCTCCACACCGACGACATCGCTACCGGCGTCGGGGTGCGGTTCGTCCCAGCCGAGGAGCTGTGCCGCCCGATCCTCGACCGGCTCTTCCCCGACGTGGACGCGGCCGGAGCCGGGGCGTGGACGTCGCTGCGGTGGGCGATGGGCCGCACCGAGGTCGCCGGCCGGCCCGCGCCGAAGCCGTGGCGATACCACGTCGACTGAGGTCGTCGAGAACGAATCGCGATTAGCGGAGTCGCAGGCTGCTGATGCTCGCTTGCACGTCGGCATCCTGCGCGCCGGTGTCGGCGGTCGCGAAGTCAATGCTCACCACACCTGCCGAGGTGGCCACGAAGTACCCGGTGGCGTGCATGGTGACCGGTGTCCCGTTCGGCAGCTTGAAGCTGAGGGTGCCGGTCATGGCGAGCCCCCGACTCCCCGCGATCGTCGCCGGGTGAACCTCGGCGTTGGGGATCGACCCTCGCAAGGCTGCCTGAGCACCGGTCGGATCGGAGAGGACGGCTTTGCTGAGGCCGAGGACGGTCACCTGGACGTTCGAGGCGTACACCGGGTTGCTCGCGTCCGCCGCGAAGAACTTGACGCTGGACGGGTTCGACCCGTACTGCTGCAGCATCGCTGCTTGTGCCGGGTTCGCGGCCGCGGCTCGCTGGACCGCTGACTTGAAGGCGCTCGAGGTTGGATCCAACGCGAGCCAGGTATCTCGGACCGCCAGGCTGAGCCCGGCCGCCGGGATCGGGTTGAGGTGGAATCCGGTCGGGACCGGGGGTGGCGCGGCGGTCGGGGCCGCGCCCGACGACGCGTGCGCAGACGAGCTCGACGGCCGCGTCGTCATGTACGCGATGAGCCCCACGAGGAGGGCGGCGACGAGCACCGAGAGCGCCAGGATCCTGACGTGCGACTGTCGAGGCTGGGTGGGTGACGCGCCGGCCGTCTCGGGCGCAGCGGTCCCGTCGCGACCGGGTTGCGGCGCGCGGTCCCGTTCTGCGCCCGCTCCCGGTCCGGTGATGTCGGCTGGCGTCTCCTGCCACAACGGTCGCGGGGGCGCCGGTGTCTCGATGATTCGATAGCCGCAGTCTGTATCCGTGCCGCCCGGGCCCGAGATCACCGCATCGGTGGCCTCGCGCTCAGGATCGGCGGGGGCCGGCGGCCACGGCTCGACGCTGGGATGGGCCAGCGTCGGCGCGGAACGTGCCGACGGGGCGGTGCGCACCTGGTCGGGGCTCCACGAGCTGCCGTCCCAGTAGCGGACCACGCTGGAGCACGTTGGATCCTCGTACCACCCCGGCGGCGGCAGCACGCTGACCCGATCGGTGCGAACGCTGGACATTCCCAGCGATCATCGGCGTGCACCCGTCATTCCTGAAGGGCGTCCAGCCGTCGCCGGAACGGATCGGTCGCCGGTCAGGTGAGCCCCAGGAGGGGCGCGAGGTACCGGCCGGTGTGGCTCTCGGCGGTCTTGGCGACGTGCTCGGGGGGCCCTTCGGCGATGACGCGCCCACCCGCGTCGCCGCCTTCGGGACCGAGGTCGACGAGGTAGTCGGCGCTCTTGATGACGTCGAGGTTGTGCTCGATGACGAGGACAGTGTTGCCCGCGTCGACCAGGCGGGTCAGCACCCCGAGGAGGCGGCGCACGTCCTCGAAATGCAGGCCGGTGGTGGGCTCGTCGAGGATGTAGATGGTCCGTCCGGTGGCCCGCTTGCCCAGCTCGGCGGACAGCTTGACCCGCTGCGCCTCCCCTCCGGAGAGGGTGGGGGCCGGCTGGCCGAGCCGCACGTACCCGAGGCCGACGTCGACGAGGGTCCGGAGATGGCGGGCGATGGTCGGCTGGTTGGTGAAGAACTCGAGGGCGTCCTCGATCGACAGGTCGAGGACCTCCGCGATGTTCTTGCCCTTGAACGTGATGTCGAGCGTGTCCCGGTTGTAGCGCGCGCCCTTGCACACCTCGCAGGGCACGTACACGTCGGGCAGGAAGTGCATCTCGATCTTGATGGTCCCGTCGCCGGCGCACGCCTCGCAGCGGCCCCCTTTGACGTTGAACGAGAACCGGCCCGGCAGGTACCCGCGCACCTTGGCTTCTTGGGTCGCGGCGAACAGCGCCCGGATCTTGTCGAACACGCCGGTGTACGTCGCCGGGTTCGACCGGGGGGTGCGCCCGATCGGTGACTGGTCGATGTTGATGACCTTGTCGAGGTGCTCGGCGCCTTCCACCGACTTGTGCCGGCCGGGGACGGTCCGGGACCGGTAGACGCGCTGCATCAGCGCCCGGTACAGGATGTCGTTCACGAGGGTCGACTTGCCGCTGCCGCTGACCCCGGAGACGACGACGAAGCACCCGATGGGGAAGCCGACGTCGAGGTTCTGGAGGTTGTGCTCCTTCGCGCCCCGGACGACGAGCCAGGCGTCGCCGGGCTCGCGTCGGCGGTCCGGGACGGCGATGGTGCGGTCCCCCGACAGGTACTTGCCGGTGATCGAGCGGGGCTCGCGCAGGATGGCGTCGAGCGGGCCTTCGGCGACGATCTCGCCGCCGTGCTCCCCCGCGCCGGGCCCGATGTCGACGATGTGGTCGGCGATCCGGATGGTCTCCTCGTCGTGCTCGACGACGATGACGGTGTTGCCGAGGTCGCGGAGCCGGACGAGGGTGTCGATGAGCCGCTGGTTGTCGCGCTGGTGCAACCCGACGGACGGCTCGTCGAGGACGTAGAGGACACCGACGAGGCCGCTGCCGATCTGGGACGCGAGCCGGATGCGTTGCGCCTCTCCCCCGGCGAGGGTCCCCGACGCCCGGTTCAGGGAGAGGTAGTCGAGGCCGACGTCGAGGAGGAACCGGAGCCGCTCGTTGACCTCCTTGAGGACCTGCTCGGCGATGAGGCGGTCCCGTTCGGACAGCTCGAGGTCGGCGAGGAACGCGGCGGCTTTGCGGATCGACAGCTCCCCGAGCTCGTAGATGTTGAGGGCGCCGATGGTGACCGCGAGCGACGCGGGGCGGAGCCGGGCGCCGCCGCATTGCGGGCACGGCACTTCCCGCATGTAGCCCTCGATCTGCTCGCGGGACCGGTCGCTCTCCGCCTCGGAGTGTCGACGCTCGAGCCACGGCACGACGCCTTCGAAGGGGGTGTGGTACGAGCGGCGCCGCCCGTACCGGTTGCGGTACTGGACGTGTACCGACCGGTTCCCGGTCCCGTACAGGACGGCTTCGCGGTCGCGTTTGCGGAGCCGTTTCCAGGGCTTGTCGATGTCGAAGCCGTACTCGTCAGCGACGGCTTCGAGGACCCGGTCGAAGTACCGGCTCCGGAAACCCGACCAGGGCGCGATGGCACCTTCGGCGAGGCTGAGGTCGTCGTCGTTGACGACGAGCTCGGGGTCGACCTCGAAGCGGGTGCCGAGCCCGTCGCAGCGTTCACACGCGCCGTACGGGGAGTTGAACGAGAAGTTGCGGGGGGCGAGCTCGTCGAACGACAGGCCGCAGTGGCTGCACGCCAGGTGCTCCGAGAAGGTGAGGGTCTCGGTCTCCTCCCCGCGCGGGGCGGTGTCGTCGTCCCGGGGGACGATCTCGACTTCGGCGACGCCTTCGGCGAGGCGGAGCGCGGTCTCGAGCGAGTCGGTGAGGCGCCGCTCGATGCCGGCCCGGCGGACGAGCCGGTCGACGACGACCTCGATGGTGTGCTGCTCGTAGCGGGCGAGCCGGCTCGGGAGGTTCTGGCCGAGCTCGTGGAGCTCCCCGTCGACGCGTGCCCGCGTGAACCCTTGGGTGGCGAGCTCTTTGAGGAGCGCGTCGTAGTCGCCTTTTCGGCCCCGCACGACGGGCGCGAGGACCTGGAACCGGGTGCCGTCGGGGAGCTCGAGGACCCGGTCGACGATCTGCTGGGGGGTCTGGCGGGTGATGACCCGCCCGCAGGTGGGGCAGTGCGGGACGCCGATGCGGGCGTAGAGGAGCCGGAGGTAGTCATAGATCTCGGTGATCGTCCCGACGGTCGAGCGGGGGTTGCGCGACGCCGACTTCTGGTCGATGGAGATCGCCGGGGACAGCCCTTCGATGAAGTCGACGTCGGGCTTGTCCATCTGCCCGAGGAACTGCCGGGCGTACGCGGAGAGCGACTCGACGTAGCGGCGTTGCCCTTCGGCGTAGATGGTGTCGAACGCCAGGGACGACTTCCCTGACCCGGAGAGGCCGGTGAAGACGATCAGCTCGTCGCGGGGCAGCCGGACGTCGACGTTCTTGAGGTTGTGCTCGCGCGCGCCACGGATCGTGAGATCGGTGGTCGTGCCTCGCTCCGCCACTGACCCATCGTACCGGGCCGCCACCCGAGACGAACGGATGTTCGGGTCAGGTCAGCTGACGGCGCGAAGCTCCCGGCGCAGCTCGGTGATCTCGTCGCGGAGCCGGGCGGCTTCCTCGAACCGGAGGTCCTTGGCCGCTTCGTGCATCTCCTCCTGGAGGGTCTGGATGAGCCGGCCGAGCTCGTCGGGGGGGACGCCGGCGAGGTCGAACACCGCGGAGCGGGGCGCCGCCCGCCCGCGCCGGCCCCGGCCGCGCACGGCGGGAGTGTCGTCGCCGAGGTCCCGGGCCCGGACCATCTCGAGGATGTCGGTGACCTTCTTGCGGATGGTCTGGGGATCGATCCCGTGCTCCTGGTTGTAGACGAGCTGACGCTGACGGCGCCGGTTCGTCTCGGAGATGGCCTTGCGCATGGAGTCGGTGACCTGGTCGGCGTACATGACGACCTGCCCGTCGACGTTGCGGGCGGCGCGGCCGATCATCTGGATGAGGGACGTCTCGGAGCGGAGGAACCCTTCCTTGTCGGCGTCGAGGATCGAGACGAGGGAGACCTCGGGAAGGTCGAGGCCTTCCCGGAGGAGGTTGATCCCGACGAGGACGTCGAACTCGCCGAGGCGCAGCGACCGGAGGATCTCCACGCGCTCGAGGGTGTCGACCTCGCTGTGCAGGTACCGGACCCGCACGCCGAGCTCGATCAGGTAGTCGGTGAGGTCCTCGGACATCTTCTTCGTCAGGGTGGTGACGAGCACCCGCTGGTCGCGTCCCTCGCGCTCGCGGATCTCGGCGACGAGGTCGTCGATCTGTCCCTTCGTGGGCCGCACGACGACTTCGGGGTCGACCAGCCCGGTGGGGCGCACGATCTGCTCCACGACGCGGGTGGACGTCTCGAGCTCGTAGGGGCTGGGCGTGGCGGAGAGGAACACGACCTGGTTGACCTTGTCGGTGAACTCCTCGAACCGCAACGGCCGGTTGTCCATCGCGGAGGGGAGCCGGAAGCCGTGGTCGACGAGGGTGTCCTTGCGGGACCGGTCGCCCTCGTACTGGCCGTGGAGCTGGGGGACGGTGACGTGCGATTCGTCGAGGACGACGAGGTAGTCGTCGGGGAAGTAGTCGAGCAGCGTGTAGGGCGCCTCACCCGGCGCGCGGCCGTCGAGGTGGCGGGAGTAGTTCTCGATCCCGGAGCACACCCCGATCTCGCGGAGCATCTCGAGGTCATAGGTGGTCCGCATGCGGAGTCGTTGGGCCTCGAGGAGCTTGTCGTGGCTCTCGAGCCAGGCGAGCCGGTCGACGAGCTCGGCTTCGATGCCCTCGATCGCGGTCTGCATCCGCTCCTCGGACGTCACGTAGTGCGACGCGGGGAACAGCACGAGCCGTTCGAGCTCCTCGACGACCTCCCCGGTGAGGGGGTCGACGGACGCGATGCGCTCCACCTCGTCCCCGAAGAGCGAAACCCGCACCGCCCGTTCCTCGTACGCGGGGTAGACCTCGATGGTGTCGCCCCGGACCCGGAACTTGTTGCGGGTGAACGCGACGTCGTTGCGCTCGTATCCCAGCGCCACGAGCCGGGACAGGACGGCCCGCTGGTCACGCTCCTCCCCCCGGTCGAGGATGAGGCACTGCCGCTCGTACTCGGCGGGCGCGCCGAGGCCGTAGATCGCCGACACGGACGCCACGATGATCACGTCGCGGCGCGACATGAGCGCGCTGGTGGCGGAGTGGCGCAACCGGTCGATCTCGTCGTTGATCGACGAGTCCTTCTCGATGTAGGTGTCGGTCGTCGGGAGGTACGCCTCCGGCTGGTAGTAGTCGTAGTAGGAGACGAAGTACTCGACCCGGTTCTTGGGGAACAGTTCGCGGAACTCCGAGGCCAGCTGGGCAGCGAGGCTCTTGTTGGGTGCCAGGACGATCGTCGGGCGCTGCACCTGAGCGATCACCGAGGCGATCGTGAACGACTTGCCCGACCCGGTGATCCCGAGGAGCGTCTGGAACCGCTCCCCCGCCTCGATCCCGTCGGCGAGCGCGGCGATCGCCTCCGGCTGGTCCCCGGACGCGGTGAACTCGGAGATCAACTCGAGGGGAGGCACCAGCCGATGGTACCGGTGACGTGGGACGTGCCCTCCGACGGTCGGTACGCAGCAGCCGTCGGCACACCCGGTGGGGGCGTCCCCCGACCGGCTCAGGCCGCCGGTGTCGGTCGAGCGCCGCTCATCCGGTGAAGCGTGCCCGCGACGGCGAGCCCCCCGCCCCGCCCGCGCACGCGCCTCCGCGTGCTCCCCCACCGGCCGAACATCGAGCCGGATCGTCGCGGGCAGGTCGGGGAAGGCAGGGACGGCTCAGTCGTCGTGGTGGTGCTTCGGGTCCGGGCGGGCGGTGTTCTCCTCGCGTCGCCGTTCGAGGTCGCGCCAGACCTCCTCGACCTGGGCATCGAGCGCGGCGAGGTCCCCACGGTTGTCGATGAGATAGGTGGCGAGCTGGCGTCGATCCTCGTCGCTGGCTTGGGCGGCCATGCGCCGTTCGGCGTCGTCGCGGGGCACCCCCCGCGCCTCGAGGCGGGCCAGGCGGATGTCGCGGGGCGCTTCGACGACGATGACGAGCTGGTAGCCCCGGGCCTGGGCCTGGGTGGACTCGACGAGGAGCGGGACGTCGCAGATCACGATGGCGTCGTCGGGGGCGTCGCGCAGCCGCCGGCCGAACTCCTCGTTGATAGCGGGGTGGGTGATCCGCTCGAGCGCGGCGCGGGATGCGTCGTCGGCGAACGCGACACGGGCCAACGCGGGCCGGTCGAGGGTCCCGTCGGCGGCGAGGAT